>JAGOMJ010000017.1 GCA_017993615.1 Smithella sp. | reverse complement strand
TTGAGGCCGCTCTTGCCATATGCGTCGTTCTGATACAGGAATCCGATTTTTTTGGCTTTCAGTTTTTCCACCGTATATTTGGTCAGAATGCTGGCCTCATCATCATAGAGAGTATACATGGCAAAGAGGTACGGATTGACGGGAAACACATACTCGTCAATGGCTGTCGACGGATTGACCCAGATGATTTTATTCTGCGCCAGATAATCTTTCACGGCCATTCCGCAGGCAGCACCGACGCCGCCCACAAAAGCAAAAATTCCCTCACGCTCGACAAGTTCCTTGACCACGGCTTTAGTCTGGGCGGGGTTGTACTGATCATCGCGGATGAAATATTTGATTTTACGTCCGTGGATGCCGCCTTCATCGTTGACAATTTGAAACAGAAGGCCGCTCCCTCTGGCGACCGATCCCCAGGGTGCGGCAGGTCCCGTCTGCGGCCCCCACTGGGCGATACGGATTTCCTTGTTGTCAAAGCCCGATTTGGCCTGGGCAAAAACAAGAAGCGAAGCAATAAAAACAGCGATGACAATCGTCAATGCAATGATGAATCTTTTCATAGTGACCTCCATGCTTTAATGAGTTTAGATAAATGATTAACCTCTTTATGCCGTTATGGTCTGGGGGATCAACCCTTGTACCATTTCCCTTTTTCTTTCAGGAACGTGAAGCTGTAATTAAAGATACTGTTCGGACCTGCGTGTCCAAACGTCACTTCCACCTCCACCTGAACCAATTTGTCCACAGCGGGATAATTGTGCCGGTTGTGGTTATCCCGCAGATGGTAAATTCTGACAATTTTACAGGTGTTCAATGCCGCGGAAGAATTTTCGGCGATGTCTTTCAAATATTCTTCGTACGTGTGTGTCTTTTTATAATCCGATGAAGGCGCCAAAAGCGCATAGACCTGCCGCGAATCTTTTTTCATTTCGGCAGTCAGATAGTTTCGGGCGGTTTCTTCAATGACGCTTTTTTCCAGAAACAATTCGAGGCGGTTTCGGGGCGCATCCCAGATAACCAATCCGAAAACAACCAGCACCGCGCAAGCCAGGATAAGGATTTTCACGGTTTTACTCATGATAATGCTCCGATGCTTCACGTTACACTTTCTTGATATAATGTTTCGCGAACAGTCCGCTCGGCCTGACGGTAATGATCAGGATGATAACAACAAACGCGACGATCGGTTTCCATTCCGGCCAGGCGTAACCGAAGAAATTTTCGATAATACCCAAAATCAGGCCGCCGACGACGACACCGGGAATGCTGGTCAGACCGCCCAGGACGGCCGCGGCAAAAGCGCGCATAAACGGTTCCATCATAAAATTGGGATCCAGCACGGAACGCGCCGCGAAGAACATGGCCGCGACGGCACCGATCAGCGAACTCATCGCCCAGGTAATGGAGAATACTCTTTCCACTTTGATGCCCATGATCTTGGCTGCGTTGACGTTTTGCTGGGTGGCGCGCATGGCGATGCCCAGCTTCGAATAACGGAAAAATAAGAACAGGGATATCATGATGATGATGGACAGGGAAAAGACACCGATCGTCCATTCGTTAATAAAGATGCCGGGCAGCATTTCATGTGTCTTGGTAACGGACAGCAGAAAGGGAAAATCTTTCTGTTCCGCTCCCCACTTCCAGCCGGCCAGTCCCATAAGCAGCATTTCCGCGCCGAGCGTAATAATCAGAAGCCCCAGCACGGTCGGATCTTTGGCCGGACGCAGAAAACAAAACTCGATTGCCATGCCCAGCAGGATGGCAAAAATCAGCGTAACGGGAAAGGCGAGCCAGAAGGGCACGTTATAGACCGTCAAGACATGATAGGCGACAAAGGTTGCAACCATTCCCATTTCACCCTGGGCGAAGTTGATGACGTCCGATGTTTTGTAAATGATGGCGACGGCGACGCCGAAAAGACCATAGCAGGCCCCGATGGCGATTCCCTCGATCAGCAGCATTTCAAACATGACGGACTCCCTTCAGCTTTTTTAAAAAGGCCAGGTCTTCCAGTATTTTTTGATTCGGATCCAGATGCCGAACATGCCCAGCGGTTCAAAAATGACGATCGTGATCATGATGAGTCCCAGTGCAATGCTGGAGAAATTGGCCAGCCCGATCACCGTAAACCATTTTTTTGATACCGTCGTGAGAAGTGCCCCCAGATAGGGCAGATTTTCCACATTTTTCAATAAGTCGTACTGGAGATAGGTGATAAGCATGGCACCCATGATAGCGCCCATAATCGATCCCAGGCCGCCGACGGTAATCATGACCAGAAAGATGATGGAAAGAATCAGGTTGAACGTAAAGGGATCGAAAAAGCCGACAACAAAACCGTAAAGGCCGCCCGCCACGCCTGCGTAAAAAGCGCTTACGGCAAATGCCAGGGTTTTATAAATCGTCAGATTGACGCCCATGACTTCTGCTGCAATGTCGTCGTCCCGGATGGACATAAACGCTCTGCCCACCCTGGTCTTCATCAGATTGCGCGCGCCGATGACCAGCAAAACAGTCATCATCAATATCAGATAGTAAATCTTTACATCACCCTGGATGACGTAACTGAACGATGTCCCTGAAATACCCATATCAAGCGGCGGGGCGGTGATTCCCATCCTGCCGCCAAAGAAATCCCACCGGCCGATGATGTGCATAATGGTCAACCCGAAGCCCAGAGTGGCAATCGCAAGATAGGGGCCTTCAAGCCTCAACGCCGGAAGGCCGATTATAAAGCCGAAAAAGGCTGCAATCAACGCGGCCAGAATGATTGCAGCGAAGAACGGAAAGTGGAAATTCATCATGATTAATGATGTGCCATAGGCGCCGATGGCAAAAAAACCGGCATGTCCCAGCGATATCTGGCCGGTGTAGCCGACAAGGATGTTAAGGCCGACCGCCAGAATGATGTTAACCATGATAATATTTAAGAGGTAGATGTTATAAGACGGTAAATAAACGGGAAGGGTAAAAAGAAAAACCAGTAATACGATGGACCACGTCAGAATCGTGCCGCTTCGGAATAACTCAACGTCCTCATAGTAATCGCGTTTCATGTCCATGGCATAACCACATATCGATGGTTGGTTGACATGTTGCTGTACGTTGATCTTTTTTGCGTCTGGATGTTCTAAAAACATAGCAAGACGTCCGAAATGTGTCAAGATAATTTGACCAGGAACAAAATTGTATCAGTGTGGGATTAATGTATAAAATGATAAAAATTAACTGTAAATTGAACAGAAAAATTGCTAAAGGCATATTCCAGAAATTTGGTAAGGAATGAACAATGATCGCGATTATCGACTATAACGCCGGAAATATTACCAGCGTTGCACGCGCTCTGCAGAGTATCGGGCAGGAATTCATCATCACGGATGATGCGAAAAAGCTCGATGCGGCGTCGCGGGTGATTTTCCCCGGTGTCGGCGCGGCGGGCGAAGCCATGGCTTATCTGCGCCAAAAGAAACTGGATGTCTGGCTGCGAGATTACATCAAAACCGGCAAGCCTCTGCTGGGCATTTGTCTGGGGACGCAGATTATTCTGGATTACTCCGAGGAAAACGACACCCCGTGCGTGAGTCTTGTTGCCGGTTCGACCAGGCGTTTCCCGGAAACATTAGCGTTCAATGGTGAGTTATTAAAAATTCCTCATATGGGCTGGAATAGCGTCAGGCTGCTGCGCAGCCATCCGGTGTTTGATCATGTTTCGCCGGAGGCTGAATTTTATTTTGTGCATTCCTATTATCCGGCGCCTGCCGATGAAGCGGCGATTTTAGGCGTCACCGAATACGGCATAACGTTTTGTTCGGTGCTTGCCAGGAACAATCTTGTGGCCATGCAGTTTCACCCGGAAAAAAGCGGTCGCCCGGGCCTTCAGATTTTAAAGAATTTCTGCACATGGAGGCCGTCATGATCAGCAAGAGAATCATTCCCTGCCTCGACGTGCGCGACGGCAAGCTCACCAAGGGGATCAAGTTTAAAGGCAACGTAGATATCGGCGATCCCGTGGAAGCGGCGCGGGAATATTACGCACAGGGCGCGGATGAAATTGTATTTTACGATATTACGGCGTCGTCGGACAAACGCAACATCATGATCGATGTGGTGCGGCGGGTGGCGGAAACGATTTTCATTCCTTTCTCTGTAGGAGGCGGAATCCGCAATCTGGATGATATGCGGAACGTGATCCATGCGGGAGCGGAAAAAGTGAGCGTGAATTCCGCCGCGGTGGAAAATCCGCAAATCATTACGCAGGGGGCAAAAGCTTTCGGCAGCCAGTGTGTTGTGCTGGGCATGGATGTGAAACAGGTGGACGTTTCCGATGCCATTCCATCGGGGTATGAAATCGTTGTTCACGGCGGCCGGATTTATACCGGAATTGACGCGCTGTGGTGGGCAACGGAAGCGGAGAAACTCGGCGCCGGGGAAATCTGTCTGAATTCCATCGACGCCGACGGGGTGCAAACGGGCTATGAATTGAATTTAACCCGGCTGATCTCCGAAAACGTGCATATTCCGGTTATCGCGTCCGGAGGCGCGGGAAAACCCGAACATCTGGCAGACGTGCTGACCAAAGGGAAAGCTGATGCGGCGCTGATTGCTTCCATGGTGCATTATCGAACCTATACCATCGCTGAAATCAAGCACTATTTGAGCGAAAAGCAAATCAAGACAAGATTGTTCTGGTAATTTTTGCTTTTTTTCACTAGGAAACAGTATTGTGAAGTATTATAATAGTAATAGTTTTACGCTAGGAGGCGATATAAAGTGGATAAAAAGAGGTATGAATTAAATGTCCAGTTGGCGCAAATGCTCAAAGGCGGCGTCATTATGGATGTAACCAATGTTGAGCAGGCAAAAATCGCGGAAGAAGCGGGAGCGGTAGCCGTCATGGCTCTCGAGCGTGTGCCTGCCGATATCCGCAAAGACGGCGGCGTGGCCAGGATGTCGGATCCTGCCATGATTGCGGCGATCAAAAGGGCCGTATCCATTCCGGTGATGGCCAAGGCCCGTATCGGCCATTTTGTCGAAGCGCAGATTCTGGAAGCGCTGCGTATTGATTATATCGATGAAAGCGAAGTGCTGACTCCTGCTGATGAAGAATGCCATATCGACAAGACAAAATTTTCGATACCCTTTGTTTGCGGCGCGCGTAATCTGGGTGAAGCGTTGCGCCGGATCGCTGAAGGCGCGGCCATGATCCGTACGAAAGGCGAGGCGGGGACAGGCAACGTTGTGGAAGCTGTCCGTCACATGAGGGCCATGAACCGGGAAATCGGTCAACTGGTGCAGATGCCCGTGGAAGAAGTGACAGGATTCTGCAAAACCAACGGTATCCCGTACGAACACGCGCTCAAAGTGAAGGAATTGAGCCGTTTGCCGGTGGTGAATTTTGCCGCGGGAGGCATTGCTACTCCGGCGGATGCCGCGTTGATGATGCAACTCGGCTGCGATGGCATTTTTGTCGGCTCCGGTATCTTCAAATCCGCCGATCCGGCCAGACGGGCACGGGCTATCGTCAAGGCTACCGCTTATTTCAATGATCCTCAAAAAGTTCTGGAAGCGTCCATGGATCTGGGAGAAGCCATGCCGGGCCTGGAAATTTCGCAGATTCCGCCGGAACAGATTCTCGCCGGGCGCGGCTGGTAAATCTTTATGTCACTGCGTTTAGTGAGCGATAAACCTTCTGTTATCGGTGTGCTTGATTTACAGGGCGGTGTCCATGAGCATCTGGAGCATCTGGAGCGGTTGGGTGTCGCCTGTAAAAGAGTAAAGCAGACGGAAGATTTTAAAGACCTGGCGGGCCTGATTATTCCCGGCGGGGAAAGTTCCTGTCTTTCCCGGTTGCTGACTATTTTCGGCATGAAGGATGTTTTGCTGGCGGCGCACCGCCGGGGAATGAAAATCTGGGGCACCTGCGCCGGAGCGATCTTGCTGGCCCAAAACGTTGTCGGCGAAGACGCCTGCCTCAAACTGATCGACATCACCGTCGAACGCAATAGTTTCGGTTCTCAACTGGACAGTTTTGCCGGCGAAGCGTTGATTCCGGGTATTTCTGCCGATCCTGTTCCGCTGACGTTCATCCGCGCGCCCAAAATACTTGCTGCTCAACCCGATGTCCGCGTACTTTTGAAAATTGACGACTACATAGCAGCAGCGGAAAATGACTCCGTTCTGGTGACGGTCTTTCATCCGGAATTAACCGGCTGTCTGGCCCTGCATCAGTACTTTGCGGTTAAATGCGGTCTGAAAACCGCAACCGGGCAAGCCGGACATTCGGATCCGGACTGGGATATTTCAAGCTGGACAAAATATGCCGCCCTTGCCGGCAGAGCCGGTGACTGACGAAAACTGTCGTTTAAAAAAATTGCATAACAATCCCAAAATGCTTGGTCTGCACATTGAAACAAAATGGTGTTGACAGGTCAAAATATCTTTTTTAAAGTGCGGACATATTAAGGAGCGTCGTGCAGAATATTTTTTCCGAACTGAAAACAGATTCCCGCTTCATCCGTTTTGTGATGAAGGTGGGCAGTCCGTCACCCATGGATCCCGACGAACAACACAGACGGATACCGGCGGTGTTTGTGCTGATGATCATCAGCGTCGCCACGGCGGTTTCCGGCATCTATCATTGTAGCAGCGGAAAAAATCCCCTTGTGGTTTTGGACGTCATCGGTTTTATCCTTTCCCTTATCATGCTGCTTTATCTCCGTCAGGGAAAAAATCCCGGCATCGCGTACGGCATGATCAGCACGGGTTTTGTTCTCTTGTGTTGTGCGGCGACTGTTCTGGGCAGAACGGAGATGTCGCTGATCTTCTGGGCCCTCGTCCTGCCCGCCGGATGTTTTTCCATATTGGGCCGGAAAATGGGTATGTTCGTTGCCGCATTCTTTTTCTTTATCAATCTCCTGCTGATGAATTTACCGGAGCATATGATCCTATCAAAACCCTTTCCGGCATCAGTGGCTGCCCGTTTCAGTGTTGTTTACCTGATCCTGACGTTTATGCTTTATTATTACGAGTCATCGCATCAGATGCTGATTCGCTACATCCGGCATGAGGAGAATAAGTTTCAAAATGCTTCCCGATACGATCCGCTAACCGGGCTTTCCAACCGCAGGGATATTCTTGAAAAAATGGAAAATGAGCGGGAGCGTCATTCGCGTCTGGAAAAAACTTTTACGCTCATTATGGGTGATATAGATAATTTTAAAATGCTCAACGATACGTTAGGGCACGAAGCCGGTGACTATGTACTGCAAACGATCGGGCGCATCCTGAAGAATCAGGTTCGTGGAATCGATTGTTCTTCGCGGTGGGGAGACGATGAGTTTCTGATTCTGCTGGTGGATACCGATCTGGAAGGCGGACAGCGCGTTGCCGAAAGAATCAGAAAAAAGGTTGAGAATACCAGCTTTCAGTATCAGGGCAAGGGACTTGCCGTGACGATGACATTCGGGTTGAGTATTTATCAGAGCGCCGACGAACAGATCGACGCATGCGTCAGGCGTTCCGATGACGCCCTTGAGGAAGGCAAGCGGCAGGGGAAAAACAGAGTGGTTCCCGTTTAGTGTGTTTCATATCTGTCAAGGAAGAGGTTCAAATTGTTTTCTTCGTCGACTCCAAGCCGGTTATAAATGAAAGATTTTCAGAAAAATGGTCGCCAGTCCCAGGAAAGTCAAAAAACCGAAGGCGTCTGTAAAAGCTGTCAGGAAAATGTGCGATCCCAGGGCCGGATCCAGCTTGAGGCGCTTTAACGCCAGGGGGATTAACGCGCCCACAAGGGTCCCTGTGAAAATACTGATAATCATGGCCAGACCGAGAATCAGTCCCAGAATGGGTATGCCTTTCCAGAAATATGCAATGATGCCTATGACAATTCCTACGGCGATGCCGTTGGCAATGCCGACGGCAATTTGTCTGAACAAGGCGCGCTTCGCGTTCTCAAAGGTAATTTCTCCAAGCGCCATCCCGCGTACGATAAGCGTGAGGGTCTGACTGCCCGCGTTGCCGCCCAATCCGGCTACAACCGGCATAAAGAACACCAGCGCCACCATCAATTTGATCGTTTCTTCAAAAAATCCGATGACCAGCACGGAGGCAAGAGCCGTTATAAGATTCAAATAAAGCCAGGGGAGTCTTTTTTTTACTGATTCGGTGGTGTTATTGAAAACGGTGTCGTCTTCACCCAATCCGGCGATGCGGTAAATATCTTCCGATGTTTCTTCCTGGATGGCATCGACAACGTCGTCAATGGTAATCCGACCCAGAAGGCGCTGTTGATTATCCACAACACCGATAGAGACCAGATCGTATTTTTTGAAAAGACGGGCCACTTCTTCCTGATCCATGTCGTGGAGAACACTGGGAATATCCTCGTCGATAATATCCAGAATCGGCGTAAAGCGTTTCGTTGTAATAATACTTTGCAGAGGAACGGTTCCGATCAATTTATCGGTTTCATCAACGACAAAAATGTTATGAATATTTTCGATTTCATCTTTGGCGTCGGCAACGGCCTGAAAGGCATCGTTGATGGTCGCGTCTTTTCTTACGGAAACCAGTTCCGACTGCATGATACCGCCGGCGGTATCGTCGGCGTATTTGAGCAGTTCCTGAACTTCCTGGGACTCTTCCGGTTCAATCGCTTCCAGAACGGCCTTGGCCTGGTCATCGGATAACTCCGCGATGATATCCGCCTTGTCGTCCGAGTCCATCTCTTCGATAATGTCGGTGAGTTTTTCGTTGGAAAGATCTTCGATAAGCTGCTCACGGGATGTATCGGATAATTCCAGAATAACGTCGGACGCTTTGTCCACATCGAGCAGCGAGAAAAGATGTAAGCGGTCTTCTTCTTCCAGTTCGTCGATCAAATCAGCGATGTCGGCCGGATGCATATCGGAGAAAAGATCGATGATGTCGAATTCCCGGTTGCGGCTGATCAGATCTTTTAATGTCTCCAGCGCGGTCGGTTCTTTTTTCTTGACCTTTTGCATAGGATCGCCTGATGTTGAAGTCGGTTTAAAAATGATTTTGTTGATTCAACAATGAACTAGAGTTCTTGCTCATGCGTATTTACGGGAAAGAAGATTCTTTTCTGAAATATTCGCACGTGAAGATTCGTTTTCCGGCAGCGAGACTATAAGGAAATTCAATACATATGTCAATGTTTTTCTGAAAAAAAGTCATAAAAAACAATTTTTGTCATAAGGTTCATCCGAGCCGACGGTTGTTTTCTGTATTTGAAAATCCTGCATCCGGGTGAGATTTTTTTCTCGTTGACAGGGGAAATGACTTGCTTATATTCTCTGCGGGAGTTTTATTTTCTTGGCGCAAAGGGGACGATACTTATTAAAGCGGACAACATTGAAAAAAATTTCTTTTCTGTCGGTCGCTACTGGGGAAACCTTAATGCATCGTTGAAGAGAAAAGAATCCGTCTGGTGGATGAATACCGGTGTGGCTGTTTCCGATATGAATTGGGCATGGAATGAAACCCCGCTGGCGGCCCCGGATACGGCAATCGTTTCCGAAATCAGGGAAGATTACAAAAAAAATAATTTGCGTTTCTGGTGGTGGGTCTATCCATGCGGACAATCCGCGGCCACATCCGCAATACTGCAGAACGCAGGATTTCGTTTATATGCCAATGTCTGCTGTATGGCGGCTGATTTAAACGAATCATTTCCGGAGCCGTACGCGACCGGTGACATGGAAATATATCATGTCCGCAGCCGGGAGGATCTGGCCGTGTGGGAGGACGTTGCTTTTCATGGTTTTGAGATGCCGCGGCACGCGAGAGACCCATTCGGGGCCTTTGTTTCTTCTTTTGAAACAGGAGATCAGTTTCCACAGAGGTTTATTCTGGGTTGTATTCAAGGGAAACCTGTGGCGACGTCCCTGCTTTTTAAGGATCAACGCACGGCGGGGATATACTATGTATCAACGCTCCCCTCTTACAGAAACAGGGGATGCGGCTTGAGCGTCACGCAGGCCGCGATGCAATTGGCGCGGGAAAGCGGATTTAAGCATGTTGTCTTACAGGCGACGCCCATGGGGAAAAGAGTTTATGAACGATTGAATTTCAAACGATACTATCATGCCGGAATCTATACCTTATAGAAGATCATGACGCTTTTATCCTCTTGACAGGCATCATCGCGTTACGTATAGTCCGCCAGACAAAACCCCATAAGCTATTCAAAATTGCAACGTGCTGTCGGCAACCCATGATAATATCTTTCTGAAAAGGACAGTTCATGAAAAGAAACTCCGGTCATAATATAGCATGCGACAATGAGTGCGGTGGCCTTCATCAATCCAACCCCTTGTCCCTTGCCAAAAATGAAATATCCTCGACGCTTTCCTGGTTTATGACGGATAATGCGCTATATCCGGGTGTGGATAAACACTCTTCCCCGCTGCGTTATGAGAACTGGTCGGGACGATATAGCGAATATATTTCCAGACAAGAAGCCGAATCCATCGTGAGCCGCTTTATCTGCCCTGAGAAAGATGAAAATTTTACACTGTTTTTCGTCAGTGATTATAAGGATACGTACCTGGGGAAAAATTTTTTAAAGGACGGCAGCGATATTTATCTGAAACATTACCGGATGACCGATGCGCCCCGGGAAATCCGTCTGAGAAATGTTTTGCGCCGGTGCCTCGCCAGAAAAAACTTCAATGCTTTTTATCAGCTGCATCAAAAAAACATCGAAGCCGTTAAGCCTTTGTTCTATGTTATGAAGAGGGGCCGCTGGATTCCCGATGAGGTCATCGCTGTCAGCAAGGGGGCGTCCGGCAACAAAACAATTGAGACCCTCATGGCGGACAGCCGGGACAATGATGAATTCAGGCTTCTGGCCGTCAATCTCGGCTCGTATGTCGCCGAACTTCAATCCAGGGAAATTCTTTTTAAAGAATTGTACCGGAATCTGATCGCGGTCAACCAGACGACGCATTGGGATTTTATTCTCTGCGATCTGGATGAAATCAGGTCGGTCTCGGAAAAAAGATTTTACAAGCACAGGAAGCACGTTGAAAAATTACGCAAGAAAATAAAGCGCTACGGCGATTCTTTTCTCCATGCTTTTGATCAGGGGTATCAGACACGGATGCATGATCAGACGGCCCCGTCGAGACGGTGATTTATCGGGGATGTTTGCCGAAGGGATGACGATAAAAAATACCGGCAATGGGTTGTCGGTTAAATTCTTCCATACAGATCTTCAAAACGTTCTATATCGCCATCATCACAGCGTGCTCCCGTTTGGACCTCAATAATGACCAGATGACCGTCTGCATGGTTCAGGACGCGGTGTTTAACCTTTGCCGGGATATCCACCGATCCGCCGGCGCTCAGCGATATGATCTTGTCTCCAACGGTTACGTCTCCGGTGCCGGCAACAACAAACCAGTGTTCGGAACGAAAATGATGAAGCTGTAGACTCAGACCCCCTCCCGGTTCTACAATAATGCGTTTGACTTTATGGCCGGCGGTCTCCGATAAGACTTCAAAACTGCCCCAGGGGCATTGGGTCATTTTTCCCATTTTCATCACCTGTAAGATTTGCCGCATATCTAACACAAATTTTGAACGGGGAAAAGCGCTCTTTTTCATTTTCCATACTCGCTTTCGAATTTAAATTATGATACTTACACATACCGCGCATCGATCATGTCGGCGGAAAGTAACGGGGTTTGATGAACATTTCCTACACGGTCAGGCGAAGCAGAAAAAGACAAAAAACCATGTCGCTTCAGGTTTGCGATGACGCGAAAATCGTTGTATCCGCTCCTTCTTTTACACCCGCCGATGACATCAGACGTTTTGTGGAGGAAAAACAAGGCTGGGTGGCTAAAATACTGGCGCGACAGAAGCAGGAGGCCGCTCACGCCAAAGAGAAAAAATATGAAACCGGCGAGCAATTTTTTTATCTCGGACAGCTCTATCCGCTGGAAGTCTTCTTTGAACCTTTTGAGAAGGAAGGGATTGCTTTCCGGAATCATCGTTTTTATCTTAATTGCCGCAGCGATAAAGTGTTAAGAAAACAATGTTTTGTTGCATGGTATTCAAAGAAAGCGGACGAGATGATTCGTCGTCGTGTTGATTTTTTCAGCGGGATGCTTAAACTGCCTTATGAAAGAATCAGAATCACATCCGCCGGAAGCCGTTGGGGGTCCTGTTCGGAAGATAACAGCCTTTCTTTCAGTTATCGCCTGATCATGGCGCCGCCGGATGTCGTGGATTACGTGATTGTCCATGAATTGGTGCACATCCGGGAAAAAAATCATTCGTCGACATTCTGGCAAAAGGTAGAGGCGGTTATGCCGTCGTTCAGAGAACAGCGTCGCTGGCTCCAAGATAACCATAGCAACCTGGCACTTTGAGCGGACGAAGGAAAGGAATGATAACGTATCGACATGGAACACATTGAAATCATTGATTTGAAACACCGGGATGGCCTGGCGGAGCGTTTCAAAAAAATGAATCTGCGGATTTCCGATTATACATTTGCCAATGTCTATCTTTTTCGCAACATTAGTCATTACGAGTTCGTGACCAAAGAATGCGGTTTGTTCGTTTCCGGCTGGAATAAGCAGAATCAAAATTATGTCATGCCGTTGAATGATCCGCGCGGGTGTGACGTCAAAACATTTGCTGAAATTCTTGGAGCAAGAAATTTTTTCTTTCCCATTCCCGAGGAGTGGCTTGTTTATTTTCCAAAAGACAAATTCAGCGTCAGTTATGACGAAAGCGAATCCGACTATCTGTACCTTACCGAAAACATGGCCGGGTTTAAGGGAAAACAATACTTGCGCCACCGCAACCATTTAAAACAATTTCTGGCATCGTATATTCCCGATGGCGTGACCCTGTCCAGCCATAACTGCAACGATGCGATGATTGTTCTTCACCAATGGCAGGAGGATTCCCGCACGGCATCCGACAAAACGGACTTCGTCCAATGCAGCGAAGCCCTGCAAAATTTTTCCGGCCTTGCGCTCTGGGGAATAATATACTACATTGCCGGCAAACCGGCCGGTTTTATCATCGGCGAAGCGCTGGCGGGGGATACGTTCTGTCTGCATTTCGCCAAAGCATCGAAACGGTACCACGGCATTTACGAATATATGTTTAATGATACGGCCAAAAGACTGGAGTCTGCATACAAGTATCTCAATCTGGAAGAGGATATGGGTAATAAGAATTTGCGCCGGACCAAAAGTTCCTACGGTCCGGAGTTTTTGCTGAAGAAATACCGTGTCGGAATTATCTAATTGGAAAAAAAGACAGCGATGAGCGAATCGGTTAATATAACATCACTGCAGGAAGGCGATCAGGGAGTGATTCATGCCATCGAAGGCGGGTCGGCCATTACCAGCCGCTTTGCCGGCATGGGGATCGTCTCCAACGCCAGGTTCCGCATTGCGCAGATCAGCGGCGGCCTGATTGTGCTTCAGGTTGCCAATACCCGTATCGCGCTGGGACGGGGTGAAGCTTCAAAAATCACAGTTTCCAAGGTCGCTCCGGAGGCCGATGTATGTATGCCGCCCATCGAAAAGGAAATTTCCGTGGCGCTTGTCGGCCAACCCAATGTCGGCAAGTCAACCGTATTCAATATTCTGACCGGTTTATCCCAGCATGTCGGCAACTGGCCGGGAAAAACGGTTGAAAAAAAAGAAGGGACCCATCGTGCCGACAGCGTTTTGATCAGAATTGTTGATTTGCCCGGGACTTACAGTCTGACGGCATTTTCCGAAGAAGAAAGAATTACGCGTGATTTCATCATCAAGGAGCAACCCGGGCTGGTTGTGCTGGTCTTGAACGCAACGGCTCTGGAGCGGGGTCTTTATCTTCTGGCCGAAGTGCTGTTGCTCAATCGGCCGGTCATCGTGGTCCTCAATATGCTTGATGTTGCTGCCGATCAGGATATTGAAATCAACATCCGGGCACTGGAAGATTCTCTGGGCGTACCGGTGATTCCCATGGTGGCCAAACGCAACAGCGGCATCAGGGAACTTGTTTCTCATATCTCCTCGATTGCGTCCAGTGAATACAAATTTCAACCGGTAAAGCCGGAAGTATCCACCGATCATCAGTTGATCTATCAGCAAATCCTGACGCTGGTCAGACCCTATATCCATGATCCTTACACACCCGAATGGGTGGCGGTGAAATTGATGGAAGGCGACCCGGAAGTTACCCAACTTGTCGAACAGCAGGTTCAGACCATCGCGCGCGATCAAATTGAAAAACTGCTCATCAAGCATGAAGACGCTCTGCATGCTGTGGTCAACGGCCGCTACGATTGGATTGAAGAAATCACCCGTTCCGTCGTTTCCCGTTTTAAAATGGGACAGGTCGTGTTGACCGACAGAATCGATCATGTCCTGACCCGTCCGGTTTTCGGAATTCCCATCCTGCTGGCAGTGATGGCCCTGGTTTTCTTCCTGACCTACAGTGTGGGTGTCCCGCTTCAGGAATGGCTCAGCGACCGTATTCAGCAATTTATCGGATTTGCCGAACCCCTCACGACCGTTTGGCCTTCGTGGTTGAGCGGATTGCTGCTCAATGGCGTTATCGGCGGCGTCGGCTCGGTGCTGACGTTTCTGCCGGTGCTTCTGATATTTTTTGCCATCATGGCTTTTCTGGAGGATGTCGGCTACATGGCGCGCGCTGCGTTTGTGATGGACAAAATCATGCACCTTGTCGGATTGCACGGGAAAAGTTTTATTCCGATGTGTCTGGGATTCGGCTGCAATGTGCCTGCTGTTTTGGGCGCCCGTATCATTGAGACAAAAAAAGCCAGAATGATCACGCTGCTTCTGATTCCTTTCGTTCCCTGTACCGCGCGACTGGCCGTGCTGACGCTGGTATCAGCGGCCATTTTCGGTCAAAACGGCGCCTTCGTTGCGTGGAGTCTTGTGGCCCTGAACATCGCCGTGCTGGGCATTGCCGGCGTTTTTGTCAATAAAACGCTCTGGAAGCAGGATGCGCCATTCATCATGGAGCTACCCATTTATCACACCCCGGATGCCAAAACCATTATGATGGTGGTTTGGACAAGAATACTTTCATTTATCCGGAAAGCCGGAACGGTGATTCTTGCTGTTTCGCTGATTGTCTGGATGCTTTCGTATTTTCCGAATGGAAACGTCGAAGAAAGTCTGCTGGCCTCCTTCGGCAGACTGCTTCAGCCATTGGGCATTCCACTGGGACTGGACTGGAAAATGATTACCGCTCTTTTGACCGGTCTGGTGGCGAAAGAAAATGTCGTGGCGACTCTGGGCGTGCTTTATTCCGTGGGCAGAGACGGTCTGTCCAATATGTTGCCGGCCATTATGAGTCCGGAATCGGCTGCGGCGTTTCTTGTGGTCATGATGCTTTTCATCCCCTGTGCCGCCACAATTGCCGTTTTGAAAAAAGAAATGAACAATAATAAATGGTTTTATACTGCTATTGTCATGATGCTGCTGGTGTCGTATATCGGTGGAATCGCGGCTTATAATTTCGTCAAATGGTTGGGTGTTTAATCAATCAATAACCGATTTCTCTAACGACCGGGCGATAGAGAAACATATTGCGGCGGATAAAGCTGTCCTGCTTCTCCATATCTTCTGATGAATTACAGACGTAAGTCACCACAAGATATTTCCCCCTGGAAAATCCGATGTGTTCTTTTCCCGCGTAACAAAAATTTCCTTTATCGTACAGAGCGCTTCGGGGATCCACTTCCGGGACGGGAGCGCCCAGAGGTTTCGCTTCACTCCACGGACCTTCCAGTTTGTCGGAGGTCTGATACAGCAACCGGTCCCCTTTATTTTGGATGCTTAAATAAACGGCGATCCACTTTTGATCATCTTCATGGTAGCGGACGCTCAATTCCGAGACACTGGCGTCGAGAACGATTTTAACTTTTTCCGGGCTCAGCCGGTTTTCCCAGGTTCCTTCCTTGGTGTAATATTCTATCGCCCCGGCAGGACGATCGATTCTGTCGACAGGAATGCGGGCCAGAATATTTCCGAAGACATTCAAATCGTTTTTGACGTGAACATAGAAAGGGTAGAAAAAAACATAGCGATCATGCACAACGGATGTGGCGGCAAAGGCGGCAATTTCCGGAGGCAGCGCGTGCGTCAAATCGACGTAATCATAATTCCAATTGCGGGGATCGGTCGCGGAAAAATCTTTTACCCGGACGAATTTGTGACCGGCGACTTTGAAATTGAATACCTCATCTTCTTTGTCTCCCGGAACAATCGATATCAGCGGAATATATAAAACGCGGTTAACCATAAACGGATCCTGCGGCCAGAGCCATTCATTCTTGCCGAACGATGACACATATTTACCGCCGCTGTGTTGCAGATAATAGGTGATCTCAAATCCGCGATTTTCCGGGCAGGAGGAAATCGCAACGGTGGTGCCCAGGACAATGTCCATATCAATGCGGTCTCGTCTGCATCCCGGGCAGCCGACAAACGTATCTCCGAAAACCCAGAGTGTCCGATCCTTGTCCAGTTTAATGGAGTAGGCGCCGTCGCCGCCGTACCAGCCATCCCTGTCGGGAAAAACCGGCAGGCAATGACCCGGCGAGACGTCCGCATCGTATCTTGCGGCAGTAAACGTGGAGCAGGAAAGAAGAGGAATAACAACGAACAGGAAAATAAAGCCCCGGCAGACATTCCGGATCAAAATATTTTTTTTCATAACATCACATCAAATGGTCAAATAGAATTTTTACGCCAATCACAATTAAAACAATTCCGCCGAAGATTTCCACTTTCCGGCCGAATAATTTCGCCAGCGCCTTGCCAAAAATCATGCCGGTAGCCGTCATGACGAAACAGACGACGCCGATGACGACGGCAGGGAACAAAATCGGATGTTTCAAGACGGAAAAACTGAAACCCACCGCCAGAGCGTCGATGCTGGTCGCAATGGAGAGCATCAGCAGCGGCCAGCCGGTTGTCCGATCCGATTGTGTTTCGTCAATGCCTTTTCCGCAACCTTCCAGGATCATTTTCCCCCCGATCAGCGCCAGAAGTCCGAATGCAATCCAGTGATCGAAGGAGGCGATAACCTCCACAACGGTCAGACCGGCCATCCAGCCGATGATGGGCATGATAAACTGAAAGAATCCGAAAGCAATCGCGAGCCGCAACACCGGGATCCATGATCTTTTCTGATGGGCGGCGCCGATACCGATCGCGACGGAAAATGCGTCCAGTCCCAGTCCTGTCGCAATCAAGAATATTGTTATGAAGCCCATGACGGTCCATCATTCATTCTGAATTATTTTCAGAGCGTTAAAGATTTTTTCTGCCAAAACCTTACCAATTCCCGGGACGTTTTGCAATTCTTCCTTCGTTGCATCTTTTATTTTTCCGGCAGAGCCGAAATGGCTCAGTAAAATTTTGCGGCGTTTTGCACCGATGTCGGCGATGTCATCAAGTACGGAATGCAAATCGCCTTTATGTTTGATCTGATGATGGTAACGTAATGCGAAACGATGGGCCTCATCCCGCACCAGTTGAAGAATGCGCAACGCCTGCGGCCAGGCGGATAAATAGAGGGCATCTTTGCGTCCCGGCAGGTAGACGCGATCCTCCCACGTCCGGGTTGTCTTTTGTCCCGCGCGGACGGTACAGCGCCGGCATTTTTCTTTTGCCAGGCCGATGACATCCGTCCTGATCTTCAGATCTTTCAGCACCGAAAGCGCGACGTTGAGTTGCCCTTTCCCGCCGTCGACAACAACCAGGTCAGGCAGGTGTTCACCGCTGGAAAACCGTCGGGAAAGCACTTCCTGCATCATTTTATAATCGTCCGGTTCCGCCGGCGCCGTGACCCGGTAACGCCGGTAACTGTTTTTGTCGGGGTCACCGTCCCGAAGAACCGCCATGGAACCGACGGCGTATGTGCCCCCGATATTGGAAATATCATAACATTCAATACGTCGCGGCAATCCGGCGAGTGATAATTTTTCCTGCAGTATTTGCAGGGCGAATTCTTTTTCTTCCCGCTTCTTATAAGTGGATTCCCAGAGGTTGCGCGCATTGTCGTTGGCCAGCTGAAGCAGGGCGTTTTTTGCTCCGATCGAGGGCACCGTCAGGATCATTTTTTTATTTTTCTTTTCACTCAGCCATTCGGCGATGACGCCTTCATCCGGCAAATGGCAGGGCATGATGATTTCGTCGGGCAACGTGACGTCACCGTCATAATACTGCGTCAAACATGAGGAGACAATTTCGCTGGCATCGATTTTCAACCTGATCGGAGCGAATGATTTGCTGCCCAGCAGTTTTCCCTCTCGGACGAATAAAACACAGACCTGGTAATGATGATGTCGGCTGAAAAAACCGAAGACGTCCTGATCCTTTTCTTCTCCCCGTTCAACGTTTTGTTTTTCCAGCGCGTGTTCCAGCGCGGCTATCCGGTCGCGCAGACGGGCGGCTTCTTCGTAATGCAACTCTTCTGACGCGTCGTTCATCTGTTTTTTCAGTTCGGTAATCAGCTCCCGGCTTCGTCCCCGCAGAAACGATACGGCGTTGTCGGCCAGTTTCCGGTAGGCCTCCTCGTTGATTCGTCCGCTGCAAGGGGCAAGACACCGGCCGATCTGGTATTCCAGGCAGGGCCTCGGGCGAAGCTTAAAATCCCTGTTGCGGCAGGAACGCAAAGGAAATATCTGCTGGACGAAACGCAGGGTTTCTTTGGCCGCCAGTCCGGAAGGGTAAGGACCGAAATAAAGCGCAGCGTTATGTAATCGTTTGCGCACCAGTTGCAGACGGGGAAATTTATCCGTCGGATCCAGCGACAGGTAATAATAGGTTTTATCGTCGCGCAGCGTAACGTTGTAACGCGGGCGGTGGCGCTTGATTAAATTGTTCTCAAGAATCAGAGCTTCTTTAGCCGTTGCGGTGTTGATGAATTCGATGTCATAAACGCGCGCCATTAGAAAGGGCGTCATCGGACGGCTGTCTTTCCCCGTGAAATAAGACGCCACACGGCTTTTTAAATGATTTGCTTTGCCGATATAGATAATTTTCCCGGCCGGATCCTTCATAAGGTAGACGCCGGGGCTGCGCGGGAAAAGAGCGATTTTATCTTTCAGGACGTTGTTTTCTTTCATCATTTCAGAAGGCGACGACCATTTTGCACCGGTCGTCAGCCGTGTCTGTCTTAGAGTTTCGGGTTATTGTATCAGTTCCTGAATCAGAAGCAAAGCGGCTCCGCCGATTCCCGCGGTTGTGATTAAAAATACCAACGTGCTGACGATACCGAAA
The DNA here is from genome assembly GCA_017993615.1 of Smithella sp. GTDB lineage: Bacteria > Desulfobacterota > Syntrophia > Syntrophales > Smithellaceae > Smithella. The sequence continues at coordinate 28,203 of JAGOMJ010000017.1, read as the reverse complement.
AAGCTTCCGGCTTTTTTATTGACGTTCGGTTTCACGGCAAGAAACAGAAAAAGTGACGGATTGGCCAGCGCCCCCGCACATGCCAATACAGCGACAACGAGAGGCAGGTTAATGCCGGTGGCAAAAAGCACGAGCAGGAGGATGCCCATTATCACATAATCAACGTGAGCCTTGATAAGCTTTTCTTCGTCGCGGATGATTTTCTTCATGACGGTCAGAGATAGGTATTTGCCCGCGATAATGAACCAGCCGGTCGTTATCGCCAGCAGAATTAATACGGCCCCGGTTATGATGAGATATTTCATGATATTACCTCCGGAAGATATTAGTGTCAGGTCTTATTATTCATGGATGGCTGTTTTTTATGTTGTCCATCAGCCGGTCACAGATAGCCAGCGCAATTTTTTTATTGGAGGTATCATTGACGTGGATGTAATCGGTGAAGACAGCATCCCGGGAATTGCAGAATATGTCACTGAGATCATGAAATTCAAAGGGAAACCGTTTTTGCTCTTCCCGGATGTTGCGGAGAATTCTTTTCCGGACGTCGTTCGTATATGGACGGACAATGCCCGCTTCTTCCGGCGGCCATCCTTTTAAAATATTTTTTTCCGTATCGGAAACGGCGAAACGTTTATAGAAGATTATGGGTTGCAGAAAGGCAACATATTCAACATGGTAGGCGCGGCAGATTTGTCCCGCTTTTGCCAGATTGCCGGCATAAATTCCGGCTATTTTTTCCGACCAGGCATATTCTCCGTGTTGTGCCGAAAGTCTCAGGTTGGAAAAATTGCCGAATTTTTCAAAAAAATAATTGCGGAACACGTGCCGGAGCATTTCGCTGCCGTATGCGAGCAGCGCGGGCCAGGGGTAATCTCCTGTTGCCTGAAATAGAACATTGTTTTCATAAGCAAGGAAGTTAAAGGGATAGCCGGGCCGGGGATCGTAAAGCAGAGGGTCCATAATATCGTTGCCGCCGTCGTAGAACACCACCATGTCCGGTTCCGAGTCCAACACGTGAAAGACAAGGTGAGCCAGTTCCTGGCCGGAATTCTGCGATATGACGCCGTAGTTGAAGACGCGCACGTTCTCGAATCCGCGGCGCTTCAGTTCCTGTTCGACATAGACGGGCAACGGCGGATTGCCGTATTCGACCGTCGAACCGCCGAGCATAAATATTCTGAATTCTCCCCGCGTTTTGGCCGATTCTTGGCTGCCGTATGCGAATCGACTGAACATCGTGTAGGGATTTGCATAACGGACATCGATCCTGTCGTCAAAAGGGGCAATTTTAGGATAAAGATACCGGAAAAACAATTCGGCGACCAAAAAAGAAATCAGCAGAAAACAAAGAATGAAGAGAAATCCTTTAAGCCGTCTGGACATGATGGCTCCTGCCGCATAAAATCAACCAGGATGTATGGTCTGTTCCGGAAAACATTACTGCCGCTGCCTTTTTTATGTTTTTCCCGATGTTCCGTATTCGGTGAATTGCGGGATGTAGTTTTTAAACATTTTCCGTATTTCAGGATTTTTTTCCGTGTCATAAAGCCGTTCCATAATGCCTCTTACACCGTGCTTCGACCGTACAAGAGACTCGCCCTGCTCCTTATACAGGGCAACGGCGGTCTGGGATACAGCCGAACAGACGGCGTCTATGAACCTTTGCCAGAAATGCAATCCCTGCCCTTTATTTGTGGGGTGCAACAGAGACCGGAAAAAAATGATGGACGAGTTGAACGTTGCCCTCACCGGTGCGCCGACTATTTTCGATATTTCATAGACCATGGACGCAATAATCAGCGGACTTTGGTGCAGCGAATCGGGCGGAATTTTGTTGGTTTCGGCCAGATCGGCAACGGAAAGGGAGAGAAAATAATCCATCGTGCCTTTTTTGCCGTAAATGAACGTATTATTCTCCTGGCTTTCATGGAAAAAGACCGAGCCGGGCAAGTCAACGATGGTGCTGGGCTGCGCTCCGATTCGGTTTCGGATACAGAATTTTGTAATGTCAACGCCGGTGTTGTCGGTTGGAGAATTAAAATAGTCATAGGGCAGGCCCACAATAAAAGATCCGTGAACGGAAATGCCATGAGCATGAATCTTCCTGATTTTGGATGCGTAATATTTTTTTACCGACATGCCGCTTTTTTCGATATCTTTAACAATATGCTTATTGATATGCTTCAAATTGCGTATATCGAGGGATTCCAGACCGATGAAGAAATGGGTGCCTCCTGATGCTCTGATCAGTTTTAGTAATTCTTCGTCGTCGGCAACTTCAATGGAGATTTGAACCGCGTAGTTAATGCGCAGATCGCTGGCAATGATTTTCTTTAAGAAGGATATCAGATTTTTTTTATTGGAGAACAGATTGTCCGGCGTGAAGAAATAGTACCGGTTTTTAAAATCAACGATTTCCTTCTGATAAGAACGAAGCTCCTCAACAAAGTCGTCCGTGTCCCGAAACTGGACGATTTTATTTCTCTGCGGCAGAGTCGATATGGAGCAAAACTTGCAGGAGAATATACATCCGGTGAATGGTGCGACAGGATTAATCCGGAAATCTTTCAGGGGGGTGTATTTGATCACCGGCAGTCTGTTGAGCAGATTGATTTTCAGCGGTTCCAGGGGCTCAAGGTTGTCAAAATTTCCCCAGACCCCGTTTTCAATCAGGGTTTCTCCCGAATAGTCCCTTTTCAGGGAATGCGTTTTCAAATCATCCAGGATGGTCTTGAGGACCGTCGAATCGCCCGCGCCCCTGACAATGGAAATCAGTTCGGGATAGGGCGCATATTTTCTGATGAACGTGTCCGCATCTTCAGGCATGGTGGAAACATGTATCCCGCCGATGATGACAGGAATTTTTGCGTGATTCAGCACGATGGCCGCAGCAGCGGCGGCTGGAAAACTGGAGCTGATGGTGGAAATAAAAACAGCCTGGGGAGGGGCCTTTTTCTGTCTGATGACTTCTGAAAAATTCCGTCGCTTACCGTCCACCATGACTACGAGATGATCCTGGGCCAGTTTTGCCAGCTGATGCTGGATATAGATGCCTGCATACATTTCGATGGCCAGGGCGTCAACCATGGTTGCCCGCTTTTTTTCCGGCTGAAAATCGATGAATCTTAAATAATTTTCAGCATTCACTTCGTGCGAGTTCTGTCCGGACAGATAGGTAATCACATCAAACGGCGTGATGGAATTGGCCGGCATCAGATCCATCAATTGATAGGTCAGCGGATTATAAACGATAAAATAATTTACGGACATTGTTTAATTGAGCCCTTTCTCATATTTTCAGTAAAAACATTCCAGCCCATATACAGAACCATGGGGTATATCGTGAGGACGATGCCCATTGAAGCGGACACGTATCCGGATTTGCTAAATCGCCAGTCTCAATGTCTTTCTTGAGCTTTTATGATTTTTATTGTGCAAGACATAGCACAGAGTGGTTTCCTCAAACAAGCTTAATTTTAATCATCCTTTCGGTTTTTTTATTTGTCTTGCGGGAAAATGTTTATTTTTTGTTTATCCCCGGTGCCTGCGTTTTCAAAAGATGCTTGTCATGCAACGTGGCTAACAGGAGGAGCGACGCCATCGAACCGATCAGACATAAAAACATGTCGGTTTGGGTATCCCAGAGATATCCCTGGGTTCCCAGAAAAGCTTCCGTGTCGTTGGGGTTGGAGAGCGATGCGGCCCATTCCAGAATCTCATATAATGCGGAAAAGGCCAGGGGGACGGCAAGGGAGAAAAAAGCCAGCCATTTTCCCTTTTGGACCGGTGAGGTTCTGGCGATAATTTCACGCGCGTATATCGCCGGACCGAACCCCTGCATGAGATGCCCGATTTTGTCGTAATTATTCCGCGTCCAGCCGAACCATTCTTCCATCCAGAGGCCCAGCGGTACTTTGGCGTACGAATAATGGGCGCCGAGCATCAGGATCATCGCGTGGAGGGCGATTAGCGTATAGGTTAAATCCGTCAGTCTGAATTTCTTGTATGTCAAGAGTATGATCGGCAAGGCCATCATGAAAGGCAGGGTTTCCAGAAACCATGTCAGATAGGTGTCTTGCGGTTTTATGGCCGACCAGATCCAGACGATCAAGACGGTTGCCAGCAAGATCAGATGATATGTACGTACGGGCATATTTTCTTACGGTCAATGTGCGTGAAGAATTTTACTGCAATCTACTTCATTCAACGGAAAAAATAAAGAACGATTTATGGTGCTTCGGACCATGATGATTGGAGTCCATTATTTCTTGATTTTGTGATACATCACCATACAGAACATAAAAAAGTTGCCGGAGCGTAAAAGACACAGGATGAAAAAAATTTTCCTTCAATTTTTTCTGCTGCTCGTTTTATTCGGTTTGTTACCGGTTGCCGGAATTTTCAATCCGGTTGCTGCGGAAGAATCTGCACGGAACGCCTCCGGGAATCAAACGGAAATCGATCTGATGCTTCTGTTTACCAACGATTTACATTCTTACTTTCTGCCGCATCGCGTTTTAACGGAAGACGGACGACAGACAGTGCAGGGGGGATATGCCAGACTTGCCTGTATGATCAACGAGCAGAGGCGCCTGCATCCCGCTAAAACCTTGCTGGTCGATGCCGGCGATTTTTCGATGGGCACTCTTTTTCATACCGCGTTCATGACCGAAGCTTTCGAACTGAGACTGATGGGGAAAATGGGCTATGCCGCAACGACGTTTGGAAATCATGATTTCGACTTTCATCCCGAGGGCCTGGCAAAGATGCTGACAGCGGCGCGTTCCAAATCGCAAATACTGCCGCAGATTGTTGCCTCCAATCTTATTGTGAACGGTGACCATCCAGGCGATAAAACGCTGAAGCAGGCACTGACCGATTATCCGGTCCGGGATTACATGGTTCTTGAAAGAAACGGTTTACGCATCGGCCTGTTCGGCATCATGGGAAAAGACGCGGCCGACGATGCTCCTTTCGCCAAACCGGTGATGTTTGCCGATCCGGTGGAAGCAAGCAAAAAGACCGTTGCGATCTTGAAGAACCGGGAAAAGGCTGATCTGGTCATTTGCCTTTCCCACAGCGGAACGTCGGCCGATGCGAAGAAATCGGAAGATGAAATTCTGGCCCGGGCGGTTCCGCAAATAGACGTTATCGTCAGCGGACATACGCACACGGTCTTGAAAACGCCGATCATCATCGGCCGGACCATTATTGTCTCCGGCGGACGCTACGGCAGGTACCTCGGATCGCTGGGCATTCGTTTTGACCGGTTTAAGGGCGCTTCATTGGCTTCATACGATCTAAGACATGTTTCATCAGAAATTCCTGAAGACAAGGCGGTTCAGGAGGCAATTGCCGGCTACGAAAAGATAGTCAATCGCGACTTTCTTGCACACTATGACCTGACATTCGAAGACGTAATTGCCGAATCGGATTTTTCCATGGAATCTCTTGAATCCATGCATCGGCATCCGCGTGAAACAGGACTGGGTAATTTAATCGTTGATGCCTATCGTGAAGCCGTCAAACAGGCGGAAGGTCCCGATTACCGCCATGTCCACTTTGCCCTGCAACCTTTGGGCGTGATTCGCGATTCCCTGCTCAAGGGAAAAATTACCGTAAGCGATGTGTTCCGGGTCCTTTCTCTGGGAATCGGACCGGACAGGATTCCCGGGTATCCGCTGGTTTCTTTTTATATCAGCGGGAAGGAACTCAAGGACATTCTGGAAGTTCATACAACCATAGCGCCGATGCATAAGAAAGACGCTTATTTGCAGGTGTCCGGCGTGAAATTTACCTATAATCCGCGGCGCATCTGGTTCGACCGGGTCACGTCGGTTTGGGTTGCGGATGAAAAAGGCGTTTATCAACCGCTTGATCAGACAAAACTCTACCGCGCCTGTGCGAATTTGTATACCGCCGCCCTTATTGATTACGTCAGCTCGGTCAGTTTCGGTTTAATCCATGTGGTGCCGAAGGACAGCTCAGGGAAGCGATTGACCGATCTCAACTCGTCCATCGTGTCTATGAAAAAAACCGGCGAAATCAAGGAATGGCTGGCCCTTGCACTTTATCTGCGTTCATTTCAAGAACCGCAACATTTGCAAACGGCGAAGATTCCGCTTAAATACAGCAAACCGGAGGGACGATATCTCGCGCAGCCGTCCTGCAATCCGGTCAGAATTTTTAGCAAAGGCAATATCCTTACAAAGGTTTTTCTGGTGTCTGTAATCCTACTCCTTATGATTTGCGGTTTAATTGTCTATGTTTTTGTCAAAAAAATGAAAAAAATCAGCAAGAAGAACCCCCGATAAATGTCATTCCCCTGATTAAAATAGATATTGTCTGTATTTACAATAATTTGTAGAAATATTTTATTATTTTGACATTCATTACTGCCAAAAAAAATAAAAATACTTGATTTTTGAAAATTATCCACGTACAATTGGTCCAATGGTACTACCAATGTTTATATTTTTTGACACGCTAAAGATCGTTTTTTTGATGGTGATCCCTCCTCAAAGATAGATTTTCCAATTGCGGTGCCAGAAGGTGAAGAAGACCATGCAGATAGAATTAACGCCCGTTGAGAAAATGAAGGCTCCGGAGCAGATTGCCGAGAGGCTCCTGAAATATATTCTCGGAGGCGGCGTCAGTCCCGGTGAAAAATTGCCTCCGGAAAGGACCCTAGCGACACAATTAAATGTGACGAGGGCGACACTCAGGGAGGCTTTGAAAAAACTCGAGCAGTTGAAACTGATTGTTATTCATCAGGGCAAGGGGATTATCGTTGAGGATTTTCACAAGGCCTCAATCGACCTGATTTTTTCATTGCTGGTCATCAACGGCCAAATTGATCTCAAGATTCTGGAAAATATTCTGGAAGCAAGAGAACTGTTCGGGACAGACGTTGCCAGATGCGCAGCCCGGCGAGCCGACAAAAAGGATGTCGAGCAGATGAAAATTCTGATGAATGAACTGATCAAGGCAACAGATCCGGGAAAACTCCAGCAGCTGGATTTCGAATTTTTCCGGCAGCTCGCGCTGGCCAGCAAAAACATGGTGTACATTCTTCTGATGAATACCATCAAAACAATCCATGATAATCATCTGGATCTGTTTCTGCCCCTGTCGACGAATCTGGATACAACGCTTCAGCAGGAAATTCTGCAGGCTGTGATAGACGGCGATGAAGAAAAGGCGGCTGAAAAAGCCAACACTTTTCTCAAAGCCGGTATGGAATTACTGAAATTTTTAAAGTCGCTTTCAGACACAAAGGAGTCCCAAAATGCAGACCGCGAGACAAATTGACAAAGACCCGATCGAACAAACCCAAAAACTCAACGTTCTGAAAATACAGCGTACCTGTGTTCATGACGGTCCCGGCATCCGCACAACCATTTTCTTTCAGGGGTGCGGACTGCGATGCGTATGGTGTCAGAATCCCGAAGCGCTGTCTTTAAAACCGATGCCCTCTCCCGCCGTGCATTATGCAATTGCTGACGTCCTGGAGGTTGTCCTGCGCGACAAGGATTATTACCTCAAGACCGGCGGCGGCGTGACGCTCAGCGGCGGTGAACCTCTGCTGCAGGATCCGGAAAGCCTTACCCATCTTTTGAAAAAATTGAAGGACGAAAAGATTCACATTGCTGTGGAAACCTCCCTGCATGTGCCTTGGGAGAATATCAGCAAGACAGCGCCCTATATTGACTTGTTCCTGGTCGATTTGAAGGTTGTGGGGGATGAGGACCTCCACAGAAAATGCACAAAGCAGGACAGCCGTCTCATTCACGACAATATTAGAAAACTGCTTGCGTCAAAAGCGAACATTAAATTCCGCATGGTCATGGTCCCGGAATATAACGATCACGAGCAGCACATAAAGGCGACGGCTGATTTTCTGAAATCCGTAAACCACAAATCGATTGAACTTTTAAAATATCACAATATGTACGAAGACAAGGCCAAGCGTCTCGGTCTGGTCCGTGAATCGTTGAATATTTCACCGGAGCAGAGTTTGACCGCCGTTAAAAAAGCCGTCGAATTATTGAAACCATTGGATATTTACGCCGAGTGTGAAGATCTGGGAAACTTTCGCAGTAAAGCGGTTTTTACCGATCGTGTTCATGCGATACAAAAAGATATACGAAAGAGCGGTTATCATCTCTGTTTTGAAACATCCAAACTGAAAACAAAATTTTACAGAAAAAACGGTTTCAAAAAACCGACCCACATCCATCGCGCGGAACGTCTCGATTATGTGCTGAAAAATAAGCAGGTCAGGATCTATCCGCATGAACTGCTGGTCGGTAATTTTACATCCAAAAGAGTCGGCGGTCAGGTGTGGGAGGAACATTACGGGATTCTCTTTTCATCCATTCTCCATCAGATTCACCGCCAGACACCGGTGGCCTTCCAGTGTTCGTGGAAAGACAGACTGTATTTTTATTGCAGAATATTGCCGTTCTGGCAGAAACACTGCCTGCTGACCAAAGTCAATAAAACGTTGTCCGATCTGGTCTTAAGCATTTCACGGTTATGTGAAATGAATGTCGGATTCAACAACAATATGGCAGCGATAGCGCATTTCATCGTCAACTTCGAACGTATTCTGACACTTGGGACAACCGGCATCATCAAAGAACTTGAAGAGGCACAAAAAGAAAAGCCTCAGAATGATCAGACCTTTTATCAGGGCGCCATAATTGCCGTCAAAGCGCTGGAAAATTTTGCGCTAAGATACGCTGACGCTCTTTCCGACATGAGCAAAACAGAAGCAGACCCCGTCCGCCGTAAGGAACTGGAAGACTTGGTTCAGATTTGCCGGCATGTACCGAAACATCCGGCACGCACGTATCATGAAGCCCTCCAGTCCATGATGTTTCTGCAGGTCGCGCTCTGTATTGAATCGTATGAGAACGCCATATCGTTCGGACGTCTCGATCAGATATTGTATCCTTATTATAAGAAAGATAAAGAGGCCGGAATCATCACATACGAAAAAGCCAGGGAACTGCTGGCCTTATTTATCCTCAAAATGGACGAGGCGATTCTGGTAAACGACGGAGATACGTATTTTGCCATCGGCCGGCTTTTCGAAACCCAGTCCACAGACCAGACCGTGACGTTCGGCGGTGTGGACAAAGACGGTCAGGATGCGACCAATGATCTTACCTATATGTTGATTGATATTTGCGAACTCCAGTTTCTCGCGGTGGATATGTCGGCAAGAATTCATCCGAACAGCCCTGAGCGCTATCTGAACAGAATAGCGGAGGTCTATATTAACGGTTCCCCGCAGCCGAAACTGAATAATGATGAAGTTTATATTCAATCGTTATCAAAACATTATGACACGTCTATCGAGAATATCAGAAACTATTCCATTGTCGGATGCGTCGAACCCAATGCGTCTGATGATCATTTCGGGAACACCGACTGCGCCAATATGAATGTCGTCCTGCCGTTGCTTCAGGCCCTCAAAGGCGAAGAAGATGATTTATGGAACTACGGCTTTTCCGATCAAATGGAAAAACTGACGACGAAATTCATTGAATATAATTTCCGCGGCGGCAACAGGGTTTCCAAATGGATAGCGGACAAATACGGCAAAGCCCGGGCCTCCTATAAAACGAAAAAGAAAACAGCATATAATCCTCCGGCGAATATGGATGAATTGTTGGAACGATATCAGAATCGTCTGAATCATCTGGCATCTTCCATATTGGCTGATCATCAGAAAATTGAAAAAGAAATATGCAAAAACTTTACGACGCCCCTGGCTTCCGCGCTATCCAGGGGCTGTGTCGAAAAAGGACTGGATGTGAACCAGGGCGGATGCGAGTTCAACACGAGCGGTATCCAGGCCGTAGGCATCACGGACGCCGCGGATTCGCTGCACGCACTCAACGAAGTGGTCTTCAAGAAAAAGATGTATTCGTTGATGGACGTCATCCATGCCATCGATAACGACTTCGAAGGGGATGATGGTCAACAAATACGACAAGCGCTGCTTGCCGTGCCGAAACTGGGACATGATGATTCCCCCGAAGCGGTCAAATGGGTCAACAAGACGCTGGAGATTTATTGCAATGCCCTGAGGCAGGTGCCGAATTCGCCGCGCAACGGATTCTATACCGCCGGATACTATGCGCTGAACGTCAGCGATGTTTACGGCAAGAAAACACCGTCGTTGCCGTCCGGCCGGCTCAAAGGGGTTCCCCTGGCCAACAGTATTTCTCCGCACTACGGCATGCAGATGTCCGATCTTCTCTCCTCACTGAATTCCGTGTCTGGTGTTGATTTTGTAAAGTATGCGCCCAACGGAACCACCGTCACCTTTACCATGGACTCGGCTCTTTTTCAGGGGAGAGACGGCATAACAAATCTTGCCGGTATTTTCAGCACGTATTTCAAAAAAGGAGGCATGCAGTTTCAGCCCAACGTCATCAACCGGGAAATGCTGCTGGATGCTTACAACCATCCGGAGAAATATCCATACCTGCTGGTACGGATTGCGGGATACTGCGCATACTTCAACCATTTGTCCGATGATTTGAAAAAAGTCATTATTAACAGAACCTGTTATTCATGAACAGGAGCTGCTGAAAAGGGCTTGTTCCCTTCCGGAAGTGAAACGCAAACGAGTACATGGACCTGTTTGCGATCCCGGTCATAGGTGCAAGTTTGGTTTCATGATGCCCTCGAGCCGTAATCTTTGGCGCTCGAAATCTTCCTCGCTCTCTCCCGATGCCAGATCCAGCATGTCCCCGAAACGCAGGGTAACGTGCGCAAAAGGCTTGGGCAGCATGAAATGATCCCAGCTGTTGAAATACCATGCACGATCGGCGGAGATATAGAACGGCACGACGAGCGCTCCGCTGGCTTGTGCCAGTTTAACAACGCCTGCTTTCACGATGCCTGCTGGGCCTCTGGGTCCGTCCACAACGTGACCGGCAAAACGGGATTTAATCAGATAATCAATCATTCCCCTGAGCGCACGGCTTCCGTCTTTTGACGATGATCCCCGCACGGTATGCCAGCCTGTTTTCTCGGCAATCCTGGCGATGATATCACCGTCTTTACTCTGGCTGATCATCAGGGCGGGACGATAGGGGGCGTAGGTTTTGAAATGGCGGATGGCTGAAAAAAACTGCTGGTGCCAGCAGCAAATCAGAATACGTCCCCCCTGTTTGAGGTGATCCATCCAGGGTTTTTCATTGACAACTTGCAGGCGGAATGTCCAACTGTAACCCCGTATAAAATAATAAAGAAAATCCTGGAGAAAACCGGTTAATACATATCGATATTTTTTCAGCATATCTATGTCCTTTCAGGTTATTGGTAAAATCAACCGGTCATGAACGGCCGGTTTGGGAATCGTCTGACTCCGGTGTTTTTTATGATGGCGAGACAAAAGCCCGTCGTGGCCGGCTGAAACATCCCATGCGCGATTCGGAGACATTATGGATTCCCATTCCGGTGGTTGTCTACGGCCTTGCAGACCGCGTTATTAAGTTTTTCATTAATTGAATTCGGAATGATATCATGCCATCCGTCATTGGTTTCCGGTACGGAAAAAAGCAACGTGTCTTTTTCATCATAAATATTTATGGAAACAATTCTATATTTGCCCTGCAGGCAGTCCAATTCCAGCAATATCGATTCCTGATTCAACACAGCAGGGTTTCCCGGCGCCTTTTCCTGCTTTAGCAGCATGGCATAAGCGTCCGCTCTGCCCCGTTCGTTGTAAATGGTTACGGTCCAGACCTGATAGATATGATCACTGATTTTTCTGATGCTGTTCTTGTCATAATAGCCGGTGCCCCGGGGAAGCAGTCCTCTGAATCCCCAGTCCGCCGCAAGACTCCCGTATGCCGATAAGAGCAATGCGGCTAAAATAACGATGCAATAAATCTTTATGGTTTTCATGGTTCGATGCAATAAAAAAATGTTCCGGATGTTTTTCGGGAGAATATTTTTTTATACTTTTAAATGCAAGGAGTTTTTGAGGTCGCTAACGCCAGTGGAACAGTTTGGGGCTGATTTCGCTGCGTTTCTTAACGCCGAGGGTATGAAAAATTTTTTTCAGATGATCTTTTACGGTGTATTCCGTGATGCAGAATCTTCCTGCAATTTCCCGGTTGGAGTACCCGGTCGCCGCCAGGAAAGCGATCTCTTTCTGGCGGGGGGTCAGATCGAGTATTGTGAGTTTCTCCCTGATGCATATGGTATCCGGCATTCTTTCCATGACGATCAGTTTCAGGGGAGACCGCCGGTGGTTGTTAATATTTTTAACATGATAATATTTGGCCCCGATGCTGAGGTAGGTGGAATCATTTTCCGCCAGTGTGCGAAGCAGGTTATCCAGCGAATGAGTTTTTAAAACCATTTTGGCCTCTTCGTTCATGTAACATAAAGAGGGCTGTTTCTTTTGATGGTTTCTTATTAAAACAACGCCGGCGCCCTTAATGGAATTCAAGGATTTGATCAGTGCGTCTTCATGACTTATCTTTGCGGCCGGATTGAGATCGGATATATCCGTTCCAACCGTCAGCCAGTATACCTGATTTTTTATCTCAACGGGGAGGGTGTTAACCAATGCGCATCGCAGATCGCCTTTTTTATCCCTGACGGTGATGGTAATATTTCTGGCAAAACCTTTTTCATTAATCTCTTCCAGAATTTTCAATCTTTCCAGACTGGTGGCGTATGCGATGTCAGCGGCTGTGTTCCCGATGACTTCTTCGCGTCGCCGTCCGAAAAATTCCGTGAAAGATTCGTTGACGTCAACATACATTCCATCTGTAGCCCGGGTAATGGACATGGGATTGAGAGACTGCCAGAATAATTTATTCGTGAACTCTTTCGGAATATTTATCTCTGTTTCTTCTTTCATGTTCTCATATTTCTGCAATATCCGGATCATACTGTTATTAAATTAATTAAATTATTAATATCTTTTCGATTATCTTTAATTATGCTGCTAAATTCAATGGCGATTACGCTGTAATTGTTAATTATAAAAGATGTAGATATAATACTTATATTTTTCAATTCTTGTTTTCAGGATAGTTTTGAGGCGCGTAAGAATTGCAATAATCCTTCAGTAAGTCTCTGCATATCAACGGCAGAAATCATCGTATTTTTATCTGCAAGGTCAGGAGCGAAAATTGATACAGGTAAGGCAGTATGCATTATGTGTTATGTCTTATCAAAACATATATTTATTTTATTTTTTCGTCGTGATATACTTCAAAAATATTTTATAAACTTATTTAGTCATTTATTGTGAAAGGAGTCTGTCATGAAAAAGAGAATCATGGTTTTATTAAGCATTATCGTATTTGTCCTCGGGCTCGTCTGCATTCAGGGTTGCCAGCAGAATGAAAATCCAAAATTTCAGAATGAATATCAGGCGGTTTTACTTACCACGGGTCAGGTTTTTTTCGGAAAGGTTGAATTTGTGGGTACAGATTATGTTCTTCTCAAAGACGTTTTCTATATTCGCAGCGTCGCTAATCCGGATACAAAGCAGGTTAGCAATACCCTGATAAGAAAAGGCAATGAAATACACGGGGCGGATCAGACTTACATTAATGCCCGTCACATCATTATGATTGAGCCGGTATCCCCGCAATCACCTCTCGCCGGCCGGATCAAGGAACTACAGTCCCAGAAACCGCAGGGGCAACCGTAAGTTTTTAACCGCGGTTCCAGCACTATTGTTATAACAGGTGTCAGGGTGCGGTAATTATGATAAAAAAGCCCGCTGCAATCGGCAGCGGGCTTTTTTATAAAACACAACCTTTTTTACTTCAACCCGGCGGCCTGGCGAAGCGCATCCACCCGGTCTGTTTTCTCCCAGGGGAAGCCTTTGCGTCCGAAATGGCCGTAGTTACAGGCTTTGCGATAGCTCCAACCCTTCGGCGTCGTGAGTCCAAGATCCTTAATCATCATGGCCGGACGGAAATCGAAAATTTTTCCTTCAGTGAGAATTTTTTCGATCTTATTTTCAGGAATTACGCTGGTACCGTACGTGCAGACATTAATGCTGAGCGGTTTGGCCACGCCGATTGCGTATGCGATTTGAATTTCGCATTTGTCGGCCAGTCTTGCCGCGACGATATTTTTAGCGGCGTAGCGTGCGTAGTAAGCGGCAGAACGATCCACTTTGGAAGGATCCTTACCTGAAAACGCGCCGCCGCCGTGAGAACCGACCCCGCCGTAAGAATCCACGATAATTTTTCGTCCGGTGACACCGGAATCGCCGGCCGGTCCGCCGATTACAAATCGTCCCGTCGGATTGATGAAAAATTCAGTCTTGTTGGTCAGCATGCCCGTCTTGTCGAGAACCTGATGTGCGACGTCAATCAGGTCTTTGCGAATTCTTTTCAGCGGAACGTCCAGCGTTTGATGCGAGATGACGACGGTTGTGATTTTCACCGCCTTTCCGTCTTCATGAAGAACGCTGACCTGGGATTTTGAATCCGGCCGCAGGTATTCTATCACATTTGCTTTACGCAAAATGGTAAGTTCTTCCAATAAGAGATGTGCATAATAAATCGGCGCAGGCATCATTTGCGGCGTGGCATATGACGCATAACCGAACATCATGCCCTGATCGCCGGCACCCTGATTTTCAGGTCGATCCCGATCAACGCCCTGTTTAATATCGGGCGACTGACCGTGAATGGCGGAAAGGTAATTAAATGTATCCCAACTGAAGTTTTCACAGGGATCATCATAACCGATGTCCTGGACAACTTGTCGCGAAATGGCCTGAGGATTGATCTTGTTCCAGTTTTTACAGGTGATTTCCCCAAGATTAACGACAAGATTGGGCCCGACAGCCGTCTCACAGCCGACATGGGCGTGTTTGTCCTGTTCCAGGCAGGCATCCAGTATGGCATCGGAAATCTGATCGCATACCTTGTCCGGGTGTCCTTCTGAAACGGATTCCGAAGTGTAAATGTGACGTGTGTGCAGTTTACTCATGTTTTTTTGTAACCTCTCTTTTCTATTTTATTTTTTTAATCAAATATGATTGGGCCTCATAAAAAACAAAAAGCCCGCGCCAAAGGGCAACGGGCTCATTTTCATTCACACCAGCCTTTAGCACATTTTTAGAGCGGAGCAATTAACTTGATTAAATCACCGCTTGTCGTTAACATACTCATCCATTGAAATTTGTCAACAATTATTTCTACTTTTTTCTTTTCCCGCTGTTTTTGGGGAATCGGTATAAAAAATCATCAATCATTTTGGTCATGCACACGATCCTGTGTTCCCACAAAAAACGAAACAGACGTTTATAGATTGATATCACAGGGATTGTTTTGTAGCACCATGAAAAGGACCGGCTTTGTTTTTCTGCAAAAACAAAGCCGGTGTCATAAACCATCTTGGGGTGAAAGAAATCAACATGACGCGGTTGGCCGTTGTCAGTGTTGATGAATTACGTCGTCCGGCTATCGTCGGTCCTCTCTGACGGGACGTCGGTCCTCTCTGACGGGACGTCGGTCATCACGGTATTTGATGACGGTCTTTGATTTTTTTACTTCACGCCTGTATTGCGTGCCGGAGCGCCGGTCTTTCCAGTTTTTTACACCCCAGCTATGTTTTTCCCAGCGTTTTTCTTTTTTCCAGCCGCTCCAGTTACGTTGAAGCTCGTGATGGCTTATTTTTCTGTGTTCCCATCGGTGTCCTTTCCAGGTCTTATTGCGGTAATTGTCCTTCCACCCGGGCGGAATGGTACGATGGAAAAACGGCGGCTGATGGTCATAAGTCCATCCCCTGTCGTAATAGCGTGAACGGTACCAGCGGCCGTTCCACGGCCGCCACCACCAACCGGAATAGAAGAATAAATCGTCCTGAATATCGGGTACCGCATAGATGTATGTTTCCGGTATCACCACCAGATGCGGCGGCGCCGGGAAAATGATTGGCGGCGGTAGAGGGATATCGATGTGCACACTGACTCCCGCCGATACTGAAAACGGCGCAAAGAGCACGCCTGCGAAAAATATGATTCCGGACATTAATTTTTTCATCGGATTACCTCCTCCGTCGGGTCGGTTAAGGTTGGTCGAAAAGTTTCCATCGTAAGTCTGATGCCCCAACGATAAAAAAAAGACAGGGGCTGTCAAGCATGAAGCAACTTCCTGCCGCCCGGTTCCCGAGCCATGTTTACCGGTCATTCGACCATTATGATCCTTGCTTTGCAAGCCTTTTCCGAAACTTTAAATAATCGTCGGCAGCGATTTTCGGTTGCTCTATCATCGGCAGATGTCCCAGCCCCTTCATGATGATGATTTCGGAGTTCTGCAATAATTTGTTTAGAATCGGCGCCGTTTGGGGACTGATGACGCGATCTTTTTCTCCCCAGACAATCAGGGTTGGCGTTTTGATTTCTTTGACGTATCTTTCCGATGCATCGGACGACAACTGCTTGAAAATACGCTGTTCCAGCTCATAATTCCTGATGCGTTCCTGCGCCATGACGTTTAAAATCGGTCGCGGAATGAACGGATGATCGGTCATGACAAAACTGAATATTTCAGCAAACTCATCTTCGTTTTTGGCCATCAGCGGATTTTTGCCTGTTTTGGCGATGATTTCATGCAATTCACCGGGCGGAGCGCTCCAGATTCCGCCGGGATCGATCAACCACAAGCTTTTTACTTCATCAGGATAAAGAAAAGCGTACATCATTGAAATGTGGCCGCCCATGGAACTTCCGCCCACGTGCACATCTTTGATCCCCAGCGCCTGCGCCAGGGTTCTGATTCTGACAGCCTGCGCCAGTGATCCGTAGTCTTCATTTTGCGGACGGCTAGAATCACCGAAACCGATGTGGTCGGGAATGATGACCCTGTAATGAGGCGTCAGAAACCTGGCCACCCGCGTGAAATTATCCTTGTTCGCGCCGAATCCGTGCAGCAGCATCAGCGGCTCACCTTTTCCCCCTTCCAGATAAACGTAACGGATATGATCCGAAAGGTTGATTTCCTTTTTTTCCAGCCCGGAACGTTTGCGTTCCACATCCAGAGCGAGCGACGTCGCCTGTTCGGGAGCCAGATAAACGAATCCTATGCCCGTCGCCAAGCAAAGAATGATCAATACAACAATCGCCTTGAGTAGTCGCATTTTCCCCTCCTGTTTTTTGATCGGATTAATTCTGGTTATCTAATATAGCAATTATTGGTCAAGATTTAAAATGAATTCTTATCCGTTTTCTGCGGATAGCGATTTCTCTTTTGCCGTGTTTTTCAGACTGCCGGTATAAAGCGCGTATTCAAGCAGACGGCATTCGATATCGCCGTTGTACAGGATCACACGCCTTTTTGTTCTCAAGCCGACTTTCTTGATCAGTTCCAGATTGCCGGTAAAAATATATCCATGACAACCAGTACATGTTTTTTTGAAGAAATCGCCGATGCCCTGATAAAGCGCTTCCAGTTTTTTCATCTCTCTTCCCCGATGGCGGTTGCCGTCGCCGGACTTGTCGCCGGATTTACGAAGAATGATTTTGCGACCGGGGCCGGGCGTTTCTCTGCTGTGACGGAAATCCGCTGACACCGGTTTGCGAGGATCGGAACTCATGCGTTCACCGTAAGGAGGATTAAAAATAATGATGCCGTCGCCCGCGGGGACGGACGTTTTTTCGAACGGACAAATATTGAATTCAATGAAATGATCCACCCCGGCAGTCTGCGCGTTTTGTCTGGCTGCCGAAATCGCCTCTCGGTTGATATCAGTGGCGATAATTCTGGCCGGCAATTTTTTCAGGGCATTCGTCCGGGCTTTGCTACGCAGCGTCTGCCAGTGATCCTCGGGGAACCCTTTGATGAACATAAAACCGAAGTGATTTCTCAGCAGCCCCGGTGCCCGATGCAGCGCAATGGATGCGGCTTCTATGGCCAGAGTTCCGCTGCCGCACATGGGATTGATAAAATTACTTTCTCCCTTCCAGCCTGCCGCCATAATGACCGCCGCCGCAAGCGTCTCCTGCATGGGCGCCACGAGGGGTACCTTGCGGTATCCGCGCAATGCCAGTCGTTCTCCCGACGTATCCAGGTAAACAGTGGCCCGGTTATCTTTCCAGTATACATGAACCACGGCCCTGTTTTTTTCCGGACCGGAATCCGGCCGATTTCCGGAAATGTCGCGTAGGCGATCCACGATAGCGTCTTTGACCTTGACATTGACAAATTGCGAATCTTTAATGAGCGGGTTCTCGGCGATGGAGGTCACGCAGAGATACGCCGCGGGTCCGGAATCATGGAGCAGATTTTCCCAGGGCAGGGCATGAATTTTTTTGTAGAGCCATTCCGGCGTATCAGCGGAGAAGGAGTCCAATTGATATAAAACCCGCTGGGCGGTGCGCAGATGCAGGTTGAGCGCCATCGTGTCCTGAAGGGTTCCTTCCGTTTGAATGGCCGTATCCCATTCTGCCCGAACCGGATAATTCAAGGCCTGGACCTCTTCTTTTAAAAAAGGCGATACGCCTTTCGGGCAAGTGACCACAATGGTATTTTTCTTATTCCAGATGGACATGAACTGCTTCTAGCACAGGTCGTTGTTTTTGATAAGCGATATCCTGTAACGATTTTTAACGCGGAGGGTCAAACCGGAAAAGGAACCGGGATGATCACAGATATTTATTTCTAAGAAAAAGATTTAGTGATAAGAGAGCGGCCGGGAGCGTGATTGCCGGTGATGCAGGATTTTATTGATGAAAAATGATCGCAAAATATTCTGGGGCTGGTACATTGTGGGCGGCGCTTTTCTGGTCATGGCCATGAATTACGGCGCGCGATACTGTTTCGGTGTTTTTCTCAAGCCGATGGCCAATGAATTCGCTTTATCACGGTCCGTCATATCCCTGGCGGCGGCCATCAACATGATGGTTTATTCATTCGGATCTGTTTTTGTCGGCAGAATGCTGGACCGCGTTGCGCCGCGCTGGATCACAACGGTCGGCGCCGGCGTTGCCGCCTGCGGTTACCTGCTGACCGGTTTTGTCGATACACCGATCGGGCTGTATATCAGCTACGGCGTCATGGTCGGGTTGGGGTCCGCCGGAATGGGCGTCGTTGCCTGCAGCTCTTCCGTCAGCAAGTGGTTCATCAGCAAGCGGGGTGTGGCCGTCGGCATCGCATCCATGGGAATCAGTCTGGGAACGGTCATGCTGACGCCGCTTGCGGGTTATATTGCAACAGTATTCAGTTGGCGATCCGGATTGATGGCGTTGAGTTTCATCATGCTGATTGTGGGCGTTGTTGTTGCGCAGACGCTGATGAGAAGAACCCACCCGGAAGCCTACGGTCTCTTGCCGGACGGCAATACAATATCAGGCATGCCTCAGGCGGCAGAGGCAACGGCCGTTTGTCCAGTGTCCACCATGATCCTTTTTCGGGATTCCCGTTTCTGGACGCTGGCCGTCTGTCAGGGATTGGCCGTTATGATCAGCATGGCCGTTTTTGTTCATCAGGTAGCATATGCCACTGACAACGGTATTTCCAAAATGGCGGCAGCCTCGTCTCTGGCAGCCGTCAGCCTGACCGGTTTTATGGGACAATTTTTTTTCGGCTGGATAACCGACAGGATCAATGACCCCAAATACGCTTCTTTCCTCGGCATCTCCTTTATGCTGGCGGGAACGGTCATTCTCCTGAACGTGGAAAGCCTGCTGCATCTTTACGTTGCGGCTCTTGTCTACGGGTTCGGATACGGATCGCTTGCGCCCATGCTGCCTCTGATTATTGCCGACCGATTCGGCCGGCAGTGCATGGGATCGATTTACGGCCTGCTGACGTTCTTTATCGGCACCGGCGGCGCCATCGGTCCGGTTCTGGGAGGTTTTATTTACGACCATTTCGGATCGTATCATAACCTGTGGCTGATGAATATTGTCGTGCTGAGTCTTATTGCAATGGCTTTTCTGACCCTTAAAAAGGGCAGGCCCTACGCCGCTTGATCAAATGAACAGAGGGTCTAGCGGGCGAGTAGAAGGATTTTCCTGATGACGTCTTTCGTGTAGCCTTCATAGCACCATACTTGCGAGAGGGCGAAAGCATTCCCGGCGATTGCGTCAATATCGCTTTCGGGGATGTCAACTGCCTGTAAAGACACCGGACTGCCGATCGATTCAAACCAGTGCTTCAGGCAGGCAATTCCCTTTTTTGCTGCGGATATCGCGCCGCGTCCCTTCACATGAAAAATTTCCCGGGCAAGTTTTTCCAACCGGTCTGTTTTTTTGTCCAACGCGTACGACATCCATGCCGGTAAAATAATGGACAGTCCGGCGCCGTGGGCTATATCATAAATGGCACTGAGCGAATGCTCGATCATATGCGCGGGCATTCGCACCTGGCCCATTCCCGCCGTTGTGAGCCCGTTAAATGCAAGACCGGCGCTCCACATCATATTGGCTCGGGCGTCATAGTTATCCGGCTCCTTCAAAATGATTTCCGTGCTTTCCATGACGGTTTTTATCAGCGATTCGACCAGCCTGTCCTGCAGCGGGCTGGCGGAAGAGGTGTTGTTGAAATATCCTTCCAGCATGTGCGTAATGATATCGACGGCGCTGTAAGCGCTGTAGGCGGGGCTGAGTGAAAAAAGAACGGTCGGATCCAGTACGGAGACCTTCGGTTGAATAAAGGGAGATACGATGCAGTATTTTTGACAGCCGTCTTCCCGGGTGACGACAGCGCCGGCATTCATTTCGGATGCACTGGCCGAGACGGTTGCCACCGTCAGAACGGGAAGGGCGCCGGTGACGGGCTTGCTGAACGTAAAAAAATCCCACACATCGTGATGTGCCACAACCCCTGCGGCAATAGCTTTCGCAGCATCGATCACACTGCCGCCGCCGACCGCCAGAATAACATCGACGTTTTCCCCGCGCGCCAGTGCAATGCCCTTTTGCACATGCGAAAGCACCGGGTTGGATTTGACGCCAGGAAAATCAACGATTTCGACGCCGGCTTTCTCAAGAGCGTTTGTTACCTGATCATAAACGCCGTTTTTCAGAATCGTACCCATGCCGAAAACCAGCAGGGCCCTGCGTCCAAAACGGGCTGTTTCTTTGCCGATTCGGGGAATCTGACTCTTGCCGAATATAATTTTGGTCGGATTTTCAAAAACAAAATTTTGCATGATTTTACCCCTTCCTACGTGCTTTTGCGGTCCGGCCAGATCCTATCGCCGGCCTTTGAGACTTCTTCTACAAGCAGGCGCCCATGGTTAGCGCACTGATGTCCATGCTGAAATCGAGCTTTGTGTGAACGAGTTCTCTGTTGCGGACCGCAAACGGATGAAGAACCAGAGAATAATGTTCCAGCGTCAATTTAAGCGACGAGAGCATATCTGCCAGATGTCTTTTATCAGCCATTAAACTGCCAAGCGTGACAAGGCAGCTTTCGAATGCTTCGCTCACGGGCAGGGTGACCTGATGAATATTTTTTACCGGGCAATCCGGCGTTAAATCGTCAGGCGCGGGCGTTACGGTTAATTGCCGGCACCAGCGCAGAAACAAGGCGGGATTGAGCTTGAAAGCGGGAGCAAAAAAGTAAAAAGGTGTTTTGTCCCAGATGTCCAGGGGGGCTTTCGGCAGATTGGCCACTTTAATGAAGTCTGCGTAGTTTCCCAGCGCGATACCGTCGACCTTCACCTTCAGTTGCCAGAAAGGGAGGTAAGTGATCTCGTCCCCTTTTTCCCGCCACGTTGCGTACGGAATCGGAACAAAATGCTTTTTCGATGGATTCCACGCACGATGGCAATTCTCACAAAATACAATCAAGGCGTCTTTGGCGCCGGGCAGATCCGCGCCGCATTCGGGACAAAGCAGGGGCAGAAAATCAACATGCCACTTTTCGTCCGGTGATGAAACGAGTTTGTCCTCCATCTCCGGCTCTTTTTTTTGTATGTCCAGAGGCTTCTTTAAAACGGCATCGTAAAGACGGCCGTTGGCAAAATAAACCGGCGTATAGATGATGCTGGCCGTTTCGCCGATGAATATTTCCTGAACGGCGCCGGCCTGTGTTTTGAAATTTTTCAACAGTTTTCCCCTGGTCTTTTGAGACGCTGCAATGAATTTTCCTTCATGATCTGCATTGCCCACAAATCGTAATTTCATCGCCTGAGGTCTGAGCCCCAGCGAGTGGGGGAAAAAAGGCAAATCAAACGAGATGAAATTGGCGTCAAAATATTTATAAGCAATATTGTGCGTTGTGATGGCGTAGGAGAGACCCTTGAGACGCCAGTAGGGGATAAAATAAATTTTTTCAGAAATTCCGGCGGCCGGGGGGATGTAAAAGAGAAAGTGATCATCGGTGGCCAGATAGACACGCGTCCTGCAGAAATGGCACGAAAGAATACGGTCCGTCTCGTCGAGAATAATCGGCGCACCGCACTGGGGACATTGCTGTTCGATCTGAAAGTTAGAGCCGTTCACCGCACTTATTGCAATACATCGAATCCGGCAGGTTTTCAAAACCGCACTTGGCGCACTGTTTGCCGGGAGGATTTACAGTGACCGGTTTGCCGCAACTGACGCAGAAATTGGCATTCACAGGCAAGTTTCTTCCGCAATGTGCGCATTTGTTGACAATCAGAATCTGATGACCGCATGCGGGACAGAAATGCGCTTCCTTCGGCACAACCTGTCTGCAATCCGGACAGGTGAAAACGTCGGCAGCAACGGTTGTTCCGGCTCCTTTGAACGCTTCCAGCAGCATTCCGGGCATCATGAAACCCATGCCCATACCCAATCCGGCGCCGGCTTCCGACTGGTTTTGCGCTGCTGCTTCAACGGCCATCGCCGCTTTCATTTTTAAAAGCTTGTTGAGGTCATCAAAGACACCCAGGCGGCTTTTATCGTCGATGGCTTTTTGGACTTCCGGTGGCGGGGTGATGGAATTGATGTACAGGTCGGTCAGTGCCAGACCGAATTTGCTCAGATCCTTTTGCAGCATGACCTTCAGACCTTCGGAAAACTCATTGTATTTTCCCGGCAGATTGAAAATCGTGTCCACCTTTTCGCCCATATAATCGTTGAAGCGTGAAACAATGACACGGTTCAGATATTCTTCGATTTCTTCCGTGCTGAAAATACCTTGTGTACCTACCAGGGAGTTAATCAGCAGAAGCGGCTGGATGACACGGATGTTGAAAACGCCGAAAGCACGCAGGCGGATCAGCCCCAGTTCCCGGTCGCGGAAAGCCACCGGGTCCCGTGTGCCCCATTTTAAGTTGGGGAATACCTTCATGTTGATGAAGTAGACTTCGGCGCGCAGCGGACTGGTCATTCCCCAGGGAATGGCAATGACTTTGGTCAGCAGAGGAATGTTGGCGGTTTTCAGTGTGTGTCGTCCGGGACCGAAGGCGTCATAGGCCTTGCCCTTGTAGAAAAAGACGGCGCTCTGACTTTCTCGGACTGTCAATTGGGCGCCGAATTTTATTTCGCCGGAGCCCTTTTCCGGAATCCTGTGTACGATTTCTTTTCCCGATTCGTCAAACCATTCGATGACTTCCAGAAAAATTATGTTGTTTGTTCCCATGTCAATCCGCATCCTTTATTTTGTGGCGATTATTGAAATTCAACGTTTCAGCGTGTAAAAAATCATAAGGGAGGGCAACCAAATAGTCAAGAACAAATGAAGGATTCAATTTGATTTTTTAAACGGGATATTATAGAGAAATCATCATGAAAAAAACGTCTGCTGAGCAAAATATATATGACGGTCTTGCGCTTATTGCCGATCCGATTCATCAGTATATTCTTTTTACCGTTCCAAAGGACAAGTCTGCCAAGTCTGCCGGAGAAATAACGGAGCAGCATATCATTGATTCTCCCTGGATGCAGAGGCTCAGAAGAATTTATCAGTTACAGAGCGCCCGCTGGGTTTATCCGGCGGCGGAGCATTCCCGTTTTCAGCATTCCCTGGGCACGATGCACATGGCGGGTGAATTTGCCAAAAGCATTTATCCGAGCCTGTCTTCCGTCTGCAAAGATGTTCCGTCCTGTCATTACGTGGAAGAATTACTCCGGCTGGCCGGGCTTCTGCATGATGTCGGACACGGCCCTTTCGGCCACTTTTTTGACGATAATTTTTTGAGCAACTGGAGTCTGACCCATGAAATCGTGGGGCAGAACATTATCGTGGACAAGCTCGGCGATGATCTTGCGCGCGTCCGTCGAAGCCCTTCCGGCGGATTTTCACGCACAGAAAGAATGGATGCGCAAAAAGTGGCGTATTTGATCAGGATGCCCGAAGACGGTGAGGAGGGCAGGCCGCCGCGCTGGCTGCAAATGCTCCGGCAGTTGTTTTCGGGTGTTTATACAGCGGACAATCTCGATTATGTGCAGCGAGACGCTTACATGACCGGATTCTCCCTGGATATGGTGGATATCCCCCGTTTACGCTACTACACTTTTTTTACCCGGGAAGGTCTCACGCTTCATCAATCGGGCATTTCCGCACTCAGACGGTTCCTCAACGCCCGTCTCAATCTCTACACCAACGTTTATTTTCACCGCACGACACGGGGGCTGGATCTGCATCTTCAGGAATTTTTTCATGATACCATGCAGATGATTTTACCCGCCAATCCGCTCAACAATCTTGACGATTATCTGCAATGCGATGAATGGACGCTGTTTAATCATGTGCAGAACTGGCTGCGATCCAAAGACGAACAAAAGAAAAAACTGGCTGCCGAATGGAAAAAACTTCACGACCGCGAAGTGAAATGGAAAATGTCTTTTGTTGCAGAAATTTCACTGGATCAGATACAGCCCGGGGTTGGCTTTTCCCGGGCAGCCGATTATGAACAACAGATCAGGGAACGCCTTCCGAAACCGCTGAAATCCCTTCCTTTCAAGGTTGATCTGGCGACGCAGGATCCGCGTCCGCTCAATCCGATTACCGAGAGGGAAAAGAGAATCAATATTTTTAATCCCGTCACACACAAGACGTCTCCCGAACCGCTTCTCGAAATTTACCGTTTTATTCCGGCACGGGTCATGCAATTCAGAGTTTTTGCTCTGAACCATGATCATGACGGAGACCTGGCCGCTGCCGCTGAAAAAGTTCTTGGAAGCTCTGCAAAATCAACACTGACGAATATCTGACATGAGTAAAAACGACGAGACAACAGACCTGACTCTTTTTGTGCGGACAACGGGAGAGGAAATCGTTCTCTGGGACCGTCAGCGTATTGTGGATGCCCTGGTGCGCGAAGCCGATATCGATGATGACGTGGCAGGCCAGATTTCGAAAGAAGTGGAAAAACAGATCATTGTATCGGGAATCGGCCTGCTCACAACGGCCCTGATCCGTGAACTGGTTAATGTCCGGCTGATCGAAAGAGGCTTGGAGAAAGAGCGCCGGCTTCACGGCCGTCTGGGATTCCCCCTTTATGATGTGCGCCAGTTGATCCTGCATCCCAACAAACAGGACGCCAATATCCCGCATTCTCCCGAAGGCACGAATCTGATTTTTGCCGAAGGCATTAAACGGGAACTCTCTTTGTTTGACGTTTTTTCCGCCGATGTCGGCGAAGCCCATGCCACGGGAGATATTCATATCCACGCTCTGGGGTATATTGACCGCCCGTATAGCTGCTGCCAGTCTCTGGAATACCTCAAAATCAACGGGTTAAATCTGCCTCATGCGATCAATTCCGCCAATCCCGCCAAATACGCCGAAGTGCTTCTGGCACATATGGTACGCTTCAGCGCTGTTTTGCAGGGTCATTTTGCCGGAACGGTCGGCTGGGATGCGGTCAATATTTCATTTGCGCCGTATCTGGCCTCCATGACCGACAAGGAAGTCAAACAGTTTGCCCAGATGCTCATTTATGAATTCTCGCAGCTCGCCGCAACGCGCGGCGGACAGGCGCTCTACACCGACATACACATTTATTATGATGTCCCGCCGCACTGGGCGGACCTTCCCGCGGTGGGAGCGGAAGGAAAACCGACGGGAAAAACATACGGCGATTACACGTGGGACGCCCAGCGCTTTGCCATGGCCATTCTGGAAATTTTTGCCGAAGGGGACGCCCGAGGAAAACCGTTTATTCTGCCCCGTCCCCTTTTGCATATTACGGATCATGTCTGGAAAAACGATAAGGCCCGTGAATTTCTGCTTCGTGCCTGCGATGTGGCCGCGCTGATGGGGAATCCCTGTTTTGTTTTTGACAGGGATGAAAAAGCGGTCGACCTGATTTTCAACGACGAGGAGAGGCGCAAGCCCTGGCTTCAGCGCCGGGCCGCTATTCAGACGGTAACGCTGAATCTGCCGCGGCTGGGTTACAAAACCGGTGGAGACGAAAAAGAAGTCTTTTCCCTGCTTGAAGCCTTCATGGAGAAAGCCGTTAAAGCCCATGTGCAGAAAAAAGATTTTCTGGAAAAATTGCTTTCCTATGCCGAAGAGGGACCTCTGGCCGTACTGGCCATGAACCACGACGGATTTCCCTTTTTAAGGATGCATCTGGCCAGCTATGTTATCGGCATTGTCGGTTTGAATGAACTGGTGCAGATTGTTACCGGAAATGAAATGCATCAAAAACAGGAGGCGTTGGAATTCGGCCTGAGAGTTGTTGATTTCATCCGGCAGGAAGCGCTTCGTTTAAGCAGACAATGCAAAATGAAATTCGTTTTGGGGCAGTCTCTGGCGGAAACCACCGCGTATCGTTTTGCCCGTCTTGATTTAAGATATTTCTCTCCGACAGCCGGACGTTATGTCAAGGGAGATATTGCCGAGGGAGCCATTTATTACACGAATTCGACGCATTTGAATGTTGCAGCCGATGTTGGGCCCCTGCAGAAGGTGATGCGGGAGGGGCTTTTCCATCATTACCTTGAAGACGAGGTGATTACGCATTTGCAGCTGGGAGATTTGAATCCGGGAAGGAACGTCCTTGCCCGGTTCATCCGCGACGTATTCTATCATTCCGCAAACCGCCAGATAGATTTCAATCCGGAATTCACGTTTTGTCTTTCCTGCAAGGAAACGACCAGAGGGTTGCAGGACAAATGTGCCGCCTGCGGTTCTGCCGATGTGGAGGGCATCGCGAGGCTCACGAAGTATTTCAGCAAAACCTCCGGCTGGAACAAGGGGAAACTCGCCGAGCTGAAAGACAGAACAATGAATGACAACTTTAATAATGTCGATCAGCCGAAATGTTAAGACGAAGCTGGATTGTCCGCGGCATCTCGACAGTTTTTTCTTAATACAAAAAGCATGTATTTCTTTTCATTTCTAAATTTTATCGGGTCAACGGCCGCCAGTTCCTTCCATATTTTATGATCAACGGATTGCTTTAAATCTCTGATGAGGTAGTATAACCATGCCTTTTTACGCTTGATTTTTCCGGATGTAAAATGGACCAGGGGTAAAAGAAATCGTTCAGCATAATTATAGACAAATTTCAGCGTCGGCAAAACATGAGGCGTCATGTCCTGCTGATACGTAATCTCCCAGCCATGTTCCTTTGATTTCCGAACAAAATCATCGAGCAGGTGTGATGACTTGTTGACGCCTGAATTATTAAATTTAAAATAATCCGCAATAATCCATGTGCCGTCAGGTTTGACAATGCTTTCCGCTTTTTCGAACGCTTTCTCAAGCGGTATATATTGAAGCGATTCCGAATTGATGATGGTTCCATACTTTTTATCGGTTTCGAATTCTTGAAATCGCTTCTGATAACACGTAATCGTCGGGTACTTTGATTGGATATGCCTGATCTGATTTTTATTCGGAGTCAACGCCTCAACATTAAATCCCTTCTGGGATATTAAGTTCGACAAGCCACCCATTCCGCAGCCGATGTCAAGAATTAAATCTTGCGGGTTGATGATTTGATCGATGATGTTCTGCGCATATCTGACCTGGGCTTTTTCAATTTCAGCGATAGAGATGGTGTCGACTTCAATCTCGGTATTTTCGAAATACCCATAATGAAGCATGTCATTTTTGAATATTTTCGAATAAAGATGAAGTTCCAGGTCGGAAGTTGAGTTGCTGAAGGTTGAATTTTTCTTGTGGTAAAGCCAGGCGTTAAAAAGAACAACAGGATTTATAATTTTTAAAAGTATTTTCTTCATTATTTGCGGGAGGGACTATATGGGAAACATTATTCTATGTCAATGACAAACTAACCGACGAAAGTCGGCGATTGAATTGA
>JAGOMJ010000016.1 GCA_017993615.1 Smithella sp. | reverse complement strand
TCGGTTGCAAAAACAACCTCGCCGTTGAGGTCAGATTGTTTAAATCGTTTACGTCTGAATGCAGCGTTGATAACGTTGTCACAAATTTCGATGATGATAATATTGGCGGAAGTGCATGGGAATCGAACCCACCTGGGACGGTTTTAGCGCCCCACACCGGATTTGAAGTCCGGGAGGCCCACCAGTGACCTTGGCACTTCCGCGGAAGAATCTATCCGGAAAGAAGAAAAGTGTCAATCATCAAAAGTTTATCAGCAGAATTTTCATCTCGGATCGTATTTTCATAATTGCAGAGCATCCGACCAGGATAACGAATCATCAAGCAACTGAACTGTGACCTGGGAATTTTTTTTGATTCGGGTTTCGTTTTCTCCCATGACAATGAGGCCGTTGGCCGTGACCATCGATTTCAAAATGCCGGAGCCCTGATCGCCGGTTGTCACGGCAATATATTTGTCTTTCTCCTTCCGGACGACGGCACGGATGAAATGTCTAAAGCCGGCAGCTTTTTCAAATTCTTCGTGGCAGATTGCCGTGACGGTCTGACGGAAGATTTTTTTATGGCCCTGCATTTTCAAAAGCGAAGGGCGCACAAATTGCTCAAAGGAAACCATTGCCGATACGGGATTGCCGGGCAGGCCGAACAGCGGAACGCCTTCTATGGCACCGAACGCCAGGGGTTTCCCCGGTCTCATGGCGACCTGCCAGAAATGCATGGCATTGCCGATTTCTCCCATGACATTTTTTACGAAATCGAAATCGCCCACGGACACGCCGCCGGATGAGATAATGACATCGGCGTTCAGCGCTTTTTTGAATTTTTTTTCCAAATCGGATTTTTTATCTCTGGCAATGGCGAGGATCAACGGGATCGCGCCGCACTCCGCTACTTGCGCTGCCAGAGAATAACTGTTGCTGTTAACGATTTTGCCGGGCGGCGGGTTGGTCCTGATGCTGACCAGTTCATCGCCTGTTGACATGATTGCCACGCGCGGTTTTTGATAAACCTTGAGCGAGGATTTTCCCAGCGCGGCAAGCATCCCGATATGCGCGGGACGCAGCAAGCTGTTTTTTGGGATGACCGATTCGCCTTTACGGACATCTTCACCGGCGAAGCGGATGTTTTCCCCCCTCGCGGCTGAAGCGAAAATGATGACGGTTCTGCCGTCTTTGCGGGTGTCTTCCTGACGGATAACCGCGTCCGCCCCCGGGGGAATCACGGCGCCGGTCATGATGCGGGCCGTTTCGTTTTTGCCGATGTTCTTTCGGGGAAATTTCCCTGCGGGAATGTCTTCGATAATTTTCAATTTTACAGGAGTTGTCTTGCCCGCGCCCCTGGTATCGGCGCACCGCACGGCATAGCCGTCCATGGCGGAATTATCGGCAGAGGGGATATTACGCGGGGACATAATATTTTCGCCGATGACGCGTCCCCTCGCTTTCAGAAGATGGACTGTTTCCAGGCCCAGCGGCTGGAAATTAACCAGAATTGTTTTTAAGGCTTTTTCTACAGGAATCATATTCAATCTCCGCGGAATTGATGCGTTCCAGTTTATCAAAGATGCCGCGCTTGTCAATATAAAGATAGATTTTTAATGGCAATTTTCGGAAAACAAGTTTTCAATTGAATTATCCGGGAAAGAAGAATAGAACACGTGCAAACATACCCGTTCCGGATCAAAAGAACTTTTTGGATGCGGAATGGGTTTTGGTGTTGTTTGATTTTTTGGGGGATTGATTGCCGTGCGGAAAATGATCACAAGGAAAAACCCGGAAGATATGGAGTCGTTTCGTCTTCTGCTGAAACAGATCGATGACGGGATGATGCGCATCGCCGTACAGGGCCTTGCCGGCGCGGCCCGTTCTTTTCTGATCTCCTTATTGTATAAAAAACGACAGAGGCCTGTACTGGTGGTCTGCCCCGAGGAGAAGGAAGCGGTGGCCTTTGCTCGCGATTTGTCGCTGTTTCTGGGTGAAGAGCACGTGTTTCATTATCCGGCGCTGGATTTCCTGACCATTGACATGTTTGCTCTTCAGCGTGACGAGGAATTGTCCCGTCTGGAGGTGTTGGCCAACTTGCAGATTCAACACAAAATTATTGTCGTTGCCTCTGCAAATGCGTTGATGCAGAAAGTGATGCCGGTGGCCGAGTTCAGCAAGCATCTGCGAATTATTGCTCCCGGCGACACCATCAACCGGGATGAATTTGCAGCGCAGCTTGTCGCGCAATGCTATAAACGAGAAAGTCTGGTTCAGGAAAAAGGGGAATTCAGCATCCGCGGAAACATCATTGACATTTTTCCTCCCACCGAAAAAAATCCGCTGCGCCTGGAGATGCTGGGCGATGAAATAGAGTCCATCAGGACATTCAACACATCTTCCCAGCGTTCTATCGGACCGTTGCCCGCTTTTGTATTATCTCCTGCCGGAGAGGCCGTCATGGATCATTCGACGCTGGAGCTGGCAGTGCGCAACATCCGGCGCCGTGCCGACGAACTTTCCTTTTCCCGCGACATTCGCAGCCGTCTGGTTGCCGCCGTTCAGGAGGGGTTGACCAATGCCTTCAATCCGATATTCTTGCCGCTGTTTTATGAATCGTACGATACCGGAAGCGGCCTTTCCGATAATACCTTGTCCGGCCTTTTGGAATATCTTTCAAGAAATACACTGGTCGTTCTGGATGATCCGCTGGCTGTTGGGCACGCGATGTTCAACGCTGGGTTGGCTATGGATAAATTGCTGTTCAAGGCAAAGAGCGGTGGAAAATTCTATCTGGAAAAGGAAAATACCTATTTCCCGCCGGAGGCTGTAACGGCCGGCCTGGATGGCTTCCTACAGGTTGCGCTGGCTGGACTCGAAATCGAATCTGAAAGATATCATGTGCCGGTAGTTTTTGAAAGCGACCGGTTCACCTGCACAGGGGAGCCGCTGGCAGGTGAAATCCGAGAGGATGCAACGCTACGGTTGACCGTAGAAAAAATAAAATCATGGTTTGCCGGGGACATGCTGGTTTTTCTTTTCTGTCCGTTGCCGGAAGATGTTCAACGGATGAAGGGGTTGCTTTCGTCTTACGATCTGCCGGCGGAGACATTGTCCGGCGCTGAACCGGTTCTGGACAGCCTGGAAGGTTGGAAAGGCGATGCACGGTTGATTTTATTCGTGGGAGACATTTCATCAGGCTTTGTCATGCCGGCGATAAAGCTGGCCGTCTTAAGCGAAGAAGAAATCTTCGTCAAAAAAGCCCGCCGTCTGCGCTCGCGGCCAGTGCGCACGGGGTATTTTATCAAATCGTTCGGCGATCTGCAAGAAGGCGATTTTGTCGTGCATACGGATTTCGGCATCGGCATTTACCGCGGTTTGAAAAAAATCGCCGTGAGAAAGATTGAAAACGATTTTCTGGTCATTGAATATTCGGAGGGCGATAAATTATACATTCCCGTTAATGCTCTGGAGAAGATTCAACGCTATGTCGGTCCCGACGGCTATGTGCCGAAGATCGACCGGATGGGCGGAACATCCTGGGAGGCTGTCAAAGAAAGGGTGAAAAAATCGGTCCGCGACTATGCCGAAGAACTGGTGTCCATTTATGCCGCCCGCGAGACGCTGGAACGAAAATCGTTTGCCCCGCCGGACAGAATCTACGAAGAGTTTTGCTCGACCTTTGAATTTGAAGAGACGCCGGATCAGGTGAAAGCCATCGAAGACATTCATCAGGATATGGATGACGTCAAGCCGATGGACCGCCTGATCTGCGGCGATGCCGGATTCGGCAAAACCGAAGTGGCGATCCGCTCGGCGTTTCGCGCGGTGATGGACGGTAAACAAGTTGCTGTTCTGACCCCGACGACGATTCTTGCGGAACAGCACTATCAGACGTTTACCCGCCGTTTTGAAGATTTTCCGGTGCGGGTGGGACTGCTGAATCGTTTTAAAAAACCCGCCGAACAGAAAAAAATTGTCGAAGAGCTTAAAAATCAGACAATCGATATTGTCGTCGGGACGCATCGTCTTTTGCAAAAGGACGTTGCGTTTCAAGATCTCGGGCTGGTCATTATCGATGAGGAGCAGCGTTTCGGCGTGGCGCATAAGGAAAAGTTGAAAAAAATGCGCACGCTGGTCGATGTGTTGACGCTCTCGGCGACGCCGATTCCCAGGACGCTGCATCTGTCGCTGGTCGGCATCCGGGATTTGTCCGTCATCAACACGCCGCCCAAGGACCGGGTTTCCATCAAAACCTATGTCATGGAGTTCGATGAGGATGCGATTAAAACGGCGGTTGAAAAAGAACTGGCGCGTCAGGGGCAGGTGTTTTTTGTCCACGACCGGGTGCGTTCGATTTATGCGATTGCCCGCCTGGTGCAGCGGCTCGTGCCGCACGCCAAAGTCGGAGTTGTTCACGGGCAGATGAAGCCGGCGGAAATTGAAAAAACCATGGCCGGGTTCATCCGGCAAGAGAACAATGTGCTGGTTTGTACAACGATCATCGGTTCCGGTCTCGATATTTCGACGGCCAATACGATTATTATCAACCGCGCTGAAAAGTTCGGCCTGGCGCAGCTCTATCAGATACGCGGCCGCGTGGGACGATCCAGCCGGGAGGCGTTTGCCTATCTGTTGCTGCCTCAGGGAGCGATACTTTCCCGCGCAGCGATGAAACGGCTGCAGGTCATTAAGGAATTTTCGGATCCGGGCTCCGGTTTCCGGATTGCATACAACGATCTGGAAATCCGGGGCGGCGGAAGCGTACTGGGGATGTCCCAGTCGGGACATATTTCCGCCGTTGGTTACGAGCTTTATACTGAATTAATCGAAAAAACCATTCGCGAAGTCAAGGGGGAGAAAACCGAAGAAGACTGGATGCCGGAAATTCAGCTTGGGATTTCCGCATTCATCCCCGAGGATTATGTGCCGGATGTCCATCAGCGTCTGATTTTGTATAAAAGAATATCCCTGGCGGCAAACGATGAAGACATCCGCGCGATTGAAAATGAGTTGCTGGATTGTTACGGCGAGATGCCCCGTGTTGCGGATAATTTATTGCGGGTGATCTCCATCCGAAATGTTCTGAAGCCGCTGAAAGGGAAGAAGATGGGCTATGACGGTAAATACCTATACATCTTCTTCCGGGAGAATTCTCCGGTCGATCCGGGGAAAATAATCGCTCTTTACCGCAAGAAAATCAAAGAATTGCGTTTTACCCCGGACCATAAACTGTTTGTGCCGGCGCCGGCTGCTGCGGATATGGACATTCTGGTTCAGGCGGATATGTTGTTAAAGATGCTTGCCCAATAGCGGTAAGCAGGATATACAGAAAGATGATGATTCCAACCAGATGGTTTTCTAAATTTTATTCTTTGGCGGGAAAATCCAAAAAGGTTTCTCCGGTTCGCTGCGGTCTTTTGTGTCTGCTCTTGCCGGGGTTAATGATCGCCTGCGATAAAATGGAAAGCTTTTCGCGTCCCCATGTCGCCACGGTCAACGGTGCCAAAATTTATCTTGATGAATACCAGTCCCTTTTGAATGAGAAGGCCAGGATGCTTTCCGGCGATTTCTTTAGACAGCCCGCGTATGTGAAAAAATTCGAGGACGAAGTCCTGGATGCCATGATCGGGGAAAAAATAATGCTCTTGCGTGCCCGGGAATTGAACCTGTCGGTGAGCGATGCCGAACTGGAGGCAAAAATTAAAGAAATCGAAAAAGATTACGGAAACGAATTCACCGGTCTTTTTGCCAGACAAAATATCAACTATGAGAAATGGAAAGAGGATTTTCGAAAGGAAATTCTTCTGCAGAAACTTATTGCGGCGGATGTTCATTCTAAAATTATAGTTTCCGAAACGGAAATAGAAGATTATTTCAAAAAGCACCGTCACATCTACAAAAGGGATTTGTCTGCCAGAGTGTCGCAGATTGTGGTTCGGGATATGCAAACCGCCGAGCAGGCGATGCAACGATTGAAATCCAAGGAAGAATTTGCCCGGGTGGCTTCGGAGATGTCTATCGGTCCGGAAGCCTCGCGTGGTGGTGACCTGGGATTCATCACGAA
Source organism: Smithella sp. (assembly GCA_017993615.1). Taxonomy (GTDB): domain Bacteria; phylum Desulfobacterota; class Syntrophia; order Syntrophales; family Smithellaceae; genus Smithella. The sequence continues at coordinate 41,956 of JAGOMJ010000016.1, read as the reverse complement.
ACGGGTCATGCCGGAACCGCTGGATGAAACGATTTTTAAAATACCGGTCCAGACGATCAGTCCGATCGTACAGAGTTCTTATGGATTTCATATTATCAAGGTGATGGAAGTCCGGCAGGCCAAAGAAAGAATCTTGCCGGAGGCCAGAGAAGAAGTGATTGCGGATATTCGCCTGCTGAAGGAGAAAACGGCTTTTGCGGAATGGCTGGAAGCCTTAAAGAAAAAAGCCGTTGTCCAAAAAAAAGCCGATATTAAAATCAATACATCATACAGGTAGCACGATCAAGGGAGGTCTGTGGTGAAATTTTACGGAAAATATGTTTTTGCATTACTGGGAATCATGCTTTTGTGTCCGTTATTGCACGCCGAAGTTGTGGATAAAATCATTGCCGTGGTCAATGATGAGGTGATCACCCGGCTTGAGTTGAATGCAGCCTTCGAACCGTATCGGAAAAATATTGAGAATACCTACCAGGGTGGCGACAAGGACCAATTTGTTCTTCATGCGAGGGAGGAATTTCTGAACCGGCTGATCGACAATATCCTGATTGAGCAGGAGGCGAAGAAAACGGGGATCAGTGCTTCCGTCCGGGAAGAAGACGTTATGGGTGTTCTTCAGGACATGCTGACCAAACAGAATATCAGTATGCAGGATTTTTTGAAAAACCTTGCCAAGGACGGCAGCTCCATTGAGGAGGTCAAAAAAGAAATACGGTCACAAATGATCCGTATGCGATTATTAAGACGGGAAGTTAAAGATAAGATTATCGTTACCGATGAGGAAATAGGCGCCTATTACAATCAGCACCGCAATGATTACGAGGGTAAAGAAAGCGTGAGAATGAAACAGCTTTTATTGCTGCTGCCTTCTGGTGCCAACGCGGAGACAAAAGGAAAAATCCGGAAAGAAGCTTTGCACCTGAGGGAACGTATCATGGCGGGAGAATCTTTTGACCTACTGGTTTCAACGTATTCTCAGGGGCCGGCGGCCGCTCAGGGCGGGGATGTCGGGTTTATTGAGAAGGGGACCATCATCCCGGAAGTTGAGGCGGTTGCGTTCAGCCTTGCCGTGGATCAGGTCAGTAACGTGATTGAATCCGATGCGGGTTTTCATATCATAAAGGTCGTGGATAAACGCGGCGCCGGATTAAAACCGGTTGCCGTGGTCCGGGAGGAGATAAAAGCAAAAATTGAAGATGAAAAACTGGATAAAAAATTTGAGGAATGGATCAGTGCCATTCGCGCAAAATCGCATATAGAGATCAAGAATTAAAGCAAAGAATAACATGGACGCGATCAAAATCAGGGGCGCCGCTCAACATAATTTAAAAAATATAAGCTTGGATATTCCCCGGGATCAATTTGTCATCATTACCGGTGTGAGCGGTTCAGGCAAATCATCGCTGGCTTTCGACACCATCTATGCTGAAGGGCAGAGGCGGTATGTGGAGTCACTTTCCGCTTATGCCCGTCAGTTTATCGGACAGATGGACAAACCGAATGTGGAATCCATCGACGGCTTGTCTCCCGCCATTGCCATCGAGCAGCGTACGGCCAGCCATAATCCCCGTTCCACGGTGGGGACGGTGACGGAAATTTACGATTATTTCCGCTTGCTTTATGCTGCCATTGGCGTCTGCCATTGTTACCGGTGCGGCCGGGAAATAAAATCACAGACCATCGACGGCATTTTGGAAAATGTTCTTGCCTTGCCGGAAAACACGCCGTTCAGTGTTCTGGCGCCGATGGTGAGAGGGAAAAAAGGCGAATTTCAGAAGGAATTGAAAAAACTCCAGAAGGAGGGGTTTGCCCGTGTCCGGATCGACGGAGAAAACAGGGACCTGGCGGAAGACATCAGCCTGGAAAAGAATAAACGCCACGATATTGACCTTGTGATTGACCGGTTGGTGCTGAAAAACGGTATCAGAAAAAGATTGCGGGATTCTCTGGAGATCGCGTTGAAGCATGCCGAGGGGCTGGTGCGGATCGTGACCGCCGGCGGCGAAGAATTTCTTTTCAGCGAAAAATATGCCTGCCCCGATTGCGGGATCAGCTTGCCCGCTCTGACACCGCGCATGTTTTCATTTAATAATCCCTACGGAGCCTGTCCCGCCTGCAACGGTCTGGGTTCTTCCATGCGTTTTACGGAATATCTGATTGTTCCCGATGCCGGATTGTCTCTGCGGGACGGCGCAATAGCGCCGTGGGCCGGTCGTCACTCGCTTTACTATTACAGCATTCTGGACGCGCTCAGCAGCCATTACGGTTTTGATGTGAACACGCCGTTCAATAAGCTGCCGGAAAAAATTCGGAAAGTTCTTCTTTACGGGTCGGGCAGCGAAACAATCAAATTCTATCATGATCGCGGCAATAAAAGATATTTTGTTCACCGGCCGTTTGAGGGGGCAATCCGGCAATTGGAGCGGCGGTGGCGGGAAACCGCGTCAACGGCGATTCGCAATGATCTGATGCGTTATATCGATTTGAGCGCCTGCGAGACCTGCCACGGGGCGCGTTTGAAAGAAGAGATTCTGGCCGTTACGGTGATGGGAAAAAATATCTATGAATTGTGCAAAATGTCCATCCGCGATTGCCACAGCTTTTTCGAACGGATCGAACTCTCACCACAGGAACTCAATATTACCGAAAGAATCATCCGGGAAATCAAAAGCCGGTTGCAGTTTCTGCTCAATGTCGGAATGGATTATTTGAACCTGGAGCGAGCCACCTCAACATTATCCGGCGGGGAGAGCCAGCGCATTCGGCTGGCCACGCAGATCGGTTCCGGGCTGACAGGCGTTTTGTATGTTCTGGATGAACCTACGGTAGGGCTGCATCAGAAAGATAATCTGCGTTTGATCGATACGCTTAAGAAACTGCGCGAGATGGGCAACACGGTGCTGGTTGTCGAGCACGATGCCGACATGATCATGGCCTGCGACCATATCGTAGATATCGGACCGGGGGCCGGAACGGAGGGGGGAGAAATCATTTTTCAGGGCACGCCGGTACAGATTCTGAACAGTGAAACGTCTCTGACCGGCAGGTATTTGTCGAAAAAAGAATCGATCAACCTTCCCTCAGAAAAACGTCCGCTTACCGGAAGGCACATTATTCTTGAAGGCGCCAGCGAAAACAACCTGAAAAATATCGATATCAAAATACCGGTGGGTGTGTTTACGGCGGTAACCGGTGTTTCGGGATCCGGGAAGAGTACCATGGTGATTGAAACACTCTACAAAGTGCTGGCGCGCCGTTTGAATCAGTACAACGGATCCATGGGGAAAATCAAAAGGGTTGTGGATCTTGGCGGGATTGAACGCGTCATTATGATCAATCAACACCCCATTGGCCGCACGCCGCGCTCCAATCCGGCAACCTACACGGGCGTCTTTTCGTTTATCCGCGATCTGTTCACCAATCTTCCGGAGTCCAGAATGCGCGGATACAAACCGGGGCGCTTCAGCTTTAACGTGAAGGGCGGACGCTGCGAGGCGTGCGAAGGAAACGGTTTAATCAAAATCGAGATGCATTTTCTGCCGGATGTTTACGTGACCTGCGAAGCCTGTCATGGGAAAAGATTTAATCGCGACACCCTTGATATTAAATACAAGGATAAAAGCATAGCCGATGTTCTGGACATGACGGTCAATCAGGCGTTGACCTTTTTTTCCAATATTCCTTCCATCCGGTCGCATCTGCAGTTGCTCGGCGATGTCGGGCTGGGATATATTCATCTCGGACAGTCGGCGACGACACTATCCGGAGGAGAGGCGCAGCGGATTAAATTGGCTCGGGAACTGAGCAAGAAAGTGAACAGCAATACCCTGTATATCCTGGACGAACCGACCATTGGTCTGCATTTTGCCGATATCCAGAAACTGCTGGATGTTTTGATGCGCCTGGTGAATATGGGCAATACCATGGTTGTGATCGAGCATAACCTGGACGTTATCAAGTGTGCGGATTACGTGATCGATCTCGGGCCGGAAGGCGGCTCCGGCGGCGGCAGAATTATTTCGTCGGGAACGGTCGAGAAAGTAGCGCGAGATGAAAAATCCGTGACGGGCAAATTTTTGAGAGATGTGATCACGGCCTGAAAATATGTCCTTTTTGATCCTGTCATTTTTCCCTGCTTGCAGAAACATTGAGTGCTTCCTCAGGTCATTCGTTGTCTGAAAGTAAAAATATCTTGACATCCTCATGAGAATGGTTTTTTATTTTATAAAATTCTTCAGCGGTGTCATCAGGAAAGGATATTAACCTGTCTAACGATTCCGGATATGAGCATTGCATCTTGATTGTTGATGACGAAGATTCAATTCTCAATGCTTTTAAGCGCATTCTGGCCGACGAAAATTACGACGTGCATGTCGCAAACAGCGGTTTGGAGGGATTGAACAAACTGCGTTCGGCCACAAAACCCTATTCTATTATTATTTCCGATCAAAGAATGCCTGAAATGAGCGGTGTTCAGTTTTTCTCGAAGGCAAAAGAAATTTTTCCGGATGCCATCCGTATTCTTCTGACCGGGTATGCGGACTCCGACGCCATTATTGAAGCCATCAATAAAGGCGGCGTACATCTTTACTTCACCAAGCCCTGGCATGAAGAAGAAATTCTGCTGCATATTAAACAATCGCTTTCCAAAGTTGAGATTTTAGCGGAAAATAAGCGTCTGGTGGAATTGATAAGAGAGAAAAATAAAGAGCTGACGGAGTTAAACAAGGCTCTGGAGCAAAAGGCTCTGGAGAAAACCAATGACCTTTTGATTCAAACGGAAAAACTCAAGGAAAGTTATCAAAAATCGCAGATCATTATGGACGGCATCGTCAGAACGCTGTCCAAAATTATAGAGACGCGGGATCCTTATACGGCCGGCCACGAAGACCAGGTGGCCAAAATTGCCTGCAAGATTGCCCGGGAGATGAAATTACCCGAGGAGCAGATTTCGTTTATTCATATTGCCGCCACCCTCCATGATATCGGGAAAATATGCGTTCCGTCGGAAATATTAACAAAGCCCAGTGCATTAAACAATCTAGAAAAGGCCATCATCAAAACGCATTGCAAAGTGGCCAACGATGTGCTGGCGAACATAGAATTTCCCTATCCGGTGGCGGAGGTCATCTATCAGCATCATGAACGATTGGACGGATCGGGGTATCCGAGGGGGTTGAGGGGAAACGAGATCGCGCTGGAAGCCCGCATTATCGGCGTGGCGGATGTCATTGATGCCATGGCTTCCTACAGGCCGTACCGTCCGGCTCTGGGCGTGGATGCGGCTATCGAGGAAATCGTCAAATACCGGGGGATCACGTATGATCCCGATGTCGTGGATGCCTGTCTGACGGTCTATAAAAAAACCGCCCGAACGTTGATCGAGACCAACCACCGCACCGTGAATTGATGGCCGTCTTTTCAGCGCCTGGGATTTTTACTCAATTCCTTTCTCCGAAAATTGCTCTGCCGATGCGCACCAGAGTTGCGCCTTCTTCAACGGCTACATCAAAATCATCCGTCATTCCCATGGAAAGCTCTTCCATGTGTATGCCGGCGATTCCCGCCCGGATGATATTCTGTTGAAGATTTTTAAGTTCGCGAAAATAAGGACGCGATGTTTCGGGATCGTCCGAATACGGCGCCATGGTCATCAATCCTTTTACCGCGATATGCTGCATGGCGGAAAGGTCCTGAAGCAGCGCAACCGCCTTTCCAGCCGGAATACCGTTTTTTGTTTTTTCACCGCTGACGTTGATTTCAATCAGAATGTTGATTTGACGACCCGCCCGCCCGGCTCTTTTATCGATTTCCGCAGCCAGGTCCAGACGGTCGACGGAATGAACGTAGTCGAAAAGAATCACCGCATATTTCGCTTTGTTCGTCTGCAGATGCCCGATCATGTGCCACGGAATGCTTCTGCCGATGACGGCGATTTTTTCTCTGGCTTCCTGAACGTAATTTTCTCCCAGGGCGGTTATGCCTGCCCGGATCGCTTCTTCGATGACCGGAACGGGGACCGTTTTGGTAACCGCCAGCAGTTTGACGGAATCAGGAGACCGTTTGCCTCTTTCGGCGGCGGCAGCGATTCTCTGTTTGACAGCGGCGATATTGGCGGCAATGTCTGTTCCCATATGGCTAACAAAAATCGATGACGTGCAGTTTTTTCAGCGTTTCCAAAACTTCGCAGAGCGGCAGTCCGATCACATTGGTGTAGGAACCGCGAATGGAGCGGACAAAACAGGCGCCTTGGCCTTGAAGGGCATAGCCTCCGGCTTTGTCGTAAGGTTCGTCACCGGCGATGTACCACTCCATTTCGTCCGGATGAATGGTTTTGAAGCGTACAACGGACTGAACCACCCCGGTCGAGCGAATTCCAGAAGACAACCGGACAACGGTAAATCCTGTAAAGACCGTGTGCTGTCTGCCGCTTAATTTTTTCAGCATCGTTTTCGCCTGTGTTTTATTGCGGGGCTTGCCCAGAACCGTGCCGTCGATGACAACAATGGTATCGGCTCCCAGAACACAGGCGTCGGGGTTCTCGACAGCCACCTTCATCGCTTTCAGGCTGGAAAGCCTGCGCACGTGTTGGCGAGGCGTTTCCCCGGTGAGATATTTTTCATTGACATGGGCCGGAATGATTTTGACATGCACACCGGCGGACCGGAGCATTTCCTGCCGTCGCGGTGACGCCGACGCTAAAATCAGTGACGCATGGGCTGTGATGGACATTCATTCCCCATAATAGATTTTTTTTCTTGTATCACAAATTTAACCGTTGCTGTCAATTGCAATTATGATTGCAATCCGCCGGGTATTGGAGTTATGATGTTCGCAAATAAAACCGGTGTTTTGGGGAATGAAGAAAAAAATCATTATATTTGCCGTTCTGATGCTTCTGGGCGTTTTTGTCAGCGCGGCCGACGCGGGCGAGGTCGTGATGCAGTTGACCGTGCCTGGATGTGCCGCCTGAGGGGCCAAGCAAAGGATAGGGGCTATCCTGAACGGAATTCAAGGCGTCAAACACTATCAATTCGAGGAAGGGAATGTCGTGTCCATTACCTTTGACGATCAGAGAACGTCTGTGGATATCATTACCGGAGCACTCGAAAGAAAAGGATTCCCCCTCAAGGGCCGTCCGGTATACTGGAAACGCCGTTAAAGGTATTTTTTCAGTTGGCCTGCTTCCAGTCTTTCAACAATCTTTTTAACATCCTGAGAACGTCCTTTTTTACAGATCAGCAGGGCATCCGGCGTTTCGACGATCATCAGATCCCTGACTCCCAGTAAGGCGGTCAATTTTCGCGGATTATAGATGAGCGATCCTTTCGAATCTTCGAGAACGGTTCTGCTCCCGCTGAGGATGACATTATTCTGCTTGTCTTTTGGGGAGATGTCCCATAAAGCATCCCAACTGCCGACGTCGCTCCAGCCGAAATTTCCCGGCAGGATAAAAACGTTACCGGCTTTTTCCATCACGCCGTAATCGATGGAGACGGAGCCCAGTTTTTTGTAAACGCGGGACACGGTTGCCGTCTCGCCGGCGGTGCCCAGCGATGTGTCGATAAGTGTCAGTCCCGCATATAACTCTGGCAGCCAGCGTTTGATCTCTTCCAGAATGACCGAAGTCTGCCAGACAAACATCCCGCTGTTCCAGTAGAAATTGCCGCTCCGGACGAATTTTGCCGCCGTGCGAAAATCGGGTTTTTCACGGATTGACTTAACGCGGAAAACGTCTTGGTTTTTTATTGTTTTGCATAAGATTCCCCCTTCGATATAACCAAACCCTGTCTGAACACTGGAGGGGGTAATGCCTATGGTCACCAATCCTTTCTCCTGGGCCGCCACAACGGCCGCCGCTTTCATCACGCTCAGATACTTTCCGGAATCGGCTATGGCGTGATCGGAAGGCAGAACCATCATTGTATCGTCCGTCGATCGCTTACGGATATGCAAGGCGGCCAGTCCGATGCAGGCGGCGGTATTTCGGCCTACCGGTTCGATCAGGATGTTTCGGGGGGGAATTTCCGGCAGTTGTTTCATTAACGCCCGGGCATGTTTTTTACCCGTCACCACGAGAATATTTGTCGGGGGAACCAACGGCTTTATCCGGTTAACGGTTTCCTGAATAATGGTTTTTTCGCCTGTGATGTCCAGAAGGTGTTTGGGTCTCTTTTCTCTGCTGCGGGGCCAGAATCTGACGCCTCTGCCTCCGGCCATGATCACTGCGTACATGATTTTTCTCCCTGTTTTTTTGGCATTAAAAATAAAAATGATGAATGCTTATAATATAATGTGTCTTGCAATTTCAAGGCGGAAAATATATTTTATGCCACCATGATCACGATCAACTATCCGGAAATCATTCTAAAGAAAGCTCGAGAAGATGCCATTCTGCGCGGACATCCCTGGATATTTTCCGGCGCGATAGGCTCGGTAAAAGGAAATCCCGGCCCCGGCGATATTGTTCTGGCCAGAGATGCGGCAGGCCATCCGCTGGCCCTGGGCTTTTTTAATCCGTCGACGGATATCGCTTTTCGTGTTTTGACTAGAAGATGCGACGAAAATATTTCACCGTATTTCTGGCAGTCCCGTTTGCATGACGCATATAAATTGCGGCAGAGACTTATCAATGAGCAGACAAATGCCTACCGTCTGATTAATGCCGAAGGGGACGGATTTCCCGGATTGATTGTTGACGTCTACAATACGACTCTGGTTTTTTCGATCGCCGTCGCCGGAATGGAGAAACAGAAAAATCATCTTTTAAATGCTCTGATCGCCCAGCTCAAACCAACAAGAATTTATGAACAAAGTGACAGCCATTCACGCAAGCTGGAGGGATTGGAAAACAGAAGCGGCATCGCTTTTGGTGAAGATGAAAATTCTACCGTGGAAATTATGGAGAATGGTCTGAAATTCGAAGTTGATGTTGTTTCCGGTCAGAAAACCGGATTTTTCCTCGATCAGCGGGTGAACCGGGAAAAAATCGGTTCCCTGGGCCGTGATGCTCATGTGCTGAATTGTTTTGCCTATACCGCGGCTTTTTCCGTTTATTGTGCGGAAGGCGGCGCCAAAAAGGTTGTTTCTCTTGATATATCCAAAACGGCGTGCGTTGCCGCCAGAAAAAACCTGCATCTCAACTGGTTTTCTGTGGAGAATTATCCGGTGATCGAGACCGATGTGTTTGATTATTTCAGACATACGCCGGAAAACTACAACATGATTATTCTTGATCCGCCCGCTTTTGCCAAAACCAAAAGAGATGTGCCCAAAGCGGCAAGAGGGTATAAAGACATTAATTTACAGGCAATCAAACATCTGAGCAAAGGCGGGATGCTGGCCACTTTTTCCTGTTCCAATTTCATTGAAGAAGATCTTTTTTATAAGATCGTTCTGGGTGCCGCGCGGGATGCCGGTGCCGAGTTGCAGCTTTTATCAAGGCTGGACGCCGGACCGGATCATCCGGTCGCTTTCGGACACCCCGAAGGACGTTATTTGAAAGGTTTGCTGCTGGTCAAAAGAAATTGACAATATTTTATCTGCCATCGGAATCAGTTCTTCGCCAGATTGCCGATAATTCTGTCATGGATCAGACGGGAAGCCATGGTATTGCCGAATGCTCCGACAAAGACTGAAACGGAGGTCATATCTCTGCCGACATACTCAACTTTGATGGTGACTTTTTCGTCCTGAATGACGGATGTAATGACGCCGGTGGAAATTTTACGTTCTTTTCGGATACTTTTCGCTTTCAGATCGGTCACGGATTGTTCACAGGCCTGCCAGACCGCATCGATATCGGCTTTGTAATCGCTGACCAGATGTCCATCCTGGTAGAAAAACCTGCCGGAACTTATGCCGGCGACCTTCCCCTGTAAATTCACCGCCGCACCGCAACCTGCAAGTAATAAGCACATTATAAAGAAGAAAACGGTTATCGTATTTTTCATGATATCACCTTCCGGAGCGCTTCAAATAATCTGTTGACGATCAATGGCCGCGGCATACCTGTATAAGGGGCGTTACCTTTGAGCGGCTTTCCTTTCGCGCAGGTTCATGATCTCTGTCCGAGTCAGAATGGAAGCGATGTTGTCCATGTGCTTCATGATATTTTCCCGGCCCCCTTCTTCCCGGTCGACAAGCGTTATCACCATGACAACGGACAGTCCGGCTTTGCGGGCCTGTTCAATGGCCGTGATTGTGGATCCGCCGGTCGTGATCACATCGTCGATAATGGCAACTTTTTCTCCCGGCCGGACACTGCCTTCAATGGCGCTTTTAGTACCGTGATCCTTGGCGTCCTTTCTCACGATAAACGATTTGATCGGTTTGCCTTTCTGGTAGGAGATAACGGCAAGCGCATTGGCGATGGGATCGGCTCCCAGGGTCAGCCCTCCTGCGGCCGTAATATCGGTATCTTTGAGCATGTCAAAAATGATGGTGCCGATCAGATTCATCCCCTCGGGGTCCAGGGTCGTCGGTTTACAGTTAAAATAATAATTGCTTTGCCTGCCGGAGGCGAGCGTAAAAGGGGGATTGTCGCTGTATTTGAAAGACCTTTCGAGAATGATTTCTCCCAGTCGTTCCTTCATTTGATCAATGGTCATTGTGGTTCCTCCGTTCGGATGAAATTTATGATTGAGGGTGATGTTGTAACATAAACTTGATCGGCAGTTCAACCCAGGCGGTGAATGGATTTCCAGCTTTCTTCGCCGGTTCGAATTTCCAGGGCTTGACGGCCTGTATTGCAGATTGATCCAGAATAGCGTATCCGGATGATTTCCGGATCTTGACGTCGCCCACGCGTCCGGTCGGCAGAATTTCGGCGAAGACCAGAACGATGCCCTCATATCCGCGCAAACGTGCCATTTCCGGATAAACGGGAGGGGTATTCTCCCGGTACAGCGGATAGGCAATGGCGATGTCGGACATGGGATGTTGGGCAACTGCCTCGAAGCCGCCGCTGTGACGTGCCTCAACGGATGATTTGTTTATTTCGGGGCGGTTTTCGTATTCGGAAAATGTACTTTCGACAGCCGGAGCCGTTCGGGACGCCAAAGGAAGCTGAACGGTGCCGACGGGGCTCGCCGGCCGTTCGACGGACGTCATCCGTCCGGTGTTTTTTTTCTGTCTTATCGTTTGCTGCCCGGTTTGCACGGCTTTTCCCGTGTCGGCTTTTTTATTGTCGAAAGACACCCAGACCATATTCAAAACATTTCGGTCAGACGGCGCCGGCGCACCACCGGACAACTCGAACCCGATAAGAACCGCTGCCGCCGAAAAATGAATCAGCACGGAAAAAGCCAAGGCCCAAATGAGAGCGATTTGTTGATGAGCGGAATGCCTGTGTTTCATTTTTTCCCCGAACGATTACGGTTTGATTATTTTTTCAACAACTTTTACGGCCTGAACACCGTCACGGGCATAGAATGCGCCGATGGATTTTGCGTATTGATCCGTAACCACTGCACCGCCGATCAGGAAGTCTGTGCGGATTCCCTGCGCGCGTGCCAGCGCAATAACCTCCTTCATGTTGACCATAGTGGTGGTCATCAGCGCGGAAAGGCCGATGACATCCGGTTTTTCCTTTTTTGCAGCATCTAAAATAGCCTGTTCGGACACGTCTTTGCCGAGGTCAATAACACGATAACCGTAGTTTCTCAACAGCAGCGCAACGATGTTCTTCCCGATGTCGTGAACATCGCCGCGAACCGTCGCCATCAGAACGGTTCCCCTGGTCGTTATTGTCGCTTTCTGCAAATACGGATCAAGGTGCGAAAGCGCTTTTTTCATCGCTTCCGCCGCCGCCATCAACTGCGGCAGAAAATAAATTTTTTTCTCGTAGAGATCGCCGACACGCACAATGGAGGGGATCATATAATCATCGACCAGTTGAGACGCCGTTTTGCCGGATTTCATTGCTTCGTCAAGCAATGCGGTGATGTCGTCTTTGTTGCCTTCCAGAATGGCCTGAACAATTTTTTCTCCCGCTGAAACGGCTGTCGAAGGGAGTCCTGCGACAGCGGGAGTCTGCTGCGAAAAATAGTTGATGAAGTGAAACGCGGCTCTTTCCCGGGCGGTCAAGGCGTCCCCGGCATTTTTAACATTCATGAACTCGACGCTGGCCGGATTGGCAATGGCCATGGTCAGCCCGCAGTGTTGAGCCATCGCCAGAAAGGCGGCGTTGATCCAGGGACGGCCCGGCATGCCGAAGGAAACATTGGAAAGGCCGAGAATCGTTTTGCACTGGAAAATGTTTTTACACCATTGAATCGTTTCGAGCGTTTCCCGCGCGGCGTCGGCATCGGACGCAATGGCCATGGTCAGGCCGTCGACGACGAAATCCTTTTTCGTAAAACCGAACGCTTGCGCTTTGCGAAATATCCTGTCGATCACGACGCGCCGCTTTTTCGCCGTCCGGGGGATTTCCCCGCCGGTCAGCGGCAGCAAAATAAACATTGCGCCGTATCGGGCGGCCAGGGGCAGGAGCCTGGCCAGTTTTTCTTTTTCCCCGGAGATGGAATTAATCATCATTCTTCCCGGATAGAGTCTCAGGGCGGCCTCAATGGTTTCAATCCTGGACGAATCGATGACCAGCGGCAGACTGCTGACGGTGGACAACAGACTGATCACGTTCCGGATCGTTTGAACCTCATCAATGCCGGGCTGACCGACATTGATGTCCAGAAGAACCGCGCCCTGGTTTTCCTGATCCAGGGCCATCTGACGGATGATGGATAATTTGCCCTCCAAGAGTTCCTGCTGCAGCGATTTTTTACCGGTGGGATTGATTCTTTCCCCGACGATATACAACGGGTCATTGTCTTTAATTTCCAGGAATCTGCGTGCCGAGCTGAGCGCACAAACGGATTTTGTAAGCGGCAAAACGGGTTTCTTACGCGTGACCGACATCCTGAGCGCGCGAATATGTTCGGGCGTTGTTCCACAGCAGCCGCCCAGCATATTGGCGCCTGCAGCCGCCAGCTTGACGCTGAAATCGGCAAATGTCGCGGGATCCATTTCAAAAACGGTTTGACCGTCTTTCAGAAGAGGCATGCCGGCATTGGGCTTGGCCACAAGCGGCACCGTGGCGTACGGTTTCATCGCCGAGATGAAATCAATCATTTGTTCCGGACCGGCCGAACAATTGCAGCCCACGGCGTCTGCGCCCAGACTTTGCAAAGTGATGAGCGCGCTTTGTGGCGGTGTTCCGCCCAGCGTGTGGCCGTTTTTTTCGTACGTCATGGATGCAATCGTGAAAACGTCCGCAAGTTCCTTGACGGCCAGCAGCGCCGCGCGCGCTTCCTGAATGTCAATCATGGTTTCGATGACGATCAGATCGCATCCGCCGTCAATTAATCCTCGGGCCTGTTCCTTGAACGCATCCACTGCTTCTTCAAAAGCCAGCGTGCCGAAGGGTTCGACAAACAATCCGGTCGGACCGATGTCTCCGGCGACGAGTGTCTGATTGCCGCAGGCTTTTCTGGCCAATTGTGCCAGTTTCAGATTGACGGCGTAAACATCGTGCTTTGCGCCGAACTGTTTGAGTTTATAGCGATTGGCTCCAAAGGTGCAGGTATAAATAATCTGTGCACCGGCTTTCTGATACGATTTGTGGACAGCGCCGATGATGTCCGGATTGTCCAGACACCATATTTCCGGGCAAACACCTGCCGGCAGGCCCAGCTTCTGGAGCTCTGTTCCGGTAGCGCCGTCCAGAATCATAATTTTCTTTTTTAAAAAATTTCTTATATTAATAATTTCAACCACGGCTATCTCCTGAAATGCAAAGAATCAGTTTCCGGTGATCTTATACATCAATGGCTGCTTTTCTGCAATTTTCATTTCGTTATTTGACGGATGTGATGGATGTTATGCCAGAATGAAGCCTTTATGACGAAACAAGATCAGACAAACATCGGCCACATGCTCATCATACAGAATGCCTTTGTTCTTTTCGATTTCTTCCAGAGCGGCCTCTATCCCCAACGAAGCGCGGTAGGGCCGGTGAGAGGCCATGGATTCAACAACGTCGGCCACGGCAAGAATGCGAGCTTCGATAAGAATATCATTCCCTTTCAAGTTTCTGGGATACCCCGATCCGTCCATCCTTTCGTGATGCTGATAAACAATTTCTGCCAGCGGCCAGGAGGATTCGACATTCTTCAATATTTCATATCCGCTTCGCGAATGTTCCTGTATCAGAGAGTATTCGAGTTTGGTCAGCCTGGTCGGTTTTGCCAGAATCTCCGCCGGGACGGATAATTTCCCGATGTCATGGATAACGCCAGCCATCCGGAGGCCGTCGATTTTATCCTGGGATAATCTCATTTCCGCGGCAATGGCCCGGGCAATGTCTGTCACCCGCAACTGATGACCCGCGGTGTAGGGATCTCTCATCTCTATGGCGGACACCATGACCTGGATGGTGGTGCCGACCGATTTTCTCAGACTTTCCAGAGTCCGTTTCAGTTCGATGTCCATTAATTTGCGGTCTGTGATATCTTGCAGGATAAAAATAACACATTCCTGTTCGTCGATGGTGATCGCCCTGGCGGAGTAAATACCGAAACGTTCGGAGCCCTCCCTGCGCCGGAATTTAAACTCCCGATCCAGGATATCCCTGCCCGTTTTCAAATCCGCGATCATTGCCTTCCTCTCTGTTTTGTCCAGCCAGATGTTCATGGGCGGTTCGAACGATTTGGTTCCGATGACCTGTTCTCTTTTCCATCCCACAATCTTTTCGAATCCTTGATTCACATCGATGATCAGACCGTCATGCAGGCGGGCAATGGCTATGCAGTCCGGCGTGGTCATAAAAATTTTATAGAATTTTTCCTCCGATTGGTGTGAAAGTTCTTCCGCCAGCTTGCGCTCCGAGATGTTCAATAAAATTCCATCGAAAATGACCCGGTCCGGCAGGCGTGTCGGCACGGATAGCCCCTGAAACCAGATAATCTTTCCGGATTGGATGGCGACGCGACCTTCAAAATTCCAGCGGCTGGCTGTCTGGGCTGCCTGGGTAATGGATGACAGAAATCGCTCCCGGTCATCTTCATGAATACGGGAAAGGAATTCAGGAAACACCGTATCCAAATGGTCCGTATCGAACTTTGACAATATTTTTGCAAATTCATCGATCGGTTCACTGAGGTAGGTTATTCCGTATTTGCCGTTCTGTGTTGCATAAAACTGAAAAATAACCCCCGGAAGATTTTCAGTGATGCCGCGCAATCGTTCATCTTTTTCCCTCAGCGCTTTTTCAATTTGCTTGCGTTCGGTAATATTACGACACACATTGACAACGGCAAACGGTGTTCCGTCTTCTTTGCGCAAAACATCGCCGTTGATTTCAAACAGGATTTTCCGTCCGTCTCTGGTCATCAGATGATATTCTCTGGGGCCCAGTCTGCTTTCCAGCATGAGGTGCAGATTGCGAATGACTCTCTCGCGATCCTCCGGTGCAACGAAGTTAAGCAGATTCTGACCCAGAAATTCATCTTTGCTGTAACCGCCGATCCGCAGCGCATTCTCATTTGCAAAAAGAATATTGCCTGCCAGGTCGGTGCGAACAACAACATCCGGAATTGCATTGACCAGTTTGATGTGCAGTTCTTCACTTTTCCGTAACGCTTCTTCCGCCTTTTTGCGTTCCGTAATATCGCGTGTAATCCCTATAATGCCAATGGGCTTGCCATCATCCGACCACAGGAAAGAAGCGGTAACTTCCGCCAGAAAAGTGGTTCCGTCCTTGCGCAACTCTTCCGATTCAAACGTAAGCGTCGTATTTCGATCGAAATCGGGTTCAGAAGACCGGGCCAACTGTTCTGCCATCATTGCCGTATCTTTGGCCAGTTGTTGGGGTGTGACCATATCCTGCAGGGCAAGCTTCAGATATTCGTCAACCGTCCAGCCGTGTGTGCGCTCCACGACTTCGTTGACATATGTAAAATGACCCGCCAGGTCCATGGTCCAGATCAAATCCGGTATGCAGGTGGTAATCTTACGATACCGTTCCTCGCTGCGGCGTAATTCTTCCTGTGCCGCTTCCTTCTGGGATTCTGTCTGCTTGTGCTTTGCCTGAATTTTTGTTTCGTTCAGCTCTCTGGCAATGACCGGGCATAGGCGGGAATAGTTCTCCTTGACGATGTAATTGCGAGTCCCGGGAAAGCGGCATTCGATAGTTTTATCTTTGCTGCTGGCGCCGGAGATGACAATCAGGGGAATGTCGGTTTTTTCTTCCTCGAGAAGAGCCATGGCCGCGACAGCTCCGAATTTGAGGTAATTGCTGTCACAAAGAATGATATCCCATGGTTTGTCCCGGAGAGCTTGCCGCATCGCGGCAGCGGTTTCTATCCGTTCGTAAACCGGATGGTATCCGCCTTTTTGAAGTTCGCTCACGATGCGCGACACGTCCTTGTCCGAATCGTTCAGCATTAAAACCTGAAGGGGCTGCGGATTGCCGGTTGGAGGGGCATTATTTTTTTTCATACACCTGTTCCCCTGGGTGAAACTGGAGTAAGGATCGGACTGGTTAGAATTCTATCAGTTGCTTTTTGTTTTGCTGATTGTTATCAGCCTTGATGAGGCATCCCCTACTGGTAAACAGCATAAGCTTTTCATGTCTGTTTGTCAATTGTGTAATCGTCGGAGAATCAATCTTGGCACTGTAAGGAAGAACCTTTAACTTTTTGTTGTGCGTGGCATTTTAACGGCAGATTCCGCCAATGGCGGTGACGGATTTTTCCGGTATGAGAATAAAATTGGGATTGATTTTTACGCCGGCGTTCTGCATGTGTAGCTGTTTATAAATGATTCCCTGGTTTTCCAGATGAAAGTCACCGTAGCCGGCGGAAAAACGGCGTGGCAAAAGCGTTTGGCCTTCCCGCATCAGAAGGTGATTCAGATAATTCATGATCCAGTCCAGTGCGGCGTCCGTCATTTCGCTGGCGGTGGCATCATAAACGACCGCGGCGGCCAGATCGTCCTGCCGGGTTTTTGCCTTGATGGCGTCCATGACGGCATGCCCCGCAGTCGCTCCCATGAAAACGGCCTCCCGGCATTCGCGAAGGAAAATGGACAGATGCTCGCTGCTGAAATGTACGTTGTTCGATAAAAAAATTTGTTTCCCGTCGTTCTTTGTGACGGCCAGCCGCAGGTACATCCCCTTGAGGACAATAAGGGACGCGGCTTCGCGAATGAAAAGGTCGGTTTGCTTTTGCTGATCCGGCGAGACGGCGGTTATTCTCTTTTTAAAACCGAGCCGCTGATATATTTTTTCGCGGGGAGGTTCAATCGAAATTTTTTCCAGAAAAATGACGGATTCCATGCTTTCCCCTTTTGCTCAACGCGAAGCCGGCCTTTAAGGGCGAATCCCGGCCAACCGTTTGTTAAGATTCCCGGCTACCGCGTCTCCCATTGCTGAAGTGCTGACAATTTTTTTGCCCGGTTGATCAATGTCGCGTGTCCGGAGGCCTTCCTGTAAGGTTTCCGTAACGGCATTTTCTATCAGGGCGGCTTCCGCCGGCATTGATAAAGAATGCCGCAGCATCAGTGCCACCGACAAAATAGCGGCCAGCGGATTGGCGATGTTTTGTCCCGCAATGTCCGGCGCCGACCCGTGAATGGGTTCGTACAAGGCTGTTTTTTCCCCCAGACTGGCTGACGGAAGCATACCGATGGATCCGGTGAGCATGGCGGCTTCATCGCTCAGGATATCGCCGAACAGGTTCGTGGTGACGATAACGTCGAACTGAGACGGATCACGGATCAGCTGCAGGGCGCAATTGTCGACATACATGTGTCTCAGCGTGACATCGGGGTAATTGCGGCTGACGTCGGTGACCACGTTCCGCCAGAGTTCCATCGTTTCCAAGATATTGGCTTTATCTACGGAGAGGAGGCTCTTTCTGCGTGTACGGGCTATTTCGAAAGCGCGGACGGCGATGCGACGAATTTCATCTTCTGAATAAATCATCGTGTTGACGCCTTTGCGTTTTCCGTTTTTCGATGTCTTAATGCCGCGCGGTTTGCCGAAATAGACATCGCCTGTCAATTCGCGCACAATGATAATATCGATGCCGCGGATGATGTCTTTTTTCAGTGGCGACGCATCCAGGAGTTCTTCAAAAACAACGATCGGCCTCAGGTTGGCGTAAATGCCCAGGCTGCTGCGCAAGCCCAGCAACGCCCTCTCCGGCCGGACACTGTAAGCGAGATTTTCCCACTGGGGACCGCCGACCGCTCCCAGTAAGACCGCGTCGCTTTTCAGGGCCAGTTTCAGACTCTCCTCCGGCAGAGGCGTTCCATAACGGTCATACGCCGTTCCGCCGACAAGTCCTTCTGTGATTTGAAAGTCGACGTTTTTTTTGCCGGAAATAATTTTTAAAACCTTCAGGGCTTCGTTTATAATTTCCTGTCCGATGCCGTCGCCGGCAAAGACAGCGATTTTAAAATTATTATTTTTCATTTTTTTTTCTTTTCCCA
The DNA here is from genome assembly GCA_017993615.1 of Smithella sp. Lineage (GTDB taxonomy): Bacteria > Desulfobacterota > Syntrophia > Syntrophales > Smithellaceae > Smithella. The sequence goes on along the minus strand of JAGOMJ010000016.1, from coordinate 23,467 downwards.
GCGATGTGTTGCATCAGACCGCCATTGGCGATAAGTTCTTCCATGAACGGCGGAATGGGGTTGATTTTAAAAAATTTATCCGTGCCGTTTATGGTTATGATGCCGCGTGCACTGTCCACGGTGATTTCATTCCCTTCTTTCACGGCATCGACAATATCTTTCGATTCGAATATGGGCAGCCCCATGTTGAAGGCATTCCGGTAAAAAATGCGGGCAAAACTTTTCGCGACGACACAGGGAACGCCGGCCGCTTTTATGGAAATGGGCGCGTGTTCGCGCGACGAGCCGCAACCGAAATTTTCTCCGCCCAGAATCATATCGCCCTTTTTCATCTTTTTCATGAAGTCCGGGTCGGCATCCTCCATACAGTGAACCGCCAGGACTTCAGGATCCGACGTCGTCAGATAACGCGCCGGAATGATCGCGTCGGTATCAATATTATCTCCGAATTTCCAGACTTTTCCTTTAAATATCATGTTAAAATCCTTTTTAACGAGACTCAATCTTCAGAAACAATGTGTATAGAAGATTGTAAGTTGTAATGAGTCTTAAATTTTAATGAAACTCAGATATTACAGGCGTAGCGTAGTAATATCTGCAAGTTGAATTATCCTACGTGCGAAGCTAAGGGGCATGTGCGCTTTCTTACAATTCTTCCGGAGAGGCAATTCTTCCCAGTACGGCTGAAGCGGCGGCAACCGCCGGATTGGCCAGATACACTTCGCTTTTGGTATGACCCATGCGACCGACAAAATTCCGGTTTGTTGTCGCAACCGCTTTTTCTCCTTCCGCCAGGATGCCCATGTGTCCGCCCAGACAGGCGCCGCAGGAAGGCGGGCTGATGACGGCGTTCGCTTTCAAAAAAATCTCAATCAGCCCTTCTTTTAACGCCTGGCGGTAAATTTCGGGGGTTGCCGGAACGATGATCAGTCTGACATTCGAGGAGGCCTTCCTGTTTTTTAAAATTTTTGCGGCGATTCTCAGGTCTTCTATACGTCCGTTGGTGCAGGACCCGATCAGGGACTGGTCGATTTTTACCCGTCCTGCTTTGCTCACTCCTTTGACATTGGAAGGCAAATGCGGGAAGGCCACCTGCGGTTCGATGGTCGCCGCGTTTATTTCAAGAGTGTCGGCATAAACGGCATCGGGGTCGGAAGAATAAAATGTATAATGTCGTTTTGCCTTTTTCCGGATGTATTCTGCGGTCACTTCGTCGGGAGCAAAGATACCGTTTTTTGCGCCGGCTTCTATGGCCATATTGGCCATGGAAAATCTGTCGGCCATTGTGAGGCGGGCAATCGTCTCTCCGGTGAATTCCATGGCCTTATACAAAGCACCGTCCACGCCGATGCGGCCGATGATATGCAAAATCAAATCTTTTCCCGAGACCCATTTCTGCAGTTTGCCGAAGATGATGAATTTGATCGAGGGCGGTACCTTAAACCACAGTTCTCCGGTGAGCATGGCTGCCGCCAGGTCGGTGCTGCCGACGCCGGTGGCGAATGCGCCCAGAGCGCCGTACGTGCAGGTATGACTGTCCGCACCGATAACCAGGTCTCCGGGCAGAACGATCCCCTGTTCAGGCAATAAGGCATGTTCAACACCGACAAGGCCGCCTTCATAAAAATGCGTTATCTTCTGTTGCGAGGCAAATTCGCGCACCGCTTTGCATTGCTGGGCGGAATTAATGTCCTTATTGGGCGTAAAGTGATCCAGGACGAGAGCCACCTTATGTCTGTTGAATACTTTTTCCCCGCCCGCCTGCTTGAACGCGTTGATGGCTATGGGAGCGGTGACATCATTGCCCAGGGCAATATCCACTCTCGCGTTGATCAGATCGCCGGTTGAAATTTTTCTCAGGCCGGTGTGCGCCATTAATATTTTTTCCGTAATGGTGTTGCCCACGAGGGGTTCTCCTTGTAAAAAGTGAAACGGTCTTTAGCGTATTTTAATTCATTATTCAACAATTTTAACCTTTTTAATATTATTCTTTAAAAATTCCATGCGATTCAAGGCGTTGATATAAGCTTTGGCGGACGCAACAATGACATCCGGATGAGCGCCGCGTCCGACGACCGAGTAACTGCTGTGCTTGAGTTGCACGGTGACCTCGCCCTGCGCATCCGATCCTCCGGTGATGGCGTTTACAACGTACTTCATCAACGGATAGTTGGTTTTGGTTATGTTGCGAATGGCTGCGAAGGTGGCGTCGACCGGACCGTTGCCGAAACCCGCTTTCCGCACGATGTCCTGACCCACCTGCATTTCCATGGTTGCCGTGGGAATGGCCACATTGCCGCTGACCACATTCAGATAAAGCAGGCTGTATTTGTCTTCGCCCCGGTAGATTTCTTCGGACAGAATGACCTCGAGATCTTCATCGTAAATATCTTTTTTGATATCTGCCAGTTCTTTGACGCGAGCCGCCACCTTGTTGATCTGCTCATCATTGAGTTGGTATCCCATCTTTTTCAGGTGGTGTGAAATGGCGTTGCGTCCCGAATGCTTTCCCAGGACAATATGTGTGTCGCTAATACCCACGGATTGCGGCGTCATGATCTCATAGGTGATTTTTTCCTTGATCAATCCATCCTGATGGATCCCGGATTCATGGGCGAACGCGTTGGCGCCCACAATCGCTTTGTTGGGCTGTACCGGTATGCCGGTAATCTGAGTCAGAAGACGCGAGGTCTTGTAAATCTGATTGGTCTTGATGTTCGTGTGAAGGCCGAAGAGATCCTTGCGGGTTTGCAGTGCCATGACGACTTCTTCCATGGCGGTATTGCCCGCCCGCTCGCCGATACCGTTGATGGTGCATTCTACCTGCCGCGCACCCTGTCTGATGGCTGCCAGTGAATTGGCCACGGCCAGCCCTAGATCATTATGGCAATGCGTGGCGATGATGGCTTCGCCGATATTTTGGACATGCGCGAAGAGATAGGCAATCAGATTGCCGAATTCTTCCGGCGTGGCATAGCCGACCGTATCGGGGATATTGACGGTGCAGGCTCCCGCGTCAATCACCGCCGAAACCATTTCGACCAGGTAATCCTTGTCCGAACGGGTGGCATCCATCGGCGAAAATTCTACATTATCGGTATAAGAACGTGCCAGTTTTACCGCGGCAACCGCTTCTTTGAGTACCTGCTCGCGACTCTTTTTGAGCTGATACTTCAGATGGATGTCGGAAGAAGAAATAAAAGTGTGAATGCGGGGATGTGCGGCTCCCTTGATAGCCTGCCAGGCGCGGTCAATGTCGAGTTTATTCGCCCGGGCAAGACCCGCCACTTGGGATTTTTTAATTTCCTTCGCGATTTGTCTGACGGCGTCAAAGTCACCTTCGGATGCGATGGGAAATCCCGCTTCAATGATGTCTACACCCAGCCTTTCCAGTTGGCGGGCAAGCATCAGTTTCTCTTCCGTGTTCATGCTGTAACCCGGTGATTGTTCGCCGTCTCTTAAGGTTGTATCAAAAATGTAAACACGATTTTTCTTTTTTTTCATAATATCTTCTCCTCTGATGACTATATGAATGATCCCAGTAACCGAAGGTTCGTGGGCAATGTACCGTAATTTCCCCGCGTAGTTTCCATCTATCGGGCGGTATGCCGCTTTTTAAAAAACAAAAAAGGCCGTGGCTTCCGCCCACGGCCTTTTAGGTGATCAGTTGCTTTTTCTCCTAGTGATGACCTAAAAACGATGGGCGGGCGGCCTGAGGTAAAAGGCGCAACAAAGCGAGAGCCAGCAGTAAAGGCAGAATGTTGATTGCTATGAAATTCTTTTTCGCTGTTTCCGTCATCGTTTTTGCAATTCCAAAAATTTTGGAGGCTTTATAATGCAAAAAAAGAATCTTGTCAAAATTTTTTTTGAATTCATTAAAATAAAACTGACATAAAGAACTGATAACAAATGCACTCCCAAAGCGGTAGATGGCGTTTAACAGGTTACGGATGATGCTTTTTCCCCACCGGATGATTTTTTAATGCTGGAGATATGTCAATAATACATTTGCATGTAAGAAAGAAATATACTAAGAGGACAGCACAATAAATTTTTATTCATTCGTTACATGTAAAGAACAATGGCTACAAGCACGGATCTGTTCTTGAGCAGGTTTTTTACATCAATTACAAAAGGGGCTATTTAAAGATGAAGAAATTTTTTTTATTACCGCTGGCTGTTTTTTTTCTCGTTGCAGTTGGTTTAAATTCCTTTGCCGAAGAAAAAGCACTTACGTTGTCTGCTTCTGAAAAACTGCTTTTTAACTTTGATTTTATTCCTGTCGTATTAACGGCAAGTCCCGACGGGAAACGTATTGCCTATGCCACCCGTGTGGAAGGCAAGCAGTTTGTTATTGTCGACGGCAAGGCGCAGAAACGCTATGACGGTATCGGTTCCAATGTTGTTTTCAGCCCCGACAGCAAGCGTTCTGCATATCGAGCCCAGGTTGGCAATAAACAGGTTGTGGTAATCGACGGTCAAGAAGGGAAACGCTATGACACAGTGGGATCAAATATCGTTTTCAGTCCGGACAGTCAACGGGTTGCCTATGCCGCCAAAACAGGCAAGCGGTGTTTTATTGTGGTGGACGGGAAGGAAGGCAAATCGTACGAGGGAGGTATCGGCTCCAATATTATTTTCAGTCCGGACAGTAAAAAAATCGCTTACGGGGTGCTATCAGATAAAAAGCAGTTTGTCGTTGTCGATCAACAAGAGGGCACTCATTATGACAGTATCGGCAATAATATCGTTTTCAGTCCCGACAGTCGCCGGATGGCTTATCAGGCTCAGTCGGATAAAAAACGTTTTCTGGTTGTCGATGGACGGGAAGGCAAGCGCTATGATGATGTCAGAGGCGATTTTGTTTTCAGTCCGGACGGCAAGCAGGTAGCCTACGTGGTAAAATCAGCCGGTAAGTGGCAGGTTGTCGTTGATGAGCAGGAAGGCAAATATTATGACGGCATCGGAGATGATATTTTCTTCAGTCCGGACAGCAGTCGGATAGCGTATCAAGCGCAATCGGACAAGAAACGTTTTCTTGTGGTCAATGGACAGGAAGGTAAAGGATATGAACGTATCGGATCAACCATCGTTTTCAGTCCGGACAGCAAAAAAGTGGCTTATATCGCTCAGATCGTGAATGGCAAGTTTGCGTCCGTCATTGACGGTCAGGAGGGGAAACCGTACAACAATATCGGCAACGGGTCTCTTGTTTTCAGCCCGGACAGCAAGCGTGTGGCGTATGCAGCCCAGTCAGGACAGAAACGGTTTGTTGTCGTTGACGGGAAAGAAGGGAAACACTATGATGGAGTGGGAAGTTACACGCTCGTTTTCAGTCCGGACAGCACAAAAATCGTTTATGTTGCGCAGGCAGAAAATAAACAAATAGCCGTTGTAAATGGAAAGGCCGGCGAAAAAGAGGTCAATAAATATAACAGCATCGTTGCTTTGGGGAAAAAAGGTTTTGCCTTTGAGACATCAGACAGATTCCGTTTTCTTGCCGTAAAGGAGAAATCCGTCTATTCTGTTGAAGTTAAGATAAATTAAACGGACTCAGGGCTGGAAAATCAATATTCGTGTCAGAGGAAGATCGGATTTTATTTCAATAAAGTTTAAAAAATGTTAAACTTTTTGTCTATACGGGATTTTTCCACGCACTAAATTTACCTGCATGTTTTTAAAAAAATTTACTTGACAAAAACATCTATAAAAATTAGATTGCGAAATTCGCTTGAGGGTGTAGGTGTGTTTTTTTACATTCTGATGCGCAAGTTATTGAATTTTATATTTTTTGATGGGATTGGCTGGCGTAGCTCAATCGGTAGAGCAGCTGATTTGTAATCAGCAGGTTGCGGGTTCGAGTCCCATCGCCAGCTCCAGTTTGGTGTTATTGCTGGAGGGGTTCCCGAGCGGCCAAAGGGAGCAGACTGTAAATCTGCCGGCGGAGCCTACGGAGGTTCGAATCCTCCCCCCTCCACCAGAGATTTGTGAAATGAAAAAAGGCGGGAGTAGCTCAGTGGCTAGAGCGTCAGCCTTCCAAGCTGAGGGTCGCGGGTTCGAATCCCGTTTCCCGCTCCAGATTCTTTGTGAAGTCTGGACTGTCAACAAAAGATTGTGCCCACGTAGCTCAGTCGGTAGAGCACATCCTTGGTAAGGATGAGGTCACCAGTTCAATCCTGGTCGTGGGCTCCAGAGAAGGAGACATATGAGAAACAACATTATTTTGGCCTGTACGGAATGCAAGCAGAGAAACTACACAACGACCAAAAACAAGCGGACGATGCAAAACCGCCTGGAAATGAAAAAATACTGCAAGTTTTGCCGGGGGCATAAACTGCACAGGGAAACCAAATAGGTGATATTGGTATAGGCCAGTAGCTCTAATGGATAGAGCGCCGGACTCCAAATCCGGATGCTGGGGGTTCAAGTCCCTCCTGGCCTGCCATTTTTCCCCGTTGTGTGAAGGATGAGTCAGATGGAAGATTTTAAAGAAAAAGTAAAAGTAACGATTCAAAAGATTACACAGTTTCTCAAAGATGCCAAGATGGAGTTGAAAAAAGTTACCTGGCCGACTCCAAAACAGGCCCTGGCGTCTACCGCGGTGGTGATCATTCTGGTTTTTATTGTTTCTTTAATTCTGGGCATTATTGATTTTGCCCTCGCTAAAGCAGTGAAATTAATATTGGGTTAGGAAAATGGCTTTTAAATGGTACGTTGTACATACTTATTCCGGATACGAGAATAAAGTCAAAATAAGTCTTGAAGAAAGAATTAAGACGACCGGAACTCAGGCGTATTTTTCCGACATTCTGATTCCTGAAGAAGATGTTGTGGAATTGATTTCGGGAGAGAAAAAAAGTTCGAAACGCAAGTTTTTCCCGGGGTATATCCTTGTGCGGATGGATATGAATGATGAAGCCTGGCACGTGGTCAAGGATACTCCCAAAGTGACAGGATTCATCGGCAGCAAGGATAAACCTTCTCCCATACCTGATAAAGACGTTGAACATCTTAAAATCAGAATTGATGAAGGAACGTTAAAACCCAAACCCAAATTCAAATTCGATGTCGGGGATCATGTCAAAATTATCGACGGTCCTTTTACGAATTTCGACGGCATTATCGATGAATTAAAACCGGAAAAAAGTAAGCTTAGGGTTATCGTAAGTATTTTTGGCCGGCCGACGCCAGTGGAGCTGGATTTCATCCAGGTGACGCAGGGGTAATGCTTTGCATAGGCCGAATAAATAATATTTAAAATTCAGATCAGGGTGATTCGATATGGCAAAAAAAATTATTGCGAACATTAAATTACAGATCAAGGCGGGCAAGGCAACCCCTTCGCCTCCGATCGGTCCGGCATTAGGTCAGCACGGCGTGAATATCATGGAATTCTGCAAGGCTTATAACGCGATGACGCAGAGCCAGGAAGGAATGATTATTCCTGTTGTGATTACGGTTTATGCCGATCGCTCTTTTACGTTTATTACAAAAACACCTCCTGTGTCGGTGTTACTGAAGCAGGCAGCAAAAATTGCCAAGGGATCCAGCGATCCCAAACGGGATAAAGTGGGTTCGGTGACCGCATCTCAGGTAAAGGATATTGCCGAACTGAAGTATAAGGATTTAAACGCCGTTAATATTGAAGGCGCGATAAATATCATTGCCGGCACGGCAAGGTCAATGGGAATAGAAATTACAGGTTAATAAATAAAGAGGTTTGATCATGTTAAGAAGAGGCAAACGTATATTGGCGGCAAAGGCTAAAGTCGAGCCGGCCAAGAAATACACGTTGAAAGAGGCTGCGGAAATTGTTGTATCGACGGCGGGAACGAAATTTGATGAGACCGTGGATGCGGCGATTCGTTTGGGTGTTAATCCCGCTCACGCCGATCAAATGGTGCGGGGCAGCGTGGTTCTGCCGCACGGATTGGGTAAAACAGTCAGGGTCCTGGTATTTGCCAAAGGTGAAAAGGAAAAAGAAGCTTTGGAGGCCGGTGCCGATCTGGTGGGCAATGACGAAGTTATCGAGAAAATCAAAGGCGGATGGATGGAATTTGATCGGGTTATCGCCACGCCGGATATGATGGGATCAGTCGGTAAAATCGGTAAAATTCTCGGACCTCGCGGTTTGATGCCCAACCCCAAGGTGGGGACGGTAACGTTTGACGTGGCCAATGCGGTGAAAGAACTCAAAGCGGGTAAAGTCGAGTTCCGGGTCGAAAAAGCCGGCATTGTTCATTCTCCGGTGGGAAAGGTATCCTTCGGTGCTGAAAAATTGAGAGAAAATGTTAGTGCCTTGCTGGAGACCATTCTTAAATTAAAACCGGCATCAAGCAAGGGTACGTATATCAAAAGCATTTCGATCTCCAGCACGATGGGTGTCGGGGTGAGAATTGATCCGCTCGATATTAAAGCAGCTTAGGATATCGGGCATTTTTTAGTTGGTTACAAGGTCGAAGACAGCAGGTACAGACGTTTAAACCTGAAAAGGCCTGCCGAGACTCGTAAAATAAAAATTGTTACTTGATTTGTAAGGGTAGACTTTTTTTGTAAAACGGGAATCGGGATGTAGGCTGGGTTACCGTTTTTTTGTTGTGAGACTCAAATTTCAAAAACGAATGCGCTACAGGGCTTCATAGGTGTATTGAAATTTGTAAGTCGAACAATCCCGGTATCGGGGTTCTGTATGTGGCTTAATTCTCCGGCCTCAGCAATATAATAATTTTGAAAGGAGGCTGATAGATTGGATCGGAAAACGAAAGAACAAATTGTATCCGAACTCCAAAAGAAACTCAAAGAAGCTAATTTAGGTATTCTCACCAGCTTTAGCGGGATGAATGTCGAAAAAATGGAAGCTTTGAGAAATGAATTGCGCAAGTCCAATGCCGAATGGAAGGTCGTAAAGAATACACTTTTACGCATTGCTTCCGAAGGCACCGATTTCAGCATACTTGCCGATCATTTCAAATGGCCCGTTGCCATTGTCCTGAGCTACAAAGATCCGGTGGCGCCGGCGAAGGTTCTGATTGATTTTGCCAAGAAAAACGCGGAACTGGAAATCAAGGTTGGTGTGCTGGATAAAAAGCTTTTAACCAGGAACGACCTGACGGTTCTGGCAGAATTGCCCGGCAAAGACGTCCTTCTGGGCAAACTGGTTTCGGTCATGGCGGCTGTTCCGACATCCTTCGTGAGAGTTTTAAATGGAGTACCGGGAAGTTTCGTGCAAGTGCTTAACGCTTATTGCGATAAGAAAAAATCTTTAAACTAATACAACATACAGAAAGGAATAAAACATGTCAGATAAAATTACGAAAGAAGATGTGGTCAAATTTATTGAAGAAATGACGGTATTGGAACTTTCCGCTCTGATCAAAGAGCTGGAGGATAAATTTGGTGTTTCCGCTGCCGCTCCGGTTATGGCCGCCGTGGCTGCCCCGGGTGCCGCCGCTGCTGCAGGTCCGGTTGAAGAAAAAACAGAATTCGATGTCATTCTGACCGGCTTTGGCGCGGAGAAGATTCAGGTCATCAAGGTTGTCCGTGCCATTACCAACCTGGGACTCAAAGAAGCCAAGGATCTGGTGGAAGGCGTTCCCAAGCCCATCAAGGAAGGTGCGTCCAAGGATGAAGCTGCGGACATCAAGAAGAAAATCGAAGAAGTGGGCGGTACCGTCGAGATTAAATAACGCAATCTCAAACATATATTATTCATTTTTAAGGATGCCATGGGAGACTTTAGAAAAAATTTTGGTCAGGTAAGAAAGATACTGGATATCCCCAATTTAATCGATATTCAGACAGAGTCTTACGAGAAATTTCTCCAGAAGGATATTGCACCGGTGAAGCGGGGCGCTTTCGGTTTGCAGGGTGCTTTCAAGAGCGTTTTTCCTATTTCGGATTTCAGCGGGAAATGTTCTCTGGAATTTGTGAGCTATAAACTGGGTGATATCCGGTATGATGTGAAAGAATGTGTTCAAAAAGGAATGACCTACGCGGCTCCCTTGAAGATCGTGGTCCGGTTGGTTGTGTTTGAGGCCGATCGCCCCGCCGAAGGGAAAGGTGCCGGTGAAACGACCGAAGCCAAGCAGATCCGCGATATCAAGGAACAGGAAGTTTACTTCGGCGAAATTCCGTTGATGACGGAAAACGGTACCTTCATCATTAACGGGACGGAACGGGTGATCGTCAATCAGCTGCACCGTTCGCCGGGTATCTTTTTTGATCACGACAAAGGTAAAATTGTTGCCAGCGGTAAACTGATTTATTCCGCAAGAGTCATCCCCATCAGAGGATCGTGGCTGGATCTGGAGTTTGATTCCAAAGATATTCTTTATGTCCGGATCGACCGTCGCAGAAAAATGCCGGTAACCATCCTGCTGAAAGCGCTGGGGAATTCGACGGAATTCATCCTGAATTATTTTTATAACGTCAACACAGTGATCAATGACAATAAAAAGATTTATTTTGCCGTTGATGAATCGCTGGTCGGCAAGAAATCACCAGAAGATATCAAAGACTCCAAGAGTTCCGAACTGATTGTCAAGAAGGGAAGAAAACTGACCAAGCCGCTGATCAAGAGAATCATGGAGGCCGGTGTTAAACGGACGGCAATCAATGAAAACGAACTGATCGGAAAAATTCCTTCTCGGGATGTTCATGATCCGGAAACGGGTGAGATTGTTTTTCGTTGCAACGAGGAACTGCCGGCGAACTGTCTGGACATTATCCGCGAAAAGAATATCCGGGAATTGAAACTTATTCATATTGATGAAGACATGGATAACGCTTCCATCCGGGATACGCTGCTGCTGGATAAGATTGATACCACCGAGGATGCGATCATGGAGATCTATCGCCGTTTGCGTCCGAGCAATCCTCCTACGCCGGAAACAGCGGACAAGTTCTTCAAGAGCCTGTTCTTTGAGCCGGAGACTTATGATCTGTCCAATGTCGGACGCGCGAAAATGAATTACAAATTGCACATGAACGTGCCGACGGACAACACCGTGTTGAGCAACGAAGACATCCTGTCCGCAGTGAAATATCTGATCGACCTGAAAAACGGCGTCGGCGATTGCAGTGTGGACGATATTGATCACCTGGGAAACCGCCGGGTGCGTTCGGTAGGCGAATTGATTGAAAACCAGTACCGCATCGGTCTGGTGCGTATGGAAAGAGCCATCAAGGAAAAAATGAGTCTTCAGGACATCGAGACCATGATGCCGCACGACCTGATCAATGCCAAACCGGTTTCTGCGGTGGTCAATGAATTCTTCAATTCCAGCCAGTTGTCTCAGTTCATGGATCAGACCAATCCGCTTTCGGAGATTACCCATAAGCGACGTCTGTCGGCTCTGGGTCCAGGAGGCTTGACCCGTGAACGCGCGGGATTTGAAGTCCGCGATGTTCATCCGACACATTATGGACGCATTTGTCCGATTGAAACACCGGAAGGTCCGAACATCGGATTGATCGTGTCGTTGAGCACCTATGCCAGAGTGAATGAATTCGGTTTTATTGAGACACCGTACCGGAAAGTGGAGAACGGCCGGGTGTCCGATGATGTTCACTTTGTAACGGCGATTGAGGAAGAAAATCAGATTATTGCTTCGGCGGACCGTCCTCTGAGTAAAAACGGAAAATTTGCCGAAGAATTGATTTCGGTCAGAAAAGGCGGCAGCTATATTTCGGTTGAGCCGGAAGAGATTAAGATGATGGACGTTTCGCCCACCCAGCTGGTCAGCGTAGCTGCAGCGTTGATTCCTTTTCTGGAACATGATGACGCCAACCGTGCGTTGATGGGATCGAATATGCAACGGCAGGCGGTTCCCCTGATGAATCCGGAAGTTCCGGTTGTGGGGACAGGCGTGGAATCCGTGGTAGCCCGCGATTCCGGCGCTGTGGTCCTGGCCAAACGGTCCGGTGTTGTCGAAAGCGTTGATGCTTCACGCATTATTGTGCGGGCCGACCGGATGGATGAAGACGGCATCGACAGCGGTGTGGATATTTATAATCTGGCGAAATACCAGCGATCGAATCAGGATACCTGTTTCAATCAAAAACCGATCATCAGCGTCGGGCAGCGTGTCCATAAAAAGGATATCCTCGCGGACGGACCGGCCATTGATAACGGCGAACTGGCACTGGGTAGAAATGTAATGGTCGCTTTCATGTCCTGGGGCGGGTACAACTATGAAGACTCCATTCTGGTCAGCGAGAGGGTCGTCAAGGAAGATATTTTCACGTCGATTCATATCGAGGAATTCGAGACCATGTCCCGCGACACGAAACTGGGCAAAGAGGAAATTACGCGCGATATCCCCAACGTCGGCGAAGAGGTTCTCAAAAACCTGGATGAAAGCGGTATTGTTTGCATTGGCGTTTCGGTCAAACCTGGGGATATTCTGGTCGGCAAAATAACGCCCAAGGGCGAAACACAGCTGTCCGCTGAGGAAAAACTTCTGCGGGCGATTTTCGGAGAGAAAGCCAGCGATGTCCGGGATACATCGTTGCGCGTTCCGCCGGGCGTGGAAGGAACGGTTATTGACGCCAAAATTTTTACCAGAAAAGGCGCGGAAAGCGATTCCCGTTCACAGGCCATTGAGGCGGATGCCATTGAGCAGATCGCGAAGGACAGAGATGATGAAATCCGCATTCTCACCGAAACCATCAAAAAAGATATTACCAAACTTGTTGTCGGCAAAACGGCGGCAACCAGAATTGGGGATGCCAAAAAGAAAACCGTTCTGAAGAAGGGCGACAAAATTACGAAAGAGATCTGGAACGATCTGCCTTTCTCCAGCTGGAAAGATATTACCATCGCCGAGAACGACGGTTCGGAAGAAAAGATCGCCGGTCTGATCGCTTCACTGGAACGAAAGATCGATTTTGTCAGTGCTCATTTTGAGGAGAAGATGGAAAAGATCAAGGCCAGTGATGAACTTCCGCCCGGTGTAATCAAGATGGTCAAGGTGTATATTGCTATTAAAAGAAGGCTGTCCGTGGGCGACAAGATGGCAGGGCGCCATGGGAACAAAGGCGTTTTATCACGGATCCTGCCGGAAGAAGACATGCCGTATTTTGCCGACGGTTCCACAGTGGACATCGTCTTAAATCCGCTGGGTGTTCCTTCGCGAATGAACGTGGGGCAGATTCTGGAAACGCATCTGGGCTGGGCGGCAAAATCGATCGGTGAGGGTTTGAATGAACTGCTGGAACAGCAGCGCGCCGGTTTGAGTCATATCAAAGACGAGTTGAAAAAGGTTTACTCTTCGCCCGATTTTGACAAATTTATCGATCAGGCGTCCACGGAAGATATCAAACGATTTGTCGGCCGTTTGAAGAAAGGCATGTTGGTTGCCAGTCCGGTTTTTGACGGATGTCCGGAAGATCAAATCAGAGAGATGTTGAAAAGAACCGATTTGCCGGAGACCGGCCAGTCCATTCTTTTTGACGGCAGAACCGGCGAGCCCTTTGATCAGGAGGTGACGGTAGGCATTATTTACATGATGAAGCTGCACCACCTGGTGGACAACAAGATCCACGCGCGCTCCATCGGGCCCTATTCGCTGGTGACCCAGCAACCGCTGGGCGGCAAGGCGCAGTTCGGCGGCCAGCGACTGGGCGAAATGGAAGTCTGGGCCATGGAGGCTTATGGCGCCGCATATGCTTTACAGGAATTTCTGACCGTCAAATCGGATGATGTGGCGGGCAGAACAAGAATATACGAATCCATTGTCAAGGGTGAACATAATTTTGAGTCGGGCCTGCCGGAGTCCTTCAACGTTTTGGTGAAGGAGCTTCAGGGGCTTGGATTGGATGTGGAATTAGTCGAAGAGTCGGATAGCCTAAGTTAGCCTAGGGGTATCGCGGCAAAAAAAGCAACAACAGGCGGCTTAATAATTTCACACCGTTATTTACGTACAGGAGAAAATTTGTGGAAGACGTTTTCAGCTATTTTGAGAAACCGAAGAATTTGGTTAAATTCAACGCAATGCAGATTTCCATTGCTTCACCGGATAAAATTCTGTCCTGGTCCCATGGTGAGGTGAAAAAACCGGAAACCATCAATTACCGAACATTTAAGCCGGAAAAAGACGGTCTCTTCTGCGCGAAGATTTTCGGTCCGGTCAAGGATTACGAATGTCTTTGCGGACGTTATAAGAGAATGAAGCACCGCGGCGTGGTCTGTGAAAAGTGCGGGGTTGAGGTCATTCAGTCCAAAGTTCGCCGCGAGCGCATGGGCCACATAACGCTCGCGACGCCCGTCGCTCATATCTGGTTTTTGAAAAGTCTTCCCAGCCGCATCGGCAACGCGGTGGACCTTTCTCTTAAAGAATTGGAGAAAGTTCTTTACTTTGAATCATGGATTGTTCTTGACCCCAAGAATACGCCATTGAAGAAAAAAGATCTGCTTTCGGATGAGGAATACGAAGAGGCCAGGGAACAGTACGGTAATGACGGTTTTGTCGCCGGTATCGGCGCCGAGGCCATCAGACAACTGCTGGAAGAAATTGATCTGGAAAAACTCTACGAAGAACTGCGTACGGAAATCGTGACCTCCGTTTCCGATACCAAGAAAAAGAAGCTGGTGAAGCGCTTAAAGGTTGTTGAAGCGCTGCGCAAATCCGGCAATAAGCCCGAATGGATGATTCTCACGGTGCTGCCGGTGATTCCGCCCGATCTGCGGCCGCTGGTTCCACTGGACGGCGGACGTTTTGCCACATCGGATCTCAACGATTTATATCGCCGCGTCATTAACCGGAATAATCGTCTGAAGAGATTGCAGGAACTCAACGCTCCCGAAATCATCATTCGCAATGAAAAGAGAATGCTGCAGGAAGCGGTGGACGTTCTTTTTGACAACGGCCGACGCGGCCGTGCGATTACCGGAACCAACAAAAGGCCGTTGCGCTCCCTGTCCGACATGCTCAAAGGCAAGCAGGGCCGTTTTCGTCAGAACCTGCTGGGCAAGCGCGTCGACTACTCCGGACGTTCCGTGGTTACGGTCGGCCCGGATCTGAGACTGCATCAGTGCGGTTTGCCGAAGAAAATGGCCATCGAGCTTTTCAAGCCTTTTATCTACAATCGGTTACTGGAAAAAGGATATGTAACCACGGTGAAAAGTGCCAAAAAAATGGTGGAAAAGGAATCGGCGGAAGTCTGGGATGCGCTGGATGAAGTCGTGCGCGAGTATCCGATCATCTTAAACCGCGCGCCGACGCTGCATCGTCTGGGCATCCAGGCCTTTGAACCGGTCCTGATCGAAGGCAAGGCCATCCAGCTTCACCCGTTGGTTTGTACGGCGTTCAACGCGGATTTTGACGGCGACCAGATGGCTGTGCATATTCCGCTGTCCGTTGAAGCACAGACGGAAGCACGCGTTCTGATGATGTCCACCAATAATATTCTTTCTCCGGCCAACGGCAGCCCGATCATCATTCCCAGCCAGGACATCGTTCTGGGTATTTATTACCTGACCCGGGCCAAGACCGGCGTCAAGGGCGACGGGATGATTTTTGCGGGTCCCGACGAAGTGCGCGCCGCCATTGATAACGGCGTGATTGACCTGCATGCGCGGATCAAGGTGCGCATTGATTCGGAACTGAAAGAAACCACGGCTGGACGAATCATTCTTTCCGAAATCGTGCCCGAGCAGATCAGCTTCGACGATATCAACAAACTGATGAACAAGAAAGAACTGACCAGCCTGATAGATCATTGTTATCGTCTGTGCGGCGACAAGACAACCATCATTCTGGCCGATAAACTCAAGGATCTGGGGTTCAAGTATGCGACCGTTTCGGGGCTCTCCTTTGCCGTGGGCAATATGATCATTCCGGAGCAAAAGAAAAAAATTGTCCTGCAGGCCGATAAAGATGTTTTGAAGATTCAAAGACAGTACATGGACGGCTTGATTACCGACGGAGAACGTTACAACAAAGTTGTGGACATTTGGGCACAGGCCACTGAAAAAATAGCATCCGAAATGCTCAAAGGCATCAGTACCGAAGATGTCCCGGCCGCCGAGGGAAAGAAACGCAAAATCGAGAGTTTCAATCCCATTTACATGATGGCTGATTCGGGTGCCCGCGGCTCCGGACAGCAGTTAAGACAGCTGGCCGGTATGCGCGGTCTGATGGCGAAGCCCTCCGGTGAAATTATCGAAACGCCTATTACAGCGAATTTTCGCGAGGGATTGACGGTTCTTCAGTACTTTATTTCAACGCACGGCGCCCGTAAGGGATTGGCCGATACGGCGCTGAAGACGGCCAACTCTGGTTACCTGACACGAAGACTCGTAGATGTGGCGCAGGACTGCATCATCACGGAGCATGACTGCGAAACAGTGGATGGTGTGTATGTATCAGCTCTGATGGAAGGCGGCGAAATCATTGAAACCGCCGGAGAACGTGTTCTGGGAAGAGTTGCGCTGCAGGATGTTAAAGATCCGTTTAGCGGAGAAGTTATCGTGCCGGCCAATCAGATGATTGATGAAACGCTGGCTGAAAAGATCGACAATGCCGGTATCGAAAAAGTCCATATTCGGTCGGTTCTGACCTGTCGTTCCAAGCACGGGGTTTGTGCGATGTGTTATGGACGTGACCTGGCGCACGGCCACCTCGTTAATATCGGTGAAGCGGTCGGTATTGTTGCCGCTCAGTCCATCGGCGAACCGGGGACCCAGTTGACCATGAGAACGTTTCATATCGGCGGTACGGCAAAATTTGACGAACATTCGACTCTGGAAGCCCGTCACGACGGAATTGTGAAATTTGTAAATCTCAGCACGGTAAAAACAAAGGAAGGGGACCTGGTCGTGATGAAACGCAACGGCGAAGTCCACGTGCTGGATGAACAGAAACACGTTCGCGGCAAGTACGTCCTGTCGTACGGCGCCCACCTGAAGGTTACGGATAACAGCGAAGTGAAAAAAGGACAGTTGATTGCCGAATGGGATCCCTTCTCCATACCGATTCTGGCGGAAGTGGACGGAACGATCAAGTTTGATGATATCACCGAAGGAAAGACCATGCAGGAACAGGTTGATGAAGTAACCGGTCTTTCACGAAAGATCATCGTTGAGTTTAAGGGCGGGGATTTGAGACCCCGTGTTTCCATTAAGGACGAAAAAGGAAAAACAGCCAAACTGGCGGATTCCAATGCCGTTGCACGGTATCTGCTCTCAGTAGGGGTCAACCTTGTGGTTTCTGAAGGAGATCAGGTGAGAGCCGGTGATATTATAGCGAAAATTCCCCGGGAAACGACAAAAACGAAAGATATCACGGGTGGTTTGCCCCGCGTTGCCGAACTGTTCGAGGCGCGTAAACCCAAAGATTTCGCCGTGATCAGTGAAATCAGCGGTGTGGTTTCCTACGGGAAAGATGCCAAAGGGAAACGTAAGATCGTTGTTACCCCGGAAGTGGGCGAGGAAAAAGAGTATCTTATTCCCAAAGGGAAACATATCAGCGTTCAGGAGGGCGATGTTGTTTCTCCCGGTGATGCCCTGATGTCCGGTGTCAACAATCCTCACGATCTGCTGTCCATTAAGGGCGAAAAAGAACTGGCCCGTTATCTGGTGGATGAAGTTCAGGAAGTCTACCGTTTGCAGGGCGTGAAAATCAATGATAAACACATGGAAGTCATTGTTCGCCAGATGCTCAGACGCGTTAAGGTAATGGATCCGGGAGATACCGCATTTATCGCCGACGAAAAAATCGAACGATACCGCTTCCAGGAAGAAAACGAAAAGATTATTGCCCAGGGCGGCCGACCCGCTATCGGCGAGCCGATGCTTCTGGGGATTACCAAAGCATCGCTTTCCACCCAGAGCTTTATTTCGGCAGCGTCCTTCCAGGAGACCACAAAGGTCCTGACGGAAGCCGCCCTTTCCGGTAAAACGGATTATTTAAGGGGGCTTAAGGAAAACGTCATTATGGGCCGGTTGATTACCGCCGGAACCGGTTTGGTCATGTACCGGAAGTTGGGAATTGCGCTGGAAAATGAGAATGCCGAGACGGCGGCAGAATAAATTAAAATATCGGCAGAAAATGCTTGACATTAGTAATTTGAACTGGTACGTACCACCGGTTCGCTGCCGGTTATAATACATTGAAGAGCAGCGATTTGTTTTAGGAGGAAAATGCCGACAATTAGTCAACTGGTTCGCAAGGGCAGAGCAAAGATTAAGAGAAAAACAAATTCACCCGCGCTGGCGGGTTCGCCGCAACGTCGCGGTGTTTGTGTTAGAGTGTATACAACGACACCGAAGAAGCCGAATTCGGCTTTAAGGAAAGTGGCCAGAGTGCGATTGACCAGCGGTTATGAAGTTACGTCATACATTCCGGGTATCGGTCATAATCTGCAGGAGCATTCAGTGGTTCTGGTCCGCGGGGGAAGGGTCAAGGATCTGCCCGGTGTCCGGTATCATGTCATCAGAGGAACTCTGGACACGGTCGGCGTTCAGGATCGCAAACAGGGTCGATCGAAGTACGGTGCTAAAAAGCCAAGTTAAACGGAGAGGATTCAATGCCGAGAAGACGGGAAGTTGAAAAGAGAGATATTTTGCCCGATCCCAAGTTTAATAATAAACTGGTCGCAAAATTTATTAATTCGCTGTTGAAAAGAGGTAAGAAGAGCGTTGCAGAAAGCATTCTCTACGGCGCTTTTGATATTATTGAAAAGCGGGTCAAGGAACAACCGGTGGATTTTTTTGAAAAGGCTGTCAACAATGTGAAACCGGTGATCGAAGTCAAATCCAGGCGTGTCGGCGGTTCTACCTATCAGGTGCCGACGGAAGTTGTTCCGGCAAGACGCACCGCGCTGGCGATTCGCTGGTTGATATCCAATGCCCAGGAACGTACGGAAAAAACCATGCGGGAAAAACTGGCTTCGGAATTGATCGATGCCGCCAACAACCGCGGGGGAGCGATTAAGAAGAAGGAAGCTGTGCATAAAATGGCCGAGGCGAACAAAGCCTTTGCTCATTATAAATTTTAAATCATAATTTTAACGATAAGGAAACCAACCATTCAAAGTTAAGGAGGAAAGGTGAAATGGCAAAGAAAAAATTTGAAAGGACTAAGCCGCATTTAAATATAGGAACGATCGGTCACGTGGATCATGGTAAAACCACATTGACGGCCGCGATTACCAAATATCTGGCAAAAAAGGGTTTTGCAGAATTCAGAGCTTTTGATTCCATCGATAATGCTCCGGAAGAAAAGGAACGCGGCGTTACCATCAATATTTCCCACGTGGAATATGAGACGGAAAAAAGACATTACGCTCATGTGGATTGCCCCGGCCATGCCGACTATATCAAAAATATGATTTCCGGCGCCGCCCATATGGATGGGACCATTCTGGTAGTGGCGGCTTCCGATGGTCCGATGCCTCAGACACGCGAGCATATCCTCCTTGCTCGCCAGGTGCAGGTTCCTTACATTGTCGTTTTTCTGAATAAAGTGGATCTGGTTGATGATCCCGAGCTGTTGGACCTTGTCGAACTTGAATTGCGTGAACTTTTGACCCAGTATGAATTTCCCGGTGACAATATTCCTATCATTCGCGGTTCGGCACTGAAAGCCTTGGAGGCCGACGATATCAATTCCCCTGATGTGAAATGCATTGCGGAACTGATGGATGCCGTGGATAATTATGTACCGGAACCGAAGCGCGATACGGACAAACCGTTTCTGATGCCGGTCGGTGACGTTTTCACCATTTCCGGCCGCGGTACGGTTGTGACCGGAAGAGTAGACCGCGGTATTGTCAAGGTCGGTGAAGAAGTGGAAATCATCGGAATCAGAGAGACCATTAAAACGGTTGTGACCGGTGTGGAAATGTTTCGCAAAACGCTGGATGAAGGTCGTGCCGGTGACGACGTCGGCTTGTTGCTCCGCGGAATCAAGCGGGAAGAAGTTGAACGAGGACAGGTTGTCGCCAAGCCCGCCTCCATTACACCGCATACCAAATTTGAAGCGGCTGTCTATGTTCTGACCAAGGAAGAAGGCGGTCGTCATACCCCGTTCTTCTCCGGTTATCGTCCCCAGTTCTACTTCCGGACGACGGACGTGACGGGTGTTGCAACGCTTCCCGAGGGCGTGGAAATGGTGATGCCCGGCGACAACGTCAAAATGTCAATTGAATTAATTACCCCCATTGCAATGGAAGAACAGCTGAGATTCGCTATTCGTGAAGGCGGCAGAACCGTAGGCGCCGGAGTCGTAAGCAAGGTTATTGCATAGAAAATAGGTTAGCTAACCCATGAAAGAACAAAAGATTAGAATTCGGCTTAAAGCTTACGATTATAAACTGTTGGATCGTTCCGTCGAGGAAATTGTGGAAACGGCGAAAAAGACCGGCGCACGTGTCGCCGGTCCTATTCCTATTCCTACGGAAATCAATAAGTACTGCGTGAATCGCTCACCTCATGTGGACAAAAAATCTCGCGAGCAGTTTGAAATCAGAACCCACAAAAGATTGGTTGATATCGTCGGGCCTACTCAAGCCACCGTTGACGCTTTAATGAAACTGGATCTTTCAGCCGGGGTGGATGTGGAAATAAAAGCGTAGGCGTGCTTTTTTAAAATGATGAAAAATGGCATAGGGTAATGCCGTCTTTCAAATGGAATATATTATTACTTAAAAATTGGAATGTCAGATGAGCAAGGGAATTATTGGTAAAAAACTGGGAATGACCCAAGTATTTGCGGATGACGGATCTGCCGTCGGTGTAACCGCCATCGAGGTGGAACCCTCTGTGGTTTTACAGGTGAAGACCAAAGACAAGGATGGCTATGATGCCGTCCAATTGGGTTACGGCCGTGTGAAACAGAAAAATGTGACCAGGCCGCTGCAAGGTCATTTTAATAAGGCCAACAAGGGATTTTTCCGTTTTGTCAGAGAGTTCCCGGCGCATTCCGAAACGTACGAAGTGGGGCAGGAAATTTCTGCGGACATATTTGCCATGGGGGATTATGTCGACGTTGTCGGAACATCAAAGGGGAAAGGTTTTCAGGGAGTTGTGAAAAGACACGGTTTCGGTGGCGGCAGGGCAACGCATGGATCCATGTTTCATCGTGCACCAGGCTCGATTGGTGCCAGTGCTGATCCCTCCCGTGTTTTCAAAGGAACCAAGATGGGGGGACACATGGGGAATGTCCGTAAAACCGTTCAGAATCTCAAGGTATGGCAGGTTCGTTCCGAAAGGAATCTGCTTTTGCTGGAGGGGTCCGTTCCGGGAAGTAGAAACAGTTTTTTACTGATTACAAAGGCAAAGAAAAAATAGCGATTACGCTAAGGCTGGAGTTACGCACATGGCAGTTGCAGATGTTTTAAATATCGAAAAAAAGAAAGTTGCCGAGGTGGATTTGAATGATGCCGTCTTCGGGGCCGACGTCAATGAGGCGGTAATATACGACGTCGTCAAAATGCAGTTGGCCTCACGACGCTCCGGTACGGCCTCGACGAAAACCAGGAGTGACGTGAGCGGCGGCGGTAAAAAGCCGTTTCGCCAGAAAGGAACCGGCCGTGCAAGGGCAGGATCGTCCCGGTCGCCCGTCTGGAGAACAGGCGGAACCGTTTTCGGGCCGCATCCGCGGGATTATTCCTTCAGCGTTCCCAAAAAAATTCGCAAGAAAGCACTGATCTCGGCGTTGAGCCTGAAATTCAAAGAAAATAAAATGATCATCCTGAAAGATTTCCCGATGGAGAAGATCAGCGCGCGCGGATTTCAGAAAGTCGTCGATCTTTTCGATCTCAAAAAAGCGTTATTTGTGCTGGATGATAACAATGAGATTTTGATGAAATCTTCCCGAAATATTAAAAATGTCAAGATGATCAGATCAGAGGGTATTAATGTTTATGATGTGTTGAATCATGAACACTTGATTCTGCTTGAACCCTCCGTAAAAAAGATTGAGGGGGCATTGCTGGTATAATGGACAGAAGCAAAGTCGTGAAGAGAATATTGGTTACCGAAAAAAGCACCATGGCGCGCGATGCATCCAATAAATACTTTTTTGAAGTAGATCGCAAAGCCAACAAAGTGGAAATTGCCGATGCGGTTGAAAAGCTTTTCAAGGTCAAAGTAATGGATGTGCGCGTGATGCATGTTCTGGGAAAAAAGAAGAGAATGGGAAGGACAGTCGGTCAAAAGAGCTCCTGGAAAAAGGCCGTAGTGACATTAGCCGCCGGCAACAGCATTGAATTTGCTGAAGGCGTATAAGAAAGAATGCATTGAAGGATTAGACGGATGGCAATTATAAAGTATAAACCGACATCACCGGGTAGACGATTTCAGAGCGTTTCCGATTTTGCCGAAATTACCTCTACGGAGCCGGTGAAAAGGCTTTTAAAACCTTTGAAGAAGAAAGGCGGCCGTAACAGTTACGGAAGAGTCACAGCCCGGCATATCGGCGGCGGTCACAAACGGAAATACCGGGTGATTGATTTTTGCCGCAATAAAGCCGACATTCCGGCCAAGGTGGCTTCGATCGAATATGATCCAAACAGAACGGCTCGAATCGCCCTGCTCAATTATCGTGACGGTGAAAAAAGATACATTGTCGCACCCGCGCAGGTCAACGTCGGCGATGTCCTGTACAGCGGTGAAAAAGCGGATATCAAACCGGGCAACGCCGTGCCCTTGAAGTATATTCCGCTGGGGTCCTTGATTCATAACGTGGAATTGAAAGTCGGACGGGGTGGCCAACTGATCAGATCTGCAGGGGCCTATGGACAGCTGATGGCCAAAGAGGGAAGTTACGCTCAGGTACGACTGCCGTCCGGTGAAGTCCGGAAAATCTTTATTGAATGTATGGCGACCATCGGACAGGTCGGGAATAACGAACATGAAAACATCAGCATCGGCAAAGCCGGAAGGACACGCTGGCTGGGTAAAAAACCTCATGTGCGCGGCGTGGTCATGAATCCGGTGGATCATCCGATGGGCGGCGGCGAAGGCAAATCCTCCGGCGGGCGTCATCCGTGCACGCCCTGGGGTATTCCCACAAAAGGCCATAAGACCAGAAAGAACAAGAGAACCGATAAGTATATTATTAAGAGACGAGGTAAATAAGCGTGGCGCGTTCGATCAAAAAAGGTCCGTATATTGAAGAAAAGTTACTGGCTAAAATCAGAAAAATGGAGGCCGAAGGAACCAAGAATGTCATCAAGACTTGGTCGCGGCGTTCCACTATTACACCGGAACTGATCGGTTATACTTTTGCCGTACATAATGGAAAAAAATTCATCCCGGTTTATGTCACGGAGAATATGGTGGGGCATAAACTCGGAGAGTTTGCACCGACCAGGGTTTTCTTTTCTCATTCCGGTGATCGGAAAACCAAAGTCAGCTAGTATTTTCGGGAGATAAAGCGGTAAAGCTTGGAGTTGATAAATATGGAAGCAAAGGCTGTTGCAAAATATATGAGAATGTCGCCGCAGAAAGTTCGGCTTGTGG
>JAGOMJ010000064.1 GCA_017993615.1 Smithella sp. | reverse complement strand
TGGATTTTCCGGACTTGGATAAGGCGCTTTCCGCTTCGGCGGCGTTGAATATGCTGACCGGAATCTCTTTTTCCACATCGCCGGTTGTCGACGTGGAAAAATTCGATCATCTGATGTCGAAAATAGATAAAATATAACCGGATGTGGCGGATTTACTGCAAAAACGGTTTGCCGGTTTTCCATAAAAAACCCTTCAATAGATAGCGATATCTATTGAAGGGTGAATCCGGCGAGAACCGCTTGTGCCGTTTTGTCTTCATGCTGGAGTCACGACTTTTTAAAACTTGATCTTTTCAGGGTGACCATCACCACTAAGATCCTGCGGTTTTTTGCAAAATTCAGCTCCAGTGACATGACTCGTTTCGAACACAGCAGTATCTCGTTATTTTTAATTTAATATTGCAAAATATTTTGTCAAGAGCGACCTGAAATTTCAAACACCGTTTTATTTGGTATTATTGAATGGAGGGGAAAAATGACACCGAGAATCTACAACCGATACGTTGTCCGTATTTCCGAAAATGCACTGATATCGCTGGTATTAAGCTCTCTGGAAGCCTATTCAGTGAAGAAAAAAGATATCAAGGAAAAGGGCCGTCCGAAATCACGGATTGAAGTTTACGGAAGTCTATTCGGCCATGAAATCCTCATGAAAAAAAGGGAAATCCTTTATCAGGTGGAAATGGCGCACACGGACACGACCGCTGAACAGAGAAGAAGCTCGGTGGATGAAAACA
The DNA here is from genome assembly GCA_017993615.1 of Smithella sp. Classification (GTDB taxonomy): domain Bacteria; phylum Desulfobacterota; class Syntrophia; order Syntrophales; family Smithellaceae; genus Smithella. The sequence continues at coordinate 10,119 of JAGOMJ010000064.1, read as the reverse complement.
AGGAGGCAATCTCTCTGAAGGCCGATGTGATTACGTCGTTTTGGCCGCATCTTATTTATCTCGGTGATTTTCATTCTCATCCTTTTAAAACCACCCAGGAAGTCCGCAAAGATAAGAAATATTTCATGTCGGAGGATGATCGCCAATGGCTGAATAATAATTTCTGGAAGCAGAAGGGGTATCGTGTCGGGCTGGTCATGACCATTGCCGCCATGGGAAAAGCGGGAAGCAAAGCGTCCGGCTGGGTGGCCACCAACTGCGTGCAGGCAACCCTGGGCAATTACCGCATGTGGCTTTCCGCCTATTGCGCCTACTCTCTAAAAAGCGAGTACCGTTATACCAACGACAATGATCCTTCCGTGACGCTGGATTGTCCGGCGCTGACCGGTTTGAAATGGGAACACGCGGACTTCGGCCGGTTTAAAAACGGAAAATATAAATCGTCGTAAATCATTTTCAGGGCAAATAAATCAGTAGCCGGGGGGCCGGATTTCATATAAGATGGCCTTGAAGGAGCAAAAGCAGGCATGAAAGAAGTCAAAATGTTCATACTCGAAGGATGCCCGCATTGCCGCAAGGCCCGCGAAATGATGAATGAAATATTTTCCCGGCATCCGGAATACGCCAAGGTGCCCTTCACCGTGATCGACGAAATCATCAACCCGGAAATTGCCGATCAATATGATTACTACTACGTTCCGACATTTTATACCGACGGGGTGAAAATGATGGAAGGCGTTCCCACAAAAGACGCGATTGAAAAAGCATTTTCCGCGGCGCTGAAATAAATCGAAGCAAGTTTCTGGCACAAAAATGAAAACCAACCGCCTGATCAACGAAAAAAGTCCTTATCTGCTGCAGCACGCAAAAAATCCGGTGGACTGGTACCCGTGGGGAAAAGAAGCATTTGAAAAAGCCCGGCGGGAAGACAAGCCGGTTTTTCTTTCCATCGGCTATTCCACCTGCCACTGGTGTCATGTCATGGAACGAGAATCTTTCGAGGATGACGACGTCGCCGGGCTGCTGAACGAGACATTTGTGAATATCAAGGTTGACCGGGAAGAGCGTCCCGACATTGACGCGGTCTACATGACCGTCTGCCAGGTCATGACGCAAAGCGGCGGTTGGCCCCTGACGATCATGATGACGCCGGATCAGGAACCGTTTTTTGCCGCAACCTTCATTCCCAGAACAACCAGATACGGGCGCGCCGGAATGCTTCAGATCGTTCCCAGAATAAAAGAGGTCTGGAAAACAAAACGCGCCGATGTTCTTTCCGCCGCGTCGGAAATTACCGGCATCCTGAATCAATCCGCCACCGACAAGGGCAATCGGCTGTCGGAAGAAACGCTGCGGCAGGCTAACCGGTCTTTGTCTATGCGTTTTGACAAAACATTCGGCGGCTTCGGCGGGGCTCCGAAATTTCCCTCGCCGCATCATTTCTTTTTTCTGCTGCGCCACTGGAAGCGCACCGGCGACGCAGACGCGCTGCATATGGCCGAGCATACGCTCCGAAACATGAGGAGCGGCGGGATTTACGATCATGTCGGGTTCGGTTTTCATCGCTATTCGACCGACGAACGCTGGGTGGTGCCGCATTTTGAAAAGATGCTCTACGATCAGGCGCTGATGGCCATGGCCTTTATCGAACTGTTTCAGGTGACGGGAAAAGCGGAATATGAAGCAACGGTCCGCGAGATTTTTACCTACGTCTTACGTGATTTGACGGATGAACAGGGCGGGTTTTACTGCGCTGAAGACGCCGACAGCGAAGGCGTAGAAGGAAAATTTTATCTGTGGACGGAAAAGGAAATCCGCGGCGTCCTCAACGAAAAAGAAGCCGACTTATTCCTGTCACTTTATCGCCATCCTGAAGACGGCGATTTGCCGGGCATGCATGAAATTCCCGCCGGTTGTTTTATCCCCCATCTGACGCCGTCCGCCGGGGATAAAAAGGATTTATCGGGATTGCTTTTTTCAATGGAGTACATCCGCAAAAAACTTTTTTCCGCGCGGGAAAAACGCGTTCATCCGCACAAGGATGACAAAATATTAGCGGACTGGAACGGTCTGATGATTGCGGCGCTGGCGCGCGGCGCACAGGTCTTGGACGAACCCGTTTACGCTAAAGCCGCCTGCCGGGCGATGGATTTCATTCTGGAAACCATGCAGACCGGGGACGGGAAACTCCTGCACCGTTACCGCAGCGGCGAGGCCGCGATTGATGCCAATGTAGACGACTACGCTTTCGTCATCCGGGCGTTGCTGGAACTTTATGAGGCGACGTTTCAGACGCAATATCTGAAAAAAGCTCTTGAGTATAACGATGATCTGTTTAGTAATTTTCTCGATCAAAAGAACGGCGGATTATTTTTTACTTCCCTGAAGGCGGAAAGGCTTTTGACCCGGCCGAAGGAACTTTATGACGGCGCCGTCCCGTCCGGGAATTCCGTGGCCTACGGCAATGTACTGAAAATGTTCCGGATGACCGGCAATGCCGATATGGAGGCAAAGGCGGATGCAATTTGTAAAGCTTTTGAAGCCCCGGCGGGTGCGATGCCTGAGGCCTTCACACAATTTCTCTGCGGTCTGGAGTTTGCGGCGGGACCTTCCGGCCAGGTCATCATTACCGGAGATTTGGGAAAACCGGATACCCGGGAAATGCTGCGGACTTTGAGAAAACAATTTGCCCCGAACAATGTCGTTATTTTCCGGCCGGAAAAACCGGTGCAACCGGATATTGAAACCATCGCGCCGTTTGTGAAAGCCCATTTACCGCTCAACGGGAAAGCAACCGCTTTCGTCTGCACCGACTTCGCCTGCCATCTGCCGACGAACGATCCGCAAAAAATGCTTGAACTTTTGGATACGAGAAAATAGTATTGTTTTGTATTTTCCGTTTGCCGGCGCTTCTCAAAACCAAGCGTTAAAAAAGCGCCTCAAAGCAGAGCAATCCGAAATTCCATGCCGGTCACGGTTCTTCAGGAGGCACATCATGAAAAAATGGTTGATATCTATTATGGTCATTGCGTTTACACTATCACTGGCCGGGTGCAATTTTCCCAATTTCATAAAAAAACAATCTCCGTTACAGGAGCAATGTAACAAACAGTGCGAGGCGTGGTCAAAATCTTACATGCAGAAATACCCGAGCGACAAATTAACCTATGAAAGCCATTACAATAAGCGATTGAATAAATGTTTTATGCTGGTAACCTACTCAAAATCTCAGTTGAAAAGTTTGAAAGAGATCAGTGAGAATAAAATGTACGGGTCCCTCCTTGTCAAACAGAACAGTAAAACGCTTATTTGCAACGTTCTGGAAAATAAATGTAAAACGGAAAAGGAATGGGACGCGCTTGTAAAACCTTATATGGAAGAATAGTCGTGCAACAAAAAACGGCATGATAAAAAAGTCGATTTTAAACAACGACCTCTTTTTTCATCGAATTTCCGTCGACACAACATCATGATTGATATTCCATTGACAGGGGAAATTCTTGTTTATATATTCGCGTATGCGAATGAACGGACTGGATTTTTTAGGCAGTATGGTTGACGAGATGTTTCTGGCGCCGGGCCGGTTTATTGCGTGGCTGCAGGCTCGCCGGAAAACAGACTGGCCGGCCTTCGCCCGTGAAATTGCCTTTTATCACGAGCAGGGATTCGTCAAAAATCCTTCCTCTTTCTTTGTGTTGCCTGATCAGGCGCCGGAGTTCGTCGTTGAAAAACAGGCGTCTTATCGAAAAGGTTTTTATCAGGTCATTACTTTTCCCAGCCGATATGAACCCCGGAATCCTTTTTTACGAAAACGCTACCTCAATCATCCTGAAAACTGTACCGGCTATCTGATTCGCTGGATACACGGCGACAAACCCCGCAAGACGGTATTGTGCGTGCACGGTTTTATGATGGGCAATCCGCGGGAAGCGGAGCAGATGTTCAAGGTCCGCAAATTATTTTCTATGGGCCTCGATGTTGCGCTCTTTATTCATCCTTTTCACTGGAAGCGAATTGCAGGCCCCCGCGCGTCGAGACGCGTTTATCTGACGCTGGGCGACGCCGCTTTTACCAACGAATGTATCGCACACAGCATTCATGATCTGCACAATTCCTTTCTCATTCTGCATCAACTGGGTGTTCAGGACATCGGCCTGGTCGGCGCCAGTCTGGGCGGGTATGTCACGGGATTGTATGTCTGTTTGAGCAGTCTGCCTGAATTTGCAGCCCTGATGGTGCCGGCGGTGACATTTCTGCGACCCATTTCTCCGGCCCTGTTTTATAATCAGGCGCCGTACGGTCCACAGTGGCGCAAACAGGTTTATCACGCCGCCGATTTTCATTCGCCGCTTCATTTTTATCCGAAGATCCCGGCTGAAAAAATACTGGTAGTGGCATCGCGCGGCGACCGGATTTGTCCCGCCGATCCGGTGGAACAACTGAGAATTAAATGGGGCTTGTCGCGCTGTCATTACCGGACCGGCGGGCACTGGCTGGTCTTCGACAAAATCCGCGGCCGGGTCTGGTACGGTCTGCTCCGGGACATGGGATTTATTGCCTGAACAACGAGCCGGTTTTGCCGGCTATGAATCAGGCCAATAAAGGGGCTTGTTTTTCTTCCGGATAAGAATTAAAAACAAAGCATCACCAGAGAAGACGAAGGGGAAGATACTTCCCGAAAAAGGATCTTACGGAGAAAATCCGGCTGTGAAATGGTACGTTACCGTTGCCCGGATCCGGAAGGAGTGTGGCATGCGAGTATTCATTTTAATCCTGTGTTTGTTCGCGGCTTTCCTGACCTTCGCCAACGCCGCAGAGCTGTACAGATGCGTTGACCAACACGGCAACGCCATCGTCACAGACCGCCCGCAGGCTGGAATGGAAAACTGCATTACGAATGATGTTGATGAAGAAGATTCGCCTGCGGACAATAAAACAGACGAGGAGAACGCCTCGGCGGACCGGCCGGAAAATAATCAGGAAGCGTCGGATCATCAGGCAGCAGAACCTTGAGGCCGGTAAAATACGCAGTTGCTCAGACAGTGGATAAAATCATGACGTTATCATCAAATGAAGTAAATCTTTTTTTCCGGAGGCCGATATGAGTGAAACCGTGATTAGCGAGAAAGACCGAAAGATGGCGCAACGTTGTGTCGAATGCCCGGTGTGCAAAAAGGCCAGAAAAGAGCAGCGGGGATTCGCCTACTGGTTTGTTAAAAATGTCGAAGACGGCCTGTGCCCGAACTGTGCAGCGTATGAAAGAGTTTACGGCAAAAAAGCCCACGAAGCCTGATCCGGTTATCTGGCCTGCAAAGCCCGGCCGATGGTCATGATCTCAGCTTCTTTCGTGCCTTCGTAGAGTTCCAGAATCTTCGCGTCGCGATACCACTTCTGCACGGGATATTCCTCGATATAACCGTAGCCGCCGTGCAGTTCCACGGCATAATTGGCGCAAAATACCGCCGTCTGCCCGCCGTAGAATTTAGCCATCGCAGCCAGCGTATAATCGGGCTTGCCCTGGTCAATGAGCCAGGCGGCCTTGTAAACCAGTCCGCGCAGAGCTTCAATCCTTATTGCCATTTCCGTAAGTTTCATCTGCGTCATTTGATACGACCCCAGCGGCGCGCCGAAAGCGGTCCTTTCTCTGACGTATTGAATGCTGGTTTCCAGACAGGCCTCTGAAATGCCAAGCGCCTGGCCCGAAACCATAACGCGGGTGATGTCGAAAAAGTGCATGAGTTGACGGAACCCCTGTCCTTCCTTACCGACCAGATTGGTTTGCGGAACGCGGACATCTTCAAACGCTATTTCCGCCGTGTCGCTGGCGCGGATACCCATTTTCCCGTGAATTTTGTTGCGGGTAATCCCTTTGGCATCCGCCGGAACAATGATCAGACTGAAGCTGTTGTGTTTCTTTTCTTCCGGATGGGTGATGCACTGTGCGACCATGAAATCGCAAACGGTGCCGTTGGTGATGAACATTTTGTTGCCGTTAATCACATAGTCTTTTCCGTCTTTGACCGCACGGGTTTTGTACCCGGCGACATCCGTTCCGGCATTGGGTTCCGTATAAGCGCCGGCGCATACTTTTTCGCCCGAGCATATCGGCGGTAAATAGGTTTTTTTCTGCTCTTCCGTTCCGTAATTCAGAATGGACTCGCAGCCGAAACCGGACGCGACAATATTCAGGCTGATCCCCATGTCTATTTTGGATATTTCTTCGGTGATGATGGTGTTGCCCAGGATTCCGGCGCCGGGTCCGCCGTATTGTTCCGGAATCCACGCCCCGACCAGACCGTTTTCAGCGGCCTTTATTCTGATTTCCGGCAGATATTTTTCATGTTCGTCGCATTCCTGCGAAACAGGTTTTATTTCCGAGACGGCAAATTTATAAGCCATGTCCTTTAACATTTTCATTTCTTCAGGCAGTTCGAAATTCATTTTGTGTCTCCTTTTATCAATAATCTGTTTGCCGTGAAGGCTTTAGGGGTACATATTGCAGAAATGTATAGAAGAAGTAACAAAATCTGTCTGGCGAAGTCAAGCGAAAACCGGCACAGGAGATGATCTGAAAGATGTTGATCAGGGCCTGTGCCGGTCAAGACGGACAAGGTTCATTTTAGAAAACAATTTTCCTTCCGGTTTTTTACTGACCGGTAACAATCACTTTGTACGTTCCGTAAATTCCGAGAATGTTTTTAGCATCCCAGTCAACGCTGTGCACGGTTTTGATCTTGCCGTTTTTCTTGGCGGTACTGATGCTGCAGTCGCCGTATGCAACCAGTCCCAGGATGCTGGTACACTGGGCTTCGCCGGTCTTGAGTGCCGCGCCGGTATTGCTGGTTGCCATCCCCGGCAGTTTTGTCGCCGTGTAGAGTCCGCCTATCGGTATCATGGTGGCGCACCCCATCAGCGCGATAACGGCAATGACCGCAATAAAAATTGAAAATTTTTTCATGGCACCTCCTTGAGAATTTAAGGTTTAAATTGAGTTAACCTCTTGTACGGATAGCTGTTTGTTAAACCAGACTCGGATAAATCAATCTTCCTAAAATTTACCACCATTCCTTTTGATATTCAAGAGTTTTACATGGAAATTCTACAAGGTTATAAATTTTTTATGGAGAAAAAAATTTCTTTGTGATGAAATGCCGTCCGGCTTTCCGCAAAAGAGCCGGAAGAAAAATCGTAGTAAGATGCACGTCATCCCGTAAATATAGAAAAAGATTATTTGATGCTTCCCGGACCCTGTCCCGGTTTTGCATCCATTTCTCCGGAGGGATAGGGTTTCAGAACAGATTTGAGAACGGAAACATCGTTTGTCTCGCCGGCCAACCAGATTTTTTCCCGTTCCGGAGACAAGATCACCGGCATGCGGTCATGCACGGGGAAAATGAACTCGTTGGCGGCCGTGGTGATAATTGTGCAGGTGCTGATTTCTTTTTTGTCCGGCGACAGCCATGTGTCGTAAAGTCCCGCAAACCCGAAGGGCTGTCCTGATTTCAGAAAATAATAAAACGGTATTTTCTTGTTGCCTTCCTTCTTCCACTCGTAAAAACCGTCGGCGACAATCAGGCAGCGCCTTTTTTTAAGCGCATCCTTAAAGCTGGGTTTCCGGTCCACGGTTTCGGCGCGGGCGTTAATCAAGCCGTCGGCCGGGGAGGGATTCTTAGACCAGGAAGGAATCAGGCCCCAGCGGAAGCAGACCAGCCGGTTCTTCCCGTGATCATTGATGACGGCGGGGATGAGCTGGCCGGGCAGGACGTTCCAACTGGGCTGGTATTGGCAGAAGACTTCTTGAATATTGAAATGCTTCTGCATATTCTTCAAATCGGTGACCAGTGCAAATCGTCCGCACATACTTTTATCCTTAAGTTGATTGCAGTCATACCGGCGCAGGCCGGAATCCCGTCAGTTAAAATTATACCAGATTTCCCGGCTGACCGTCCTTTTAAATTTGAGTGTCATTAAAACTCGGGCATCATCCCCATTCGCTCCGCTTCGGGGATAATTTCCAATCCCGATATACCGGGATTGGATAATTCCACCAACGCTGCGCGTGTCGTTTCTCTCGCGCTCAGCGGGTGTCATTACCACTTACGCTTTAATGAGCCTTGATTTTCCGACACGCAGTGATCGGAAAATCTTAGAGCGAATTATCCTGCCACCTTTAAGTGGCAGGGACAAACTGCACTGCGTTTGTTTTTGGCGAGTCTCATTATTTTTTCTTGACAATAGGACGTTCGTCCTATATGCTGTTTGCCATGAAGAAACGAATGGACATTCATGCGGTGGAACAAAAATTTGCCGCATTTTTCAGAGAACAGAGAAGAATGCCCACCTATTCGGAAATGCTTCCGCTTCTGGGCGTCAAGGCCAAAAGCGCCGCCGAATACTGGACCAAGAAACTGCTGGCCAAAGGCGCTCTGGAAAAAGATGCCAAAGGATTTCTGAAGCCGGCGCATTGGTCTTTGAATCTTCCCCTGGTGGGCAATGTGGCGGCCGGCTTTCCCTCTCCTGCGGAAGAAGAACTGCGCGATACGATTTCTTTCGATGAATATCTGGTCAACAACCGGGCGTCGTCTTTTGTTCTCTCTGTGACCGGCGATTCCATGATCGGCGAAGGCATCAAAGAGAAAGACCTGGTCATTGTGGAGCGCGGCCGGGAACCGAAAAACGGGGATATCATTCTGGCGGAAGTGGACGGTCGCTGGACCATGAAGTATTTTCACAAAAAAGGGAAAAAAGTGACACTGGAAGCGGCCAACCCGAAGTATCCGCCGATTATTCCTCAGGAAGAATTACGTATCGCCGGCGTGATTACGGCAGTGGTGAGGAAGTACCACAAATGAGGTTTTGTCATAATCAAGATTGATAGAGGGAGATTAAAAATGATTCAACTTGGAATTAATCAATCAACATCTTTCAAAGGAAAGCCTGCGGCGGCAACGTCTCCGGCAATAAGAGTCGTTATGCCAATCTCAACAACGGATAAAAAGCCGAAACTCCTTACTCAACTTAGTCAGGCAATACGCTCCAGGCACTATAGCCGTAAAACCGAAGCGACCTATATTCACTGGATCAAGCGGTTCATCTTTTTCCATCATGTCCGGCATCCCAAAGACATGGCTGAGCCGGAAATCAATGCTTTTTTAACCCATTTGGCTGTCAAGGAACATGTCAGCGCGTCAACGCAAAATCAGGCATTATGCGCAATAATTTTTCTTTACAAGTATGTTTTAAACCGCAAAATTGGTGATATAGGAGAAGTTATCCGCGCGAAACAATCAAGGTATATCCCTGTGGTCATGACGAAAGATGAAGTCAAAGCTGTTGTCGGCAATCTCACGGGCGATAAAAAACTGATGATTTCTCTCATGTATGGAACCGGGTTGAGGTTAATGGAATGTTTGCGGCTACGTGTCCAGGACATTGATTTTGGTCGAAATGAGATTACGGTACGTGACGGTAAAGGAGCAAAAGACAGGATCACCATGCTTCCGGAATCATTGAAAGAACCTTTGCGTCAACATCTTGTAAAGGTTAAATCCGTTCACGAAAGTGACATAAAAGATGGTTGGGGCTACGTACAAATGCCTTATGCACTGGACAGAAAATATCCTAATGCGCCTCGTGACTGGCGTTGGCAGTGGGTGTTTCCGCAGGAAAAAAGATGGAAAAATACAAAAACCGGTGAACAAGGGCGCCATCACACGCATGAAACTCTTCTGCAAAAGGCAGTAAAAGAAGCGGTTATGAAATCGGGCATTGCCAAACGTATCGGTTGCCATACTTTTAGACATTCTTTTGCCACGCATCTCTTGGAAAACGGTTACGACATACGAACAATACAGGAACTTCTAGGCCATAAGGATATCAGTACGACCATGATTTATACCCATGTTTTAAGCAAAGGAGGCCATGGGGTAAGAAGTCCTTTTGACAGTCTTTAGCCGGTTTATACAGTCTGTATAAACCGGAATAAAAAACATATCAATCATGATTTAAACAGTTGAATTTATTTAATGATACTGATAATGTCCGAAATATAGAAAAACGATTTATACAGAAGGGAACTGTCTGTGTTTACAGAATTATACAGACTGTATAAACATTGTT
>JAGOMJ010000063.1 GCA_017993615.1 Smithella sp. | reverse complement strand
TGTTATGTCGGCCATCACAATAACGCATATCAATGGGCTGAAAGCCGCAAACTGGAAACACATCCCCAGACGGGTGCAGCGCAACTTGTGGAGATTCGGGAAACCGTCAAAGAAATAATCATTCCACAATACAAAGAAGCGCAAAAACCGGTTGCGACAATAAAGCCACTGTTATTTGAAAATTGCTCTGATGAGGAACTGCTGCAATACGGTGTGCCTCCTGAGTGGCTTGATGATGTGCGCAAGGCAAACGAAGACACCATTCTGGAACTGGCCGACCATCTGCCGGGTGAAGCGGCGGAAGCGCTTTTGTGTTTGGCCACAGGAACTCAACCGCAAATAATTCCTCCTGCTGTTGCCGGTTCTGATCCATTCAAGCATCCGGATGCCGAACGTCGTTTCCGCACGATGCAGAATGTTGAAGAACTGGAACGCGCCTTGGATTTCCCATGGGAAAAATGGATGATTTTTCTTCATCCAGCGCAAAAACAAATGGTGGAAAAAGATTACGGCGGGCCGACAAGAGTTTCCGGTTCAGCAGGCACGGGCAAAACAATCGTTGCCCTGCACAGGGCCGTCTTTTTATCGCGTTCCAATCCCGATGCCCGTGTGCTTCTAACGACATTTTCCACTACTTTGGCCAATGCTTTACGTATCAGAATGAGACGCCTGATCAGCAACACGCCAAGAGTTGGCGAACGCTTGGAATGTATTGCCTTGAATGAAATCGGCTTAAGACTCTATGAAGCGAAAAACGGACGAACCCGTATCGCATCAGATACGGATGTTGCTAAAATTATGAAAGAAGCATCGGCGGATGTGCCCGATCATAAATTTCCGCTGTCTTTTTTAATTACTGAATGGAAGGATGTTGTGGATGCTTGGCAATTGAATTCCTGGGAAGAATATCGCGATGCTAAACGATTGGGACGGAAATCAAGGTTGCCGGAAAAGCAGCGCGTAATTCTCTGGTCAATTTTTGAGAAAGTCCGCACGAAGCTTCAAGCAAAGAAGCTTTTAACCTATGCGGAAGTTTTTACAAAGCTGACAGCGCACTTTGCCAAAAGTAAAAAACTACCCTTTGATTATGTTGTTGTTGATGAAGCTCAGGATGTAAGCATCGCTCAGTTGCAGTTTCTTGCTGCTCTGGGTTCCGGTCGCAAAAACGGACTTTTCTTTGCCGGTGATTTAGGACAAAGAATCTTCCAGCAGCCTTTTTCCTGGAAATCGCTGGGCGTGGACATTCGGGGGCGTTCGCGCACTTTGAGAATCAATTACCGGACGTCGCATCAAATTCGCATGCAGGCCGACCGGCTTTTAGGTAAGGAAATAACGGATGTTGATGGCAATGTTGAAGAGCGTCGCGGCATCGTTTCTGTTTTTAACGGTCCGAAACCGGCAATTATGGTCTATGACTCGCAAAAGAAAGAAATAGATGCAGTTGCAAAATGGATTAAGGAACAAATCAGTGATGTAATGCCGCATGAGATCGGTGTATTTGTCCGAAGCGAAGCTCAACTGCCGCGTGCACAAGCTGCTATTGAAAAATCGAAAGTTCCTTTTTGTATCCTTGATGATAAAGTTGAAACAGAAAGCGGGCATGTTTCAATCAGCACGATGCACCTGGCCAAGGGGCTGGAATTTCGCGCTGTCTGTGTGATGGCGTGTGATGATAATGTTGTTCCTCTCCAGGAACGAATTGAAATGGCTGGCGATGATGCGGACCTGGAAGAGGTTTATAATACAGAGCGACATCTTCTTTACGTTGCTTGCACCCGCGCGCGGGAAAATCTGCTGATTACCTGTGGTGATTCTACATCTGAGTTTTTGGATGATCTTCATAAATAATATCTAAGCATAGGAAAACATTATGTCTGGAAATAAGCCAACCGTAACATACAAATACTCTCGACTTACATTCAAGAAAGATAAAATTGAACCTTTAAAGGATGATGAATATTTCCGTGTTGTGACACATGAAGGAACTTTTCAGATGTCTAAGAGTGATTTTTATACAGTATTTAAAAATGTAACGAAATCTCGTGCGTATAAGAAAGATGGTTTATATAATTATGTAAAAGTTCCTCAAAGAGCTTTGCAATATCTTGTTGATAATACAAGTAATGTTACAACACAAAAACAAAATATCACAGGGCTGCATTATTCATTACCAGATTTTCTGGTAAATCAATGTACGCTTCAGGAATATAAGAAATGGCTTCATCGTAAGGCGTTTGCGCATTTTAAAAGAGATTCTGACAGAGGCATGAAAAATATTTCATGCTCGTCGTACAAGAAAGCAATTCATGAAGCAGTATTAAACGGCGGTCAACATGATGCATACACTGGCGAACAGTTAAATTGGAAATTAATTAGCAAATATAGAAATGAAGAAGCGAGGGTAGGTGGAAGGCAATATAAAAAGAAATTCTGGTATTTACCAACGGTAGATCACTATGATAATAATCGTGAAAATCCAACATTTAAAATTTGCGCCTGGAAAACGAATGATTGCAAAAATGATTTAACATTGAATGAATTTCTTGAAGTCTGCGAAAAAGTATTAAATCACAACAAGAATAAGATAAAGTAAAATTTAAAATTATTGGAGTGATCTGAAATGGCCAATAAAGCACGCTATATTGAAATTCTTACTCAAGTTTTAAATGAGCATTACAAAGAAGTGAAACGGCATTGTGAAGGCTCAAAAGATCGTCAGCAATATATAGATGGTTATTTGGCGGCAGCAAGAGCTTTAGATGCTTTTAGTTATGATGAATTAAAGGATATTATAGATAAAATTCATTTTAAGGCTTTCGGAAAGACTATTGACGAAAGAAGAAAATCTGAAGGACGTGATTCCTCTTTAAACAAAAAGTTGCTTGAAATACCTACTTATATTAGAGAGAAAATATCGTTAGATAAGAAATAAAGAATTAAAGGGAACAAGACGAAAAAAGGTTCGGTTTTATTTAAATATTCTGGATTCCGGCTTGCGCCGGAATGACAGCAGTATGAACGAGATTGAAAAGGCGGGTTCAATTAATTTGAAACCTGTTAAAAAAATTGATGAATTACAAAAAATCCCAGGCGTCGGGAAATCTATTGCGGAAGATTTGAGAAATCTGGAAATCAGGCGGATTAGTGATTTGCGCGATAAAGATCCTGAGGCTCTCTATCATGCGTTGTGCGAAAAAACGGGTAAGCCGATGGATCGCTGTCTGTTGTATGTCTTTCGGTGTGCCGTATATTTTGCATCCCATAAAAAACATGACCCTGAAAAATTGAAATGGTGGTATTGGAAAGATTCAAGATAATCCCTGTGCTGGAAAAATACAGGGCGCACAGTTGAAGGATCAGCAGCACTTCCCGAAAATCTTCATTCTAAAATTTACGATTTTATGTTAGACCATGTCCGGTTTTGTTGACCGCAAATACGGTACTTTCATGCAGGATACTTTTTAAAACCTCAATTTAACCGATTGCCTTTACGTTGGGGGCAAATCAATTATTACCTGTAGCGGTAAGAATATGGAAATTTCATTTGACAGAAGTGAAATCGATCAATCCATTGTCAAACGTTTTGAGCGGCAGGTCCGGCTGTATCCGGATCAGATTGCCGTAAAAGACGCACACCGGTCCATAAGCTTTGCCGAACTCAACACAACCGCAAACCGCATAGCCGTGCATCTCCTGGATAAACGCGGGGACTCGTCGGAAGCCGTTGCGCTTTTGTTTGAACATGGCCTCACGGCGATCATTGCCGTTCTTGCCGTTCTGAAGGCGGGTAAATATTACATTCCGCTGGACCCGTCGTATCCCCGGACGGCGATTGAGCACATGTTAAAGGACTCGCAGGCGGCGGTTATTCTGGCCGACCAGACCACCATGGATCTTGCCGGGGAATTGACGGCGGGCGGGATAACGGTGATCAACGCCGATGCGATAGACGGGGAGGCGGACAACCGCGAACCGGACGCGACCATTGCGGCGGATGCATATGCCTGCATTCTTTACACGTCGGGTTCCACCGGCCTTCCCAAGGGAATTCTGCATACCCACCGAACCATCCTCCATCATATCTGGAGTCACAGCCGGACGTTTGGAATTACCGGCAAAGACCGGCAGGCTCTGCTGCTTTCCTACAGTTTTGCCGCGTCCATTTCTGAAATATTCGGCGCCTTGCTCAACGGCGCAACGCTAGTCATGAATTATGTCAAAAAGACGGGCATGGATCATCTGGCAAAATGGCTGCAAAGTGAAAAAATTACAACGTTCAAGCTACCCATTTCTCTGTTCCGGCTGTTTCTCAATACCCTGAAGGGTCCGCCCCGATTCCCGGATTTGCGGTTGATCATCCTGGGAGGCGATAAGCTGCTGCGGACTGATGTGGAACTGTTCAGATGTTTCTTTCCTAGAGACTGTCTTCTTGTCAACCGTCTGGCGTCAACCGAAGCCTTCACCATGACCCGCTTCTTCATTGATCAGTCAACGGCTTTGACGGATCAGGTCGTTCCGGTGGGGTATCCGGATCCCGATAAAGAGATTCTCATTCTGGATGATAACGCTCAGCCGGCGCCCGAAGGCGAAACCGGGGAGATTGTTGTCGCCGGCCGTTATCTTTCGCCGGGGTACTGGCGTCTCCCGGAACTAAACGAAAAAAAATTCCGGACACGCGCGAATCATGAAGGACAACGGCTCTTTTATACCGGAGATATGGGGCGCCTGCGGCCGGACGGTTGTCTGGAGCACTTCGGACGCAAGGATGATCTGATCAAAATCCGCGGCTACAGAATCGAGCTCTCCAGTGTGGAAGCGGCCTTGAACGACTTGAAAGAAGTCCGGGAAGCAATCGTCGCGGTTCAGGAAGCGGGGAAAAGCATCGGCAGAAAAAAACTGGTCGCCTATCTGATTCCTGCACATCCGGCCGGGTTATCCGTCAGTCAACTGCGCATCAAGCTGGCGAAGAAATTACCCAACTATATGATTCCGGCAAACTTCGTTATCCTGGAGAAGTTTCCCCTGACATCGTCCGGCAAAATCGACCGCCTGTCCCTGCCGACGACGGAAAAAAACCGGCCGAACCTGGACACGCCGTATGTCGCGCCCAGAACGCCGGCGGAACACAGCATTATGGAAATCTGGTCTGAAGCCCTCGGCCTGGAAAACGTCGGGGTGACCGATAATTTTTTCGATCTCGGCGGGGATTCCCTGATGCTCTTCTGGGTGCACACCCACCTTCAGGATGTTTTTGATATCGACATCCCGATCATCATCCTGTTTAAGTATCCGACCATCGCGGCGCTGGCGCGCTTTATCATTCACCGGAAAGGATTGATGGAGGGCAAACCGCCCGCCGATGCAACGGCGCCTGATGCTTTCCGTCCGAACCGCCCGGCAGAGCCGAAACATGCGGCTGGTTCCGAAGAATCGCCTGTCCGGGACGATATCGCCATTATCGGCATGGCCGGCACGTTTCCCGATGCCGCAAACACGGACGAATTCTGGGAGAACATAAAAAACGGGGTGTCGTCCGTGCGCCATTATTCGACGCAGGAACTGATCGATGCCGGCGTGGATGAAAATCTTCTTGGCGATCCCGATTACGTGAAAGCGGGAACGTATCTTGAGGACATTGAAAAATTCGATGCGGCGTTTTTTGGCCTCCGGTCCGTGGAAGCGGCCATTCTCGATCCGCAGCACCGGTTGCTTCTGGAAACCGCCTGGCACACCCTTGAACATGCGGGATATATTCCGGATGATTTCCGGGGCCGGGTGGGAATTTTTGCCGGCGCCAGTCCCAGTGCTTATCTGCAGAAGCATATTATGCCGCAAAGACACCTGCTGCCCGTCGTGAACGATCTGCGCATTCAGTTATTGAACAATCCGGAATTTCTGGCAACACGCATTGCCTATACCTTGAACCTGAAAGGTCCGGCCATCAATGTCACGACCGCCTGCTCGACGTCTCTGGTGGCGGTGCATCTGGCCTGCCGGAGTCTCTTAAACGGAGAGTGCGAACTGGCGCTGGCCGGCGGCGTTTCGGTGGAAACCCCGCAGAAGACTGGGTACCTTTACCAGGAAGGCTGGATGTTATCGCCCGACGGTCAATGCCGCCCCTTTGATGCGGAGGCGCGCGGGATCGTGGTCAGCAATGGCGCCGGAATGGTTTTGCTCAAACGACTGGGCGAAGCCGTCCGCGACGGGGATACCATCCATGCGGTGATCAAAGGGTCGGCGGTCAACAATGACGGATCGTTCAAGATGGGTTTTACGACGCCCAGTGCGGACGGACAGGCCGCCGTCATCGAGGAGGCCCAGAAAGATGCCGGGGTCCATCCCGAGACCATTACGTATGTAGAAACGCACGGCACCGGAACAAGCCTTGGCGATCCCATTGAAATTGCCGCTTTAAACCAGGCCTTTCGCCGCCATACCTGGAAAACGGGTTTTTGCGCTATCGGTTCCGTCAAATCAAATATCGGCCATGCCAGCCGCGCCGCCGGTATCGCCAGCCTGCTGAAAACCGTTTTATCGCTCCAGCACCGGCAGATTCCCCCCAGCCTGAATTTTGTGAATCAGAATCCGGAAATTGATTTTGCCGGCAGCGCCTTTTTTGTCAACACCGCTTTGCGGCCCTGGCCCGGTGAGGAGGGAATGCCGAGACGGGCCGGGATCAGTTCGTTCGGCGTGGGAGGAACAAATGCCCATTTGATTGTGGAGGAATGGCAGGAAAAAAGCGTTCCCCCGGCATCAAAGTCGTGGCAGCTTCTGGTTTTGTCGGGTAAAACCGAAACAGCCCTGAATACGACAGCCCGCAATCTATTGCACCACCTGAAGCAAAACCGCGATCAAGAATTGGCCGATGTCGCTTATACGTTGCAGGCCGGGCGCAAGGCCTTTGCGCATCGCCGCATGCTGGTTTGCCGGGATCGGGAAGAGGCGATCGCGCTTCTGGCGTCACCATCGCCGCCGGAAGAGGAGTTGGGGCGCTGCGATTTTTCCAAACCGAGCCTGGTCTTTATGTTTCCCGGCGAAGGCGGGCAGTATGTCAACATGGCCGCTGATCTGTATCAGCAGGAACCCTCGTTCCGTGCGGATATCGATCAGGGCGCCGCGATGTTTCAAAAGTCGTTGGGGCTGGATGTTCGCGACGTCTTGTTTCCGCAAAAGCCCGATCAGCAACAGGCAGAACAGGCCATGGCGCAAAAAGAAACCGGCCGCGCGGCGATTTTCCTCGTCCAGTACGCTGTGGCGCGTCTGCTGATGAGCTGGGGCGTCTATCCGGAGGCGCTGATCGGCAGCGGTATCGGTGAATACACGGCGGCCTGCCTGTCCGGGGTCATGACGCTGAATGAGATGCCCACTGTGTTTGCACATCATCATAATTCAGACGCTATGAAAAATATTACCCTTCAGCCGCCTGTTATTCCCGTTGTTTCCGGGATAACCGGGACATGGCTGACGCTGCAGGAGGCGACGGACATGGCTTACTGGAGCAAACCCTTGCAGGAGACGCCCCGTTTCAGCGACGGGCTGAAGACATTGGCGATGTTTGCCCATTGTATCCTGATGGATTTGGGACCGGGATATCCGTTGTGCGCAATGGCCGGCAACAATCATGATTTGAAGAATACACTTATTTTATCGGCGCTGCCTGCGGCGAATGAAACGTGTTTGGCGCGCAAGACGCTGCTTCGTGCCGTGGGCAGGATGTGGCTGGCCGGCGCCCGGATTGACTGGGAAAATTTACATTCGCAGGAACCGAGAAAGCGCATTCCGCTGCCTCTTTATCCCTACGAGAAAAAGAGGTATTGGATTTCCAGAGTCTCTGCAGGACGGATTCCGCAAACCGGTACGATCCGCTTTACCGAATAAAGGGTCATCCGGCCATCGTGGCGGGCAGAAACAGTGCCAGTTGAGGGAAGAGGAATAACAGAACCACACAGATCAGGATGGCGATAAAAAAGGGAGCGATGCCCCGGAAGATTGTTGCCATGGGAACATTCTTGGCGATTCCGGAAATGATAAAGACATTGATTCCCACGGGCGGCGTGATCAGGCCCATCTCAATGAGCAGAATCATGAGCACCCCGAACCAGATCGGGTCGAACCCCATTGCCGTGACCATCGGAAACACGATGGGCAGGGTGAGAAACATGATGGCAAATCCTTCCAGGATGCACCCCAGAACAACATACACCAGACAAATGATACCCAGCGTCGCATACCGGTTCATGCCTGTGTCCGTGACCCAGGCGGTCAATGTCGCCGGCAAATCGCTCAGCGTCATAAAGTAGCCGAAGATATTTGCTCCGATCAGAATGGCAAAAATCATGGCGGTGGTCAGGGCTGTTTCCGTGAGCGAACCGGCCAAAAGCTTCCAGGTAAGTCTTTTTTTTGCAGAAATAATGACCAGAACAATCAACGCTCCCACCGCCGCCGCTTCTGTCGGTGTGAACCAGCCTCCGTAAAGTCCGCCCACCACCAGCGCGAAGGTCAAAAGAACGCTTCCGGTGTCCCGGAGGGATTCCCATTTTTCAGCGAAAGAAAATCGGGAATCCGGATGACTGATGCCGTGACGTTTCCTGCTCCACAGAAAGATCGTCAAAAGAAAAAGCCCTGTGAGGATGATGCCGGGAATGATGCCGGCGATAAAGAGCGTTCCGACGGGTTGTCCCGTAAGAATGGCGTAGACCACCATAACCGTGCTGGGCGGAATCAAAATGCCCAGTGTTCCGCCCGCGGCCACACATCCGGTCGCCAGCGCGTCATCGTATCGGAAGCGTTTCATTTCCGGCAATGCAACCGCGCCGATGGTGGCTGCCGTCGCTAAAGAGGAGCCGGAGATCGCGGAAAATCCGGCGCACGCGCCGACCGTTGCCATCGCCAGCCCGCCGGGCAGAAAGCCGGTCCAGCGGTGAACGGCACGATATAATTCAACGCCCATGCCGGATTGACCGGCCAGTTGTCCCATCAGGAAAAAGAGCGGAATGACGGTCAGGGCGTAGGAGGAGACGGTCTGATAGACGACCATGCCCAGCATGGAAAAGGCCGCGTCCGGAGAGGACAGGATGGAAAATCCCGCCAGACCGACAATGCCCATTGCGCAGCCGATCGGAACGCGAATCATGATGAGGACGGCCATGACGATGAGGCCGAATACGCCGACGGTTACCGGGGTCATAGCACTTTTTCATCCTTTATCGATGCCAGGGTTTTTTTAAAAAAGACGAAACTGAGAACGGCAGCGCCGAAGGCAATGACATAGGCGAAGGGATATTTGGGAATCTGGAGATCCATGGATACGTCACCGGATAGTCTTAGCGAAGAGCCGTAAACAATCGCCGCCGCCGTGATGAGCGCAAAAAACAGGGCATTGGCAAGAGACGTGATGACGGCTAAATATTTCCTGGCCCCGGAGGTCAGGCGGTCTGTCAAAAGGGAAACGCTGACATGGCGATCCATGATTTCCGCTTGGGCAAGCGCGAAAAAGACAAGGATGATCATCATCAATTCGCTGATTTCCGTCATTCCGGTTATGCTGATGCCCGTCAGCTTTCTCAAAAGAACATTCGCCGCGGTTAGAATCATCAGGATAAAAATGATCCCCGCGGCGACGCCGTTTAAGCCGGTTGCCGTTTTGTGTATGCAGGAAAAGACCCTCTTCACAACCGCACGCGCCCTATTTTATTTTAGCCGAAGCGCGGTGTATGGCATCCATCATCTCACGTGCAGGAATTCCCTTCTCGCTGTTTTGCCGGATCCAGTCGCTTTCCATGCCTGCCAATTGGTTCCGGATTTTCTTTCTTTCGTCCGGGGCCATGTCGTGAATTTTCACGTTGCCTGACGTCCGCAGCTGATTGACAGTTTCCCTGGAGTAATCGTCATACACACCGGTGGCGTGAAGCCCCCAGGATTTTCCGGCCGCGTTGTCAATGGCCTGTTTGGCGGCGGGAGACAGCGCCTCATATTTCTTCTTATTCATGACCACGGCCATGATGGAAATATAAAAATCCGTTTGGGTAATATGTTTGATTTGATCGTAGAGTTTGAAGTCCGCGACAACCGTATTGGGGGTCAGCGCGCCATCGATAACGTGTTTTGCAAGGGCCATGTGCATTTCCGTGATCGGCATTCCCACCGGATTGGCGCCCAGCCGCTTCAGGGCGTCGCTCATGGACGCGGAAGGCGACCGCAATTTCATTCCCTTGAAATCCTCCATCGTCAGGATCGGCTTATCGACGGAATATAACTGTCCCATGTCGGTGCAATAAATCCAGAGCAGTTTATAGTCCTTGAAATCTTCGGCAAACCAGCGTTCATAAAGGTCGTAAGCCACCTGGATGGCCTGCTGCGGATTATCGAAGAGGAACGGCAGATCATACGCCGAAAATCGGGGAAACCGGCCGGAGGTCATGGACGGAAAGATCAGAGCGATATCCGCGATACCCGTTTTGACGGCGTCCGGAAGTTGCACCGCTCCCCCGAGAGTGCCCGCTGGATAGATTTTAATCTTCACCTTGCCGCCGGACAGTTTTTCCACATTTTGGGCGAAGGGCAGGAAGGTCTTCTGGTGTTGAATATGCGTGGACGGTATGAAATGCGCCAGCTTCAATTCCACCGCATCCTGAGCCGCGACAGGGCCGGCCGTCAATAATACCCCGCAGATCATCAATAATATCAAATAATGCTTTTTCATTATTTTATTTCTCCCCTGAAGATTTTTTATGATTATAGAAAAAAAACAATTCGTGTCAATGCCTTTTGCACAGCAGGCCCTGTTGAATGTTTTGATTGACTTCTGCAGTATTTTTTAATTTATTGAAAGAAAAAAATGAAGGAATGGATCGATGATGGA
Source organism: Smithella sp. (assembly GCA_017993615.1). Taxonomy (GTDB): domain Bacteria; phylum Desulfobacterota; class Syntrophia; order Syntrophales; family Smithellaceae; genus Smithella. Next base: position 270 of record JAGOMJ010000063.1, on the reverse strand, counting down.
CATCGAAGCGCTGATACCGCACCGCGAGCCGATTAAAGTCATCACGGAAATTCTTGAGCTCGATGACGATTCCGGTTCGGCCGCGGCCGTGGTCAACGAACGCTGGCCGCTGTGCGACGGCAAGGCGGTGTGTGCGCTTGTTTTAATTGAAGCCATTGCCCAGACGTCCGCTCTGATCGAAGGGCATAAACGGATGAAAAAGAGCATGGGCGGCACAAAAGGGTGGCTGGTCGGCATCAAAACCGCCGAATTCAGGACGGCGACGGTGCC
>JAGOMJ010000105.1 GCA_017993615.1 Smithella sp. | reverse complement strand
ATCGACCACATATGGCCGAAATTTTTTTCAATGTGCGCCTTGATCCGGTAACCGTGCATATCCGAATACTGCAGGAGCCCAAGAATGGCGTATTTGATCGACATCCGTCTTTTCCTCTTTGCGTGGATAGGAGGCTATATATTTTTTATATACCTGTCAACATTTTTTTCGCATAGTAAAAAATGCCCGAATTTCGACTTCAAGAATGGGGTCAAAATATCCCGAAGGCTGCCCGGCCGCTTTCTGCCGTTGCTACACTGAAATGGTAAAAGGTTTGTTAAAACATGGACATCTACAATTATTTCTTCCCTTTAATCATGCTTTCCAGCAAAAAACTTCCGTCGTCAAGAACTTCCGGAATGCCTTTGCCGGTCAACTCGCGGATTCTCCGCTGCGCGGTGATGGGGTCGAGATCATTTTTTCCAAACGCATCCAGCACGCTTTGCACCTTCTGCCAGTGGCGTTTGGATTCGGCCAGCGCCTGCGAGGAAAGACTGCCCTGCGCTTTGGCCTGCTCCATGAGGGGAAGCAGTTTGGTATTCATATCCTTGGCTGCGCCGCGGCTGGCTTCCTGAAGCGCCTCCATTTTGGACAGAGCGGGATCATGGAGCATGTGCTGCGTCTTGTAGCGGGTCACGTCGGCGCTCTGCCCGGCCCAGATGGACTGCACCTTGTTCTTGTCGGCGCCGAGCAGATTCAGATCGCGGTAGCTTTCCAGATTCGCGCTGGACGTCACCGTTTCCCAGGACTGTTTGGCGCTGCGTCCGGTCGTGTCGTGGTAGGCTTTGTTCCACGCTTTCTGCGCGTCGGTCTGCCATTTTTCAACGGTCTGGGCCTTGCCGTTTTGTGTCAGCCAGTTGTTGCGGACCATTTTGCCGTTTCCGGACGATACCCAGTTCGCCTTTTCCACAAGGCCGATGTCATAGTCCATGCCCACTGAGCCTGCGCTGGCGGAATTGCGGAATTCTTTGAGCTCCTGCTTGTTCCAGCCGCGGCGCTGCATCTCCTGATGGAATCTGGCTTCCGCTTCCGCGTGGTTGGCCTTCATATTGGCATTGTAAGCTTTCTGACTGTGGTAATCCCCTTTATATTTCAGGAAATTCTTTGCGTGCGGGCTGGAGTTGACGGCAGCGGCCAGATCCCGCACCGCTTTCTGCTGCTTCAAAATCTCGGCGGCGGATGCCCCAGTCTTTCCCAAACGGTCCAAATCCCCCTGTGCCCGGGAAAAAGCTTTGGCCAGGGATTCTCCGTCCTGCCGCGCCTGTTTAAACTGTGCCTGGGCAAACTGTTCCTGTACCGTCGGTTTGGTTTTCGCGGCGGGCTGTCCCATTGCACCTCCTAGTTTTTTCGCTCCGTATTCGAAAGCCTTGCTGGAGATGAACGTGAAGGCTGCGTTTTTGGCCGCCCCTTTCCAACCGCCTTCCCGGTATCCTTTAAACGCGTCGGCAGCAACGGCGGTGGGTGTGGAATAGAAAAACGCCGCGCGGCTGACCGCTTCCACCGGCCCCCCTTCGACATAGCCCGTCACGCCCTGGTAGGCGATCATCACCCCCCGGCCCCCCATCATGGAAGTCACCGTAAGTCCGGTGTCCGCCGCCGTCTTGATATTTTGCGCGGCTTCCATTCCGAAATTGGCCCAGGCGGCCTTTTCATCTTCTCTGGCGCCGGCGGATAAATAATATCCCTGCACCTTCTCGTTGAGAGCACCAGCCACATTTTTTGCCTTCTCTTTATCGATGCTGGCCATGCTGGACAAGGGCAGTTGTCGTTTGATGAATTCCCGCGCTTTTTCCGCTTCATCGCCGGGCAGCATGCCGGCCAGACGATTCAGCGCCGCGGTGGTCCGTTGAAAATCCTCCATGCGCCGCTGATTGTCCTTGATGTTGTTGATGAACTGCGCCTGAGCGTAATCGTCAAACGGCGTCCGCGTGTGAATCATTTGCCCGGTTTGCAGCGAAGCAATCAAATCCTTTTCCGCCTGAATATCCGAGCGCGCCGTCAGAATGCGGAATTCCAACGCCGAGCGCCGAACGGAGTCGGTCTCCTGGGCAAGCTCCGCCTGGTCTTTAGCCATATTTTTTTCGATGATCATTATATTCGCCAGATGAAAATCGATATTTTCCTTCCGGGCTTTTTCTTCATCCGTTGCCGGAATTTCCTCGTCGTCCTGGTCTTCTTCGGTTTGGGCGATTTCTTTGGTTTCAACGGGCGCCGGGACAGGCAGCAGCTTCTTTTCATCCTCTTTTAAATTGGCCGTGCCGATGATTTTTCCATGCTCTCTGCACAGTCGGCGTTTTGCCGCTACCTCTTCCGGCGTGCACTCCCTGCCGAATTTATTTCCCTTGATGTACTTGCCGTCCCGGTAAATCAGGCCGTCGCTCAGACCTCCGGCCCGACCTTCACAGTAATCGTATGTGCAATAGTAATAGCAGACGGTTCGGCCCTGCATCAGCTCTTTCTTGATTCTTTCGATATCCTTGGCGGACATTTCCGATGAAAAATTGGATGAAGG
>JAGOMJ010000015.1 GCA_017993615.1 Smithella sp. | reverse complement strand
TCGCCGGCACATAGTTCAGATAATAGGGGATGTCGATATCCTGAATATTGATGTCGAAACTTGTGGCGCGCGAGGTCAGAAAGGGCTGTGTTTTACCGGCAAGCTCAAATTTGTTATTGTTGATATTAGTGGAAAACTTCGGTTCCACATATTTTTCCAGATGATATTCGATATTGGATATGAAGGGGACGGAGACATTGAGTTCCCGCACGGTATGATTGGTTTTCTTCGGCGCGTCTTCAAAATCAATATTGCCGTTAATAATCTGAATGTTGTTCAACGAGAAAAGAAAAGGTTTGTCTTCTTTGTCCGGTTTTGCTTCATCCTTGGGAAGCAGGTCTGAGAAATTGTAGGAGCCTTCCGGTTTGCGGGAAATTCCGACGTAAGGATTCGTCAGCGTTATTTGCTTCAGGATCAGAGCGCGGCGGAAAAGGGAGGACATCAAATCGGCATTGACATAAAGTTCGTCAAACGCGACAAAAGCTTTTGGCTTCCCCGGATCTTCCAGTGAAAATTTCTTTAATGTTATGGAAACAGCGTAAGGATTGATGCTGATTTTTTCAATGGACGCTTTGCGGTGCAGCGCCTCGGACATCTTCTTCATGATGTACGGCTTCATCAGCGGCGGCGCGATAAAAAATCCGGCAATTCCCAGAACAACCAGAAAAATAAGAAGACCAATCGCGATTTTTTTTAGGATACGCATAATGCCTCCTTAATATTAGAAAAACATTAATTGTCATTCCAGCAGAGGCCGGAATCCATTTGTTGTTTGTTATTTTGAGCCAAACAAAGACTTGATTCCTTTTCTCCTCATCTCTTACTTCTTCCTACCCATAAGTTATTTTTATTAAAATATTTCGATTCAGAATAACCAGCTGCATTCCATAAAGTGTCAAACGCAGGTCTCATGACTCTTTGATAATCTTGTTCTGTTCCGTAATCCTCAATTATTATTTCTGGAAGCAGCAACTCAGAAAATTTAAATGGAACGGGATTGTCAACGGTCCAAATATCACCCCCTACTCCTAACGACGCACCTGAAATACCCTTGTTCAATCGAGTCTTTTCGACTCGATTGATTTTAGATCTGATTAAATGGTCGAGTCAAAAAAACTCCACCTAACAAAGACTTTCTTTTCAGTAGCTTTGTATTCAAAGTAAAACGAGGCGGCAGCAAGCAGACACCGCAGGCGTATATGACAATACGTCGAGGATGACTGTGCAGCTGCCAACAAAGTTATACGAAGAATACGAAGCTACTGCTTGAATTCTTTTTCTATTCTCTCCATCGCTTCGCGTAGCCGTTCATCCGGCACCGTCAGCGAGATGCGCACAAAACCCTCGCCGTACTGGCCGTAGGCCGTACCGGCAGCAACGACCACAGCGGTTTTATCGAACAGGCGATTGGTGAATTCCAGCGAGGTCATCCCTTTGGGAACAGGCACCCACAGATAAAACGTTCCCCTGGGCGGATTGAATTCAATGCCGATTTTTTTTAATGTCTTAAGAACGAGTTCGCGGCGCTTTCCATACAATTCAATCATCTTGTCAACAAAAGGCGCTTCGTTCTGCAGGGCTTTGATGCCGGCGAATTGAATCGGATTAAAGATTCCAGAGTCCGTGTTTTCCTTAACCTTGCTGATGGCGGCGATTAATTCGGGATTGCCGCAGGCCATGCCCAGCCGCCATCCGCACATATTGAAGGGCTTGGATAAGGAGTTCAATTCGATGCCGACGTCTTTCGCGCCTTTGGCCATCAGAAAACTGATGCGTTTTTGTCCGCTAAAAACTATTTCGCTGTAGGGATTGTCGTAACAAACAGCGATGTCGTAGGTTCTGGCAAATTCAACAAGCTTGTCTAAAAATTCCAGGGTCGCGCAGGCGCCGGTCGGATTGTTGGGATAATTCAAAAACATGGCGGTGGCTTTTTTAGCGATGTCCGTCGGAATGTCTTCGAATACCGGCAGATAATTGTTCTGCGGCAGGATGGGTACATTATACGGAACGCCGCCGCCCAGCAGGATGCTGGAACGATAAGCGGGATAACCGGGGTCGGTCATCAAAACGATGTCATCGGGATTGACGCGCGCGATGATAAAATGATGACAGCCTTCCTTCGAACCGATCAATCCCAGAATTTCGTTTTCGGGATTCAGCGTAACGCCGAAGCGTGTTTCGTACCATTTGGCAATCTCGCGGCGGTATGCCAGCATACCCTTTTCTTCATCGGTCGGATAACGGTGATTCAGAGGATCGCGCGACGTGGCGCAAAGCTCATCAATAATAGAATCCGGCGTGGCTTCCACCGGATCGCCGATGGCCAGTGAAATAACATCAATGCCTTCGGCCTTAGCCTTGTTTATTTTTTTCCTCAATTCCATGAACAGGTAAGGCGGTATTTTCGCTAGTTTGTCCGCAGTTTTCAAAATCGATATCCTCCAAAATTAATTATGATTAGAATCTAATTGTCACACCGGTCGTAGATGACCCTATAGTGACCTTCAGGTTATTTAGGTTACGAAGGCCGATGTCCAGAAATTGATATTTAATTAAATAATACTGGATTCCGGTCCGCACCGGAATGACAGATATATTTTATTAAGTTTATTGATAGGCTTCTTCCAGAAGCATTCCCTGATAGACCATTTTGACACGGCCTTCAAGGTAAATTTCACGACACAGGCCGTTTTGATTTTCAAAATAAACGCGCAGGCTTTCACTGCTTCGTACCAGCACGTCCACGGGCGATTCAACAAGATTTCTTTGCGCTGCCGCCAGAACTGCCGCCACCACACCCGTTCCGCAAGCCAGCGTTTCATCTTCGACGCCGCGTTCGTAGGTCCGGACCCTTATTTTATTTCTGTTAATGAGTGAGACAAAATCGGCATTGGTTCCCCGGGGGGCAAAGTGTTCATGGAAACGGATGTTGCGTCCCTGACGATATACTTCGCAGGTATCGAGATCATCGACAAAAACTACCGCGTGCGGAACCCCGGTATCAATACTGTCCAAGATGAATTTCAGCCCGTCCGTTTCGATTTCGATATTGGATTCAACCGGCGAGGGATCGGTAAGTTTTGCCTTGACCACGTCGTCATTTACAACCGCGCTGATGATACCGGCAATGGTTTCCCAAGACATTGTTTGTCCTGCGATTCCTTTCATATAAGCGAAACGCGCCACGCATCGGGCGGCATTGCCGCACATTTCCGCCATGGAACCGTCAGCATTGAAAAAACGCCATTTGAAATCGGCGATGTCGGACGGCTCAATCACCACCAGTCCGTCGGCGCCCACGGAAATTTTGCGCTGACAGACTTTGCGGGCGAACTCGGATAAATCACCGACATCCAGGGACAAATCCATGTTGTCAATGATGATGAAATCATTGCCGCTGCCGCTCATTTTATAGAATTCGATCATGTTTTATTCCGTTTCCAGTAGCGAGACTCACTATCCCACTCCGCTTCGCTTCGGGGATAATTCGGCTAACTCTTCACTATAGTTCAGAGAGCCTCATTAAACTTCGATGACGATGTCATCGGTACGACTGAGAGTGCGGGTAACTCTCAGCACTTCTTCGATTGTCGTGATGCCTGCGAGAACCTTGTCGATACCATCCTGCTGTAATGTAATCATGCCCCGCTTGATGGCCAGTTCATTGATCTGATTGGCGTCGGATGTTTTCAGTACGAGCCTTTTAATCTCATCATCAACGGTCAGAATTTCGAAAATGGCTGAACGTCCCCGGAAACCCGTCTGCATGCAGAGATTGCAGCCTTTCTTGCGGTAAAAAGTGTTGTTTTTCAGGACGGATCGGCTCAAACCGAGATTGGCCAGCGATTCTTCATCCGGCTCATAAACCTCTTTACAATGGGGGCAGAGAACGCGAACGAGTCGCTGGGCGATGATCGCGACAATAGACGATGTGACCAGAAAAGGTTCAATGCCCATATCGATCAGACGGGTAACGGCACTGGCGGCATCGTTGGTATGCAGCGTGGAGAAGACCAGATGTCCGGTCAGCGAGGACTGAATGGCGATTTCAGCGGTTTCCCGGTCACGGATTTCCCCGATGAGAATGACATCAGGATCCTGACGGACGATAGAACGCAGGCCGGCGGCAAACGTCAGATCGATTTTGGGATTGACCTGGATTTGTCCCACGCCGTCCATTTGATATTCGATAGGGTCCTCGATAGTGATGATATTGATCTCCGGACGGTTAATGGTGGAAAGCGCTGCGTACAACGTCGTTGTTTTACCGCTGCCGGTGGGGCCGGTCACCAGAATGATTCCGTAAGGCGATTTAATCAGCTTATTGAGGAGTTTGATCCGTTCATCATGCATGCCCAGATCGGATAACATTAAAATGTTGGCCGTTTTGTCCAGCAATCGCAGAACGACTCTTTCGCCGAAGGCGGTGGGGATGACCGACACGCGGATATCCACCAGGCGATCGGCTATTTTTATTTCGATGCGTCCGTCCTGGGGGAGACGTTTTTCCGCGATATTGAGTTTGGCCATGATTTTGATACGTGATATCAGCGGCGACTGGATGCGCCTCGGCAGGCTGAGTGTATCATATAAAATGCCGTCAATGCGGTAGCGGATTTTCAGGTTTGCCGAATAGGGCTCGACATGAATATCGCTGGCGCGGTCCTTGATCGCGCCGGAAAGAATGAGGTTGACCAGTTTGATGATCGGGGCATCGCTGGCTTCATCCAGCAGATCGGCGGTTTCATCGATTTTGGAAATGAGATCGTCGGTGGAGGACTGGTCCATTTCTTCAAAATAATCCTTGGCCGATGAGCGGCTCATGTCATACGCCATATTAATGGCCGACATAATTGCGTCCTGCAAAGACAGAACAACCGACAGATTTGGATTCTTCAGGAGCTGTCTCAAGTCATCGACAGGCTGGAAATTCGAAGGATCGTTTAATGCGATCACCGGGTTTTCGGCGGTGATCAATGGAATGATTTTATGTTTTTTTAAATATTGAATGGGGATGCGTTGGGTAAAGTCGATATCAATGCTTTCCATGGGCAGTTGCTGCCAGAATGACAGCCCGAAATGTTCGGAAAGGATTTTTAAAAGATGGATTTCAGGAATCACTTTCTTTTTGATCAGTTGATCGAAAAATCCTCCGCCGTTGTTTGCCGGTGCGGTTCGTATTTCACTGAGGGTGTCCGGTGCCACTCCCGCGGCGATGAGCTTTTCATCCAGAGACGAAAAAACGGATTTGCCGGACGATGCATCACCATGAGCAGACGCCGCCGATTCTTTCAGAGCTGTATGGATTTTGGACATATCGAATCGGACCCTCAGGCTTACGGATTGGAAATGGTTTCGTTTTCAACGGGAGGACGCACCTGGGGAGCCTTCGCATCGGCTTTTTCATTCAGTTTGATGACGCCCTCGACCACTTCTCCCATGGTCTCCCTTTTTTCCTGATAAATTTTTGCGGCATCGGCCTGCGTACGGACGATGTGCGGTGTCAGAAATACGTAAAGGTTGGTCTTTTCCCGTGATGATGTTTTCGTTTTGAAAAGCCAGCCCAGAAGAGGAATGTCGCCCAGCAGGGGGAATTTGTACGTGCTGTCGTCCGTACTGTCGCCGACCAGACCGCCGATGACGACCGTTTCATTGTCTTTGACGATCACCGTTGTCTTTGCCGTTCTCTTCAGCGTGGTCGGTCTTGCTTCATCGGCGCCCGACTGCACCTTGGTCACCTGCTGATCGATCTTCAGCCGGATAAAGTTTTCCTGATTGATATTCGGCGTGATTTTTAAAATGACGCCGACATCCCTGTATTCATAGCTGCTGTAGTTCGTATAATTTGTGCCGGTGCCCACATTTGTTTGATCTTGTCTTGTCACATAGGGAACGTTCGACCCCACATTGATTTCCGCCTCTTCATTGTCCAGTGTCATGATCTGCGGGGTGGATAAGATGGAAACTTCCGAATCGGTTTTATAGGCCTGAACGACCGCACCGATGCTGGGGAAGGTGACGCCGCCGATCTTAATGCCTGCCCCGACCAGTCCCATGGAAAAACCGCTGGGAAAGACGCCCATTCCGGTCGTTGTCAGCAAACCGTCCATGATATTGTAGGAACCGGGACCGGAAGGGCCGGCGCCTCCCGAACCGGCAAAAGCCGCCGTGGGATTTCCGTCAACGGAGCCATGTTCGGTGATGCCCCGCCATTCGACGCCGAGTTTGAAATCCTTGTTGGCGTTGACTTCCATAATTAAAGCTTCAATATAGACCATCGGACGCGGAATATCGAGCTGCTTGATGATGTTTTCAATAATCTTGTAGTCTTCCCGTTCCGCCATCACGACCAGCGTGTTGGTCGCTTTATCGGGAACGATTTGAACATTTTTGGAAACGACAGTCGTCGGTGCTGTTTTCGCTCCGGTTGCCGTTGCTGTGGCGCCGGCTGCTGCCCCGCCTTCCTTGACAATGCTGGTGAGCACTTTTGCCAGATCTTCGGCGACACTGTTTTGTAAACGATAAACCTGAATATTGGATTCTCCGCGCGGCACATCCTTGTCCATAAATGCGATCAGCTTGCGCACATTTTCTGTTTCGGCGCCGCTGGCCAGCAGAATGATTGAATTGGTGCGCGAATCCGCTACGACTTTTAAGATTGTCGCGGCCTTTCCGCGGACGGGACCCTGTGTGAAGATGGTATTCAACGATTTGACCACTTCCGAAGCGGAAGCATTCTGCAGCGGGATATAGGATATCTGATCGCCGGCGCCTTCGACATCCAGCGCGGTTGCGATTTCCTGAATCCGTTTGATGTTGGAAAGGTAATCGGTAATGATCAGCATGCCTGCCGGCGGATAGGAAAGAACAGAACTGGATTTCGGAATAAGCGGATCCAGGATTCTTTTCACTTCATCGGGATTGGCCCGCTCCAGGGGAATGATCTGAGTAACCATGCGATCCTCCGGCAACAGGGGATCCTGTTTTGTCCTGGTTTCCAGACCTTTCTCCCGTGCCTGCACAGAGGGAATGATTTTGATCATATTGCCCGAGGGCACCACGGTCAAACCGTTAATTTCCAGAACGGACAGAAAAACTTTATAGACATCTTCCACGGGAATCTTTTTGGGGGAAACGATGGTGACCTTACCCTTGACTTTGTCGTCAATGATGAAATTTTTACCGGTCAATTCACTGACGAATTTTACCAGTACGCTGACATCCACATTGTCGAAATCCAGCGTGACATATTTCTGCGACGGATTGACTTTAATGGGCTTGTAAGACCGTTTTTCATCTTTGTTGTCCGTAGACATGACCGGTGCGTCCATCTCGGCATTCTGACGGGAAGGTTCATTCATCAGCTCGGGTTCCGGCGCCGGGTCCACCTCTTCTTCTATCGCCGGTTCCGGAGCGGCATCCGGCATAGCCGTAGTCTCGATCTCTTCACCGCCGCCGGCGACACGCGCGGCCAGCGCTGAACCGGCAAAACCGCTTATAATCACCAACAGGATCATGACCCATATTAAAAAACCGGCTTTCAAAATAAGAACATGTGATTCTTTCATCTTGACGTTAATTTTTCTCCAATAGTTTCTTAAATTCCGGCAAATCGGCCAGAACCTCAAGATCTTTGTCTTTTTCTGCCCACTGTCTGACCTGAGGGTTAAAGCCGATAGCATTTTTCAAATAGGAAAGACTTCGGCTCAGGTCGTTGTTTTGCGCGTAGATACAGGCCAGATTGTAATGCGCATCGGGGTAATCATGTTTTATTTTCAGCGCGTCGTTGAGTCGAATAATTGCCCATTTGTAAGTTTTCTTCTTCATATAAACGACACCCAAATTATTCAGCGCTTCTATATTCTTCGGGTCAATCTCAATAACTTTCTTATATAAATCCTTTGCCTGCTCCAGGTTGCCTTCCTGATGTTTCCGCAGCGCTTCGGCGTAAAGTTTTACTGAATCGGCTGTCCGTATTTTCAATGCAGCGCTTTCTTCGGTTTTTTGAGTCTTTTTTTCTGTCGTTTTTAATACCGGCTCGACTTTATTTTCAACCTTTATGTCTTGCACAGCCGGTTGAACCGGTGCCTCAATCACCGGCGTTTCAATCACCGGTGCCGTCGGAATCGTCAGCGGCGCTTTGGCCGTGGCTTTTTTTGTTTCAGGGCCGGACATCAGAACAAAAAGTCCTGCCACCGCCACACAAAAAAACAATGCCAAAAACCCCAGCAGGGCCAGCCATCGCCTCCGCCCGGTATTTTTTTTACCGGAAGGCGACAAAAGCGGTTCATATGCCGCATAGGGTGATTTTTTGTCCTGCTGTGCTTTGCGTAATGCGTCGTTTATGTAGCTCATAATATCCCTTTGGTCAAGACTTTCCAGCTTCGGTCAGACGGTCAGACGCGCCAGTAATTTTCTGCCCAGACTCATGGTTTTTTGAAAATAAGTTGTGCCGATGTCGTGAACCGCCAGCCTGACGATTTTGCGATCTATTTTCGTTATGCTTTTGGTATAGGCGATCAGGAGCGCCCGGTCGCAAATCGTGTTAATCCGCCTCGGGATGCCTTCCGAAAAATTGAAAATGAGCCTGTAGGCAGCGCCGGTGAAACGAATGTCCCCCGGGCCGTGAGCAACTTTCAGACGATGATGAATGTATTCGCGCACTTCCGGAGGTGATAGCGGTTTCAAAGCATACCGGACCGTGATTCTTTCATTCAACTGCCGCAGAGCGGGCAGCATCAAATGGTTATTGATTTCCGGTTGTCCGATCAGAATAATCTGAATCAGTTTTTCCGTTTCGGTTTCCAGATTGGAAAGCATGCGGATCTGTTCCAGCACCGCATGCGATAGATTTTGCGCCTCATCGATAAGCAGAACGGCTGTTTTGCCGGCGGAGAAATTTTCCAGCAGAAAACTGTTCAGGCGGTCGATATAATTTTTTTTGCTTCGGGATTCGCGTTCGATGTCGACGCCGTATTCTTCGAGAATGGTTTCCAGTAAATCGATATCGGAAACGGCGGTATTGAAAATGAGCGCTGTTTCCACCGAATCATCCAGTGAGGCCAGCAGACTGCGGCAGACCGTGGTTTTGCCCATGCCGATATCGCCCGAAAGGAGAACGAACCCCTTTTTTTCTTTGATTCCGTAAATCAAGCAGTTTAAGGCGTCGCGGTGCTGTTCGCTTAAAAAAAGGTAGCGCGGTTCCGGCGACAAGCTGAAGGGATTTTCTTTCAACCCAAAATACGCGGCATACATGGATATTTTTCTCCCGAGGCAATCATTCCAACGTATAATTAATCGTTTCCGTCCGTCCTCTTCGCTTGACGGTGAGTTCCAAACGGCTTCCGGACTGCATCGCATTTAAAACTTGCATGACATCGTTGGCGTTGTGCAACGGATTATTGTTGATTCCGACGATGATGTCGCCGTTCTGAAGCCCGGCTTTTTCGTAAAGGCTACTCGGCTTGATATTGGAAATGATGTATCCCTGACGCACGCCCCTGCTCATGAAGGGACGAACAACCGCTTGATTCATAATGGATTGCAGGTATTTTGCGTTTCCATCAATTCCCAGTCTGGAAAGAGCAGGGTTTCTTGAAGGCGAGGGATTCCTCCTGGAGCCGGGGGCAGGGGAAAGCAAATTATCTTCCACCGTCTCTTTGATTTTTACTGTTATTTCTTCCTCGCCGTTTTTCAGAACGGCGGTGTTTCTTGTTATTTTAGCCAGCTTGCGGGCGCCGATCTTGTCCCCCAGGCGGTATAACTTCTGTTTTTTGCTTCCCCGTTCCTCAACGATAATAAAACCGGAAGAGGAACTAATGGCTATGGTTCCTTTCAGATCGAAATCCATGCTTTTCTGGTCGGCATCGAAAGGCCCGTCCGCAGATTCGCTTCCGCCTGCTGTTCTCAACGTCGTCAAAAACAGATTGCGTTCGGTGATGATATCGTAATCCTGAAGCTGCTGGTGCTGCCGGTTGTTCCTGACGAATGATTCATGATGGTTTTTGATAACGGCAGTGTGTCTGGTCAGCGGGAAACGGACCACTTTATAAAACAGGTCGGTCGCCTCGTAAGACAGAATGGTGATGACCAGTACAACGGCCACAGAGATCAAGACACCGGTATCCAAAGATGAAACGGAGGGCATTCTTTTGAAAGACCCGATACGTTCTTTGATCTGCGCTGTAATTTCAGGAAACATCATCTTACCTACATATAGCGAATAGAAGGATTGGCAATGGTACCTTCAATGGTGATATTCATTTTTACCTTTCTACCCGATATGATTATTTCGCCCGTTAGATTTACCGGGCTGTTTTTGAATTCGTCAACAAGCATGATGTCGCCGTTTAAAGAACAGTCCATTTGCGGGCTGAAGATCTGGAACTTTTCGAATTTCAGGACGCGGTTTTCCAGCCTGGCCTGAATCTCGCCACGGTCAAAATCGATTCGTTGCAGTCCCAGGAAGGGTTCCGCCAGCGGATAAGATCCCTTGTTGAGGAAAAGCGAAATGGTTGCGGAAGAGTTTTCACGTCCCCCTGATCCCGCCGCCTGCGTCCAGTTACCGCTCGCCTTGCCTGTTATCTGTTTACCGGTTAACGCTTTGATGAGCGTGTACCGGTCCAGCGCGATGTTCTTGAATTTCAGCATCCCTTCCTCTGGCGGATGAAAACCGGCCGCCGTGGTCTTGAAATTTCCCGAAAAGGTTCCGCCGTATGCTTTTCCGCTCAGGCGGATATTTTTTTTATCCCGGAAAAAATTCAACGGGTGAAACTGTACGTCGAGGGAATCTCCCTGAAAATAAATATTTGGGGAGGACCCTGAACCCAGACGGACATTTTTCATTTTCAGACCCAAGGGCAGGGACGGTTTTAATGAGCCGGTTTTCAAAATCAAACCGGAGGAGGCAATGGATTCTTCCAGCCTGCTTTGGGCGATATCCGAGGGAAAGAGCAGATACAGAAAGACCAGCGTGATGAATATCCCGTAAATCGTAAACCAGAATATCTTGTTTTTCAGTATTTTCATGGTTGCCCGCTTTCCGGAATTTGATTCGACGGCTGAATGGAAGATATCTGCAATTGCACACTTAAATATTCCGGAGCGTCCTTCATTTTTACAATATGGATCTTTTTGACTCTCACTAAATCCGCCGGCGATTCCGCGTAATAAAGGAAATCAACGAGCTGTTTGATGGTGACCTTCTCCAGCTTCATATCGATCAAAGACTCCTCAAAGGAGGCGGATTGAATGCCTCTGGAGGAGTTCATGTTTTTGATTCTGTTTCTGACGCCGGCCTGCGTCGCTTTCTTTTCCAGATGGGAAAACAGCGTAAAATTTGCCGCGCGCATCGAAGCGACTCTTCGCATGGCGGACACTTTCGATTCCAACCGATTGAACTCGGCGGAAAGTTCTTTGACCTCGGCCAGTTTTTTCTGGTTGCTGCTGATGGATCTGTCCAGTTTCTTTTTAGCTTCCCAGAAGGGGAAAACGGCCAGTTCCAGAATCAGCGCGATACAGACGAACACGGCCGCGCCCGCAACAAGTTTGCGCTGTGTGGCATCCAGTTTGTTCCACAGTTCCTGTATCATTGGACTTCAATCCTTAAACTGAAATCAACTTTGCCGCCGTCACGGGTCAGACTCGTCGGCCCCATGGTCACCTCTTTGAAAGATTTTGATTTGGCCAGCGCGTCTTTAATCAACGTCACATCATCGACCGTTTTCGCCTCTCCTTTTACCGAGATGACCCTGTTTTCATACGTCAGTGCAGTGAAGACGATTTCCAGGGAAGGCGATATCAACGCTGAGAGCTCCTTTAAAAAATCGGCTGTTGTTGCTTCCGGCATTCCTTCGCCGAGACCGAATGTTTTTTTATCTTCTTCGATTTTTGTTTTCAATTGCTGCACCGGATCCACCATGGACGGAGCGTCCGGAAAACTCTTTTGGAAAATCCTGGCAATGTCCTTCTTGATGCCGCCAATTTGTCGCATTTTCAGGCTGTAATCGAGAATTTGATTCACCACGGCCAGCAGCAGGATCACGGCCGCAAGGATGCCCGCCCAGCGCAGGTGATTTTTGAAATTCAGATGCGACGGCCGGGCGGTAAATTCACCCTGGCGGAAATTGAATGATTTTTTGCCGGCCGAACTTCTCAGCGCGTTGGCCGCGGCCGCATTCAATAAAGACGGATTCATCCGCATCATGATATTTTTTTCAACTTCCAGTTGTCTGGCACTGATCAGGTTGAGAAGTTCCACCGGGCAGGTAAAGTTTTTCTCGATCTCTTTGCGCAGCGGACCGAACAGAGCCCCGCCGCCCGTCAGCAGGATTTGTGCAGGATCATTGTGCAGAACGCCGTTTATCTTCATGAATTCGACGGTGTTTTTCAATTCCGAACAAAGCCCCCGGCATTCCTCCCCGGCCTTTTCCATAGCCTCGGGATAATCGCCGCTGATTTTCAGCTGTTCCGCGCGATTCCTGTCCACGGAAAAATCTTTTGCCATCGCCAGCGTGATTTGTTCGCCGCTGAAGGCCAGAGAACGGATATGAATCACAGATTCATTTTCGCAAAATGCGGCTGTGGTCGCATTGCGTCCGATATCGAGAATGATGCTGACGGAAGTTTTTTTATGATCCGGTATCTGTACGGCCAGCGCCGAAGAAGAGGTGTCAATAACCGAGACGTCGCCGAGATTTTTTTCCACCTGTTCAATAATTTCGCGGATGGTTTCTTTGGGCATGGCGCCGACGAGCAGTCCTTCGCGGGGAAGGGCGATGTAGTCTGCAATGACGTTTTCAATGGGCAGAGGAATGAGCGGTTCGAGTTCGAAGAGCAGCGTTTTGCGGATTCGGTTATCATCGCGGAAGGGCAGGCGAACATGACGGAAGAGGACGTCCTGGGAAGGCACAGACACAAAGCAGGGGATACCTGCAAAATTTTTATCTTCCGCCAATTTCTGCAGTGCCGGTCCAATTCCTTCGTTGTCGCGCACGTCCAGAATGCGCGCGTCAAGAATACGACCACCGCCCAAGCCTTTTCGGGCCATCAGAACGGCTTTAATTGTGCTCCGGCCGATTTCCAGTCCCAGAACATTCGGCATTAATCCTGCCTCCACTTGATGATCGCAACCTGAGCCTGGTCCCCCGTGGCGACGATGCCGGTCACGGTTCTTGACATATTGCTGATTTTGCCCGTGGATACGATTTTAAAATAAGTGCTTTTGACCGTAATCAGATTTTGATTAATGGTTATGTTTTCCATACCGGGCACCTGTTTGTACCATTGATTTCCGGAAACATCATGGCTCTTCTCCATGCGGTATTCATCGAGCCTGTCGGCCAGCTCGGAACTAATGTCATCGCTGAGAGAGCGTAAAACTATTTTGGGCGCCGTATTGATGTTAATCAATCCTTCGCTGTCTGCGGTAACATATTTTGCCAATGATGGTTTGTCTTTCGTTCCATAAAAGATTTCTTTGGTTATTCCCTTTACCATAAGCAATTCTTCAATGCAATCAAACGGAGCGTTTTTTGCCTGATAGGGAGAATCAAGAGATTCGTAGTAATTGCTTTCCGCTCCGTAACCGGTCGTGTTCTCATCTGTGTCGATCCAGTCTTTGATGGCATCGATGATTTCATCGATTTGTCTGTCCTTCAGGCCGAATTCCGGCTGTGCCAGTAACCGGTCGAGCATGGTTCTGATTTCTTCATTGTATTCTTCGCCGTCAACCAGCTTGTTCAAAGGGATTTTTCCCGCTTCATCTTCGATTCTGGCGATAAAATACCCTTCCGGAAACAGAGTATTGGACTGCAGAGATACCGTTTCCATTTTCGCCCAGTCGTCGCGCAGAGAGGTGTAAGCGCCCGGGGAATTGTTCAATAGGGCGGCGGCTCCGTAAAATCCCGACTTGGCGATATAGCTTAATTTTATACCGTCGCTTAAGTTGGCTGCATCGTAAATATCGGCGCGGGACGATCTGTTCAACTCGATCACCACGGCAATCAGAATGACAATGATCAGAATGACCGTGATCAGGGCAACCCCTCGAGGGTTGTGAAACAACAATTTCCGGAACGCAGTGAACGGAAATTGGTAAGTTGAACCATCCCGCGACAGCAGTGGGTTGTGAAACAACAATTTCCGGAACGCAGTGAACGGAAATTGGTAAGTTGAACCATCCCGGCGTTTTCGGAAGGCCATGAAACCTTTGAGGATAGAAAATTTAAGAAATGACTTTTGGGGGTCATTCTTTTTTTGATCATCCTGATGTCTGGCGAATATGTTCATCATTTTATTTGTTCACCGGTAAGAATACTCTGGTCATGAATTTGTATGGCTTCTGCGCATCATCATCGTTGACCAGCGCAAGCTCTATCTTCACCGCTTCGGGTACTTTGCCCTGATGCATGCCTCCACCGGCGGACGTCTCCCATGTGTCATTTTCTCCTCCGGCCGAATCGTAGAACGTCAGATGAAATGTTTCAATGTTTTTACAGATGATGAATCCGTCTTCTGTTTTTTTTGTCTCATCCGGTTTCATTCCGGTAGCGTCGGATCTCCAGAGCGAGAAGCTTTTTCCATCAGGATTTTCCGTCACGTAATATCCGATCGTTGCCGGTCGCCCCTCACCTTCCAGTTCTCCGAAAGTCAAATGGGCTGCCGACCAGAAAAAAATGTTGTGAAATTGATGCCGTCCTGTTTTTTTCTTTTCGGCGTTCAGGTAGAACGATCCCTCGGACATCTGCAGAGACGTTAAATCCTTCGCCAGCCGCTCCAGGCTCTGGCGCGCCATTTTGTAGATTTCGCCTTCTTTTTCCAACTGGTGCGATGTTTTTAGGGTGCCGGTATAGGAAACATAAACGGTGGCCAGCACCAGAGAGAGAATGAAGATAGCGATGAGAATTTCCACGAGTGTGAATCCGCCGCCGCTTAAATGGGGTCTGGAAGAGCAATGTCTCATAGTTACATATCCGGCCTTTTATAGAGGATCAGTGTGTACGTTCCGCGGCGAAGAAATAGTTTGTTGGTGACGGTGACCTCGATTTTTTTGAATTGAGGCAACTGGGTATCGCCAATGATTAACTGCCAGGCATATTGCGGATAGTCGGGGCCGAAATCGCCGTTTTCGGTTTTATTGGATAAGGGGCTCTGTGTTTCAACCTCGACCATTTTGCTCTGGGCCAGAAGTGCGGCGGTCGTCATGAAACGCGAATCCGTCGCCATGGAAATGCTTTGCGACTGAAGCTGAAAGATGGAAACCAGCGCAATCGCCAGAATGGCCATGGCGACCATGACTTCCATCAGAGTAAATCCTTTTTCTGTCATTCGCGTCATAGCCTGGTCCTCACCGGCGATTTTGCCCTTCGGAGGTGTTGAAAGGAATTTCCACGTACTGGTCGTAAATATCGATGACACCCATAAAGGGATTCATGACGATCGTCATTTTATCTTCCTTGTAAGCCAGATGAATCACTCTCGGGGAACAGATGTTATCCTTTTTGAAGACGATTTTTACTTCGCCGGCGGTAATCTTCCGGTTGTCTTCGTCCACGACATCGATAATGCGGACATCCTCAGGCAAATGCAGAGCCTGTTTTTTGATTTCAGCCTGTTTGATCTCTGTCATGTCGGAAGCCGTAATCCAGTAGACGGAGTCGGATAAATCCAGATGGAGAATATAGTCCAGCTGATCGCGAACGGCTTCCGTTCTGAGTTTTCTTTCCAGGCCGATCAACTGGCGCGACGTTTTCTTAAGCATGTCGCCGGTGAGAACGTCCCGTGTGGACGGAACGGCCAGCACCAGAACTATGCCGATCAGCGTGATAACAAGCAGTAATTCAACAAGCGTGAATCCCTGCTTACTCCACTTCCCAGTTGTTGATGTCCTGATCGACACCTTCTCCTCCGGCTTCACCGTCCTTGCCCAGACAGGATAAATCAAAATCGCCGTGACTGCCGGGACTTAAATAAACAAAATCGTTTCCCCATGGGTCTTTGGGCACTTTCCCTTTTTCCAGATATCCTCCCTGACGCCAGTTCTTCGGGAGATCTCCCGTTGTCGGGGCCTCCACCAGAGCCTTCAGCCCCTGTTCCGTCGAAGGATAACTGCCGTTGTCCAGCTTGTAGAGTTTCAGCGCCGATTCCATGGCTTCCATCTGGATTCTTGCCTTGGCCTGTCTGGCTTCGTCAGGACGTCCCATGATGCGGGGAATAATCATACCGGCAAGAACACCCAGGATCACGATGACAACCATCAGTTCAATCAGGGTGAACCCCGCCTGTCTGCTTTTTTTTCTTCTGAAAATTTTCATAAAACCCCCTTTTTTACGGATGTCTAAATTATCTGACCAGCTGATTCATTTCGAAAATCGGTAATAAAATTGAGACAACGATAAAACCCACCACCAGCCCCATAAACAGAATCATGATGGGTTCCAGCAGCGACGTCATGACCGTGATACTGGCCTGTGATTCGTTTTCATAAGCCGCGGCAATACGATTAAGCATGGTCTCCAGTGTACCGCTTTGTTCTCCGACAGCAATCATTTCCGTCACCAGCGGTGGAAACAAACCGCTTTTGGTCAATGGACCGGACAGCCCTTTGCCTTCTTCAAGATCTCTGGCCGCCTGATGAATGGCATCGCCGATGATAACATTGTTGACAATGTTCCGGACGATTTCCATCGCTGTCAGAAGCGGCACGCCGCTTTGCAAAAGCGTGGCCAGCGTTCGGCAAAACCGGGCAATAGCAATTTTGCGGTTGATTTGTCCCATGACCGGAATTTTCAGCCGGATGTTATCCCAGGCGCGTCTGCCGGAATCGGTGCCCGTTGTCATATATCTAATAGCGGCAAGTCCACCGAACAAAAGGATCAGGATGATCCACCAGAACGCCTTCAGAAAATTGCTGACTTTAATCAGAACGATGGTGACCAACGGCAATGTCTGATTCATATCCGTAAAAATTCCGGTTATCTTAGGGACAACAAACGTCATCAAAAGAAAGATAACCGCGCTGCCCATGATAAACATGATGATGGGGTAGGCTAGGGCGGAACGGATTTTATTCATCAGGGCCTGCTGATTTTCACTGAAGTCGGCCAGCCGCTCTAAAACCAGGTTGATGGTTCCCGAAGCCTCGCCGGCTCTCACCATGTTCAGATAAAAAGAAGGAAAGATGCGGGGAAATTCCGCCATGGCTTCCGTCAGGCTTTTGCCTTCATTGACCTGTTCACGGATTTGCGCCAGGGACTTTTTCAGAAGCGGATTTTTTTCCTGCTGCATCAGAATGGAAAGCGACGGGACCAGAGGCATGCCTGCTCCCAGTAATGTGGAAAGCTGGCGGGTAAAGACAGCCACCTGGTTTGCCGAAACCCTTTCCCAGAGATTTATCTTCAGAGCCCCGGCCAGAGCGGATTCTTTTTTTGTTTCCGTCTGATTGATTTCCACGGGGAAAATATTTTCTTCCCGTAACTTTTGACGCGCTGCGGAGACACCTGAAGCATCGATAAATCCCTTCAGTTGTCTCCCTTTTTCATCCAGCGCGATGTATTCAAAAACACTCATTAATTTTTGCTCCGCCTGCCATAATGCCTATGGGCGCGTTTAACATAAATTTTATTACGATTCAATCCCGTGTCTTTTGTTTCGCATTGTCCCGACTTTCTGTCACGTATAATAAAAAAGGGCCTAAAAAGCCCTTTTTATCCGGAATTGATTTGCTTAATAATTCCTTTTTATAAATCAGGGATTGCGGAAACTTCTCCTGATTCCGCGCTTTCTCCATTGTTGTCTACGGCTGTGACGACAAAATAATGCGTTTTTTCTTTATCGAGATTCGCGGCCCGGGTAGACGTATCCGCCAGGCCCTCTATCCCTTTTTGGGCTGTGGATTTTGTAATGTTGCCGGCGGTGAAAAAATAGACATTATAGGTTAATGCTCCTGTGTGGAATAATGGAGCATCCCACGCCAGATCAACGAATCCTTCACCGCGATTGATGACCCGAAGATTACGGGGCGCGGATGGAGGCGGATCTTCGCTTGGCGTTGTCGTGTAGACAAACGAAGCGCTGCTGTCGCCGCTTTCGTTGTTGTCGTTACTGTCGACTGCGGCAACGAAAAAAAGATAGGTTTGTTTGTTGGTAAGTCCTGTGAATGTATACGAGGTGCTCGTGATTTTAGGGCTTTCCTGATAGTTTGCAAAAGACGTGTAGTAATACACAATGTAACCGGCCGCGCCGGTTACCGCATCCCACGTCACAGTGGCCTCTTTATCACCTGCGTTGGCGCGGACGTTTTTAGGAGCAGGCAATGGCGGATTAGCCCGGGGAATCGCATAAATAGCCTGGCTAAGGTCGCTTTCCGCCTGCTCGGCATTTTTGGCGGACAGGGCAAACCAGTACGTTTTCCCGTTTTCCAGACCGGTAACTACATACGGCGCGCTGATGATGTGGTTTGTTTCTCCATCTATTTTTGTGCCTTCAGATTTCATTTTTTGCGAGGTGGGTTGATTGGTATCGTCTTCGTCATCTTCCATATAATAAATGTTGTATGTTTCAGCTCTGGGAAGCATCTGCCAGTCAAGCGAGACTTCTCCGTTGCCGGCATCAGCTCTCATTTGAACCGTCAGATATTCCGCGTCGGCTGTATCGTCAAAATCTGAATCGCTGTCCGAGCAGGCGGAAACAAAAAAGATCAGCATACTGATTAACAGTAAATAGAATAGTGATTTTTTCATTTATGCTCCTTTTGAATCGTCATAAAAAACCGGAAAGCACCTTTGGGGACGGTAAATTTTCAGATGAATGAGGACTTTCATTGCCGACGCTTCAGGAATTTTTCATGCTATGATTTTAACAAATAATGACCACTAAAGATTAGCGCTGTCAAGTTAATTTTTACCGGGTAACGTGTTCATGTAGGCCGTGCTGATATCATATGCATTCTCAATGCACAGGCTTCGCAAATAGGCTTTCACAAATCCTTTTAAAAAGACGGGTGCCGGCAGTTTTTCCGTTTTGTCTTCTTCAATGTCATGAAGGTAATCAAGACGGATTTTTGTTTCCTGATGGATGGTTTCAATTGCCAGCCCGAGTTCTTCCCTGATGGCCTTCAGGTCGGCGCCGGTGATTTTCTGCCGGGAAAGAATTTCCCTGATGGACTGGCTTTGGGAAATTTTTGTCTTTAATGCCGATTTGTTGTTTTTCCGCGTCAGGGAAGCGATATCCCGGCGGTTAAATTCGAAGATGTTGGCCGGTTGGGGGGGGGCTTTGTGTTGGTCTGCGGAAACGGACGTTTCCCGCAGATTCATTTCGTTGTCGTATTTGGCTCTCTGGGCTTCGTTGATCAGAGTAAAATAAGCCTTGTCGATCAGCGAGAGAATTTTATCGCGTTCTCCTTTCGAGAAAAAAGAATAGCTGACCAGGGAATCGGGCTGATACATTTGCAACGCGACGTTGTAGGCGCCGCGGATTTCCGCAGATGTCGCGTTCGTACCGATGTCCAGGATTTCGTAATAATTCATCTGGTCAAAATCTTTTTCCATGTGCCGCCTGATTCAATTTTTTCAGAGATAGTTGAGCATCAATTGTTCACCGAAGGCATTGCTCATTTTCCTGTTTAAAACACGCAAATCATTGGCGGCACGCGTGTGCGGATACCGGTCCAGAAAGCACACGCGCTGGCAGATAGCGTCGTGAACGTGTTCATCGTAAGCGATGTTGCCGGCAAATTCCACATTGATGCCCAGATGCTTCTTGATAATTTTGCAAATCTGCTCGCCCAGAACGGTGTTGTCCTGTTTGCGCAGTTGATTGAGAATAAGTTTGAAACGGAAAGAATTGAAATCCTTTCTGATCAACGCGTATTTTTCCGGAAATTCTTTCTTGATGATCGAAACGATATTTTCCGGCTTGTTGAATGACTCCTCGCCCAGGTGTTCCCGGACCTTTTTTTCGAGCGTCCTGAAGTCGGCAGCCGAAAAATAATGGCGGATGCGACGCAGATAGATGGCGCGCATCAGACGGTACACGTTTTCAATGGACGTGGGTTCCGGCGTGGTGATAAAGATGCCGTTTCTTGAGGCCAGGAAAAAATCCAGCGTGTTAAAAGCGGTACCTGCCCCCAAATCCAGAATAATGTAGTCATAATCCAACTTGACAATGGCCTTGAGAGTTTTTATTTTTTTTTCATAGGGAAGGTTGGCGATGTCCAGGCTGTCGTGGGCGCCGCTGATCAGAAAAAGATTAGGAAAGGGTGTTTGAAGAACGGTATCTTCCAGATCATGGATTTTTTTGGAGACAAAATCAGAGAAACACTTTTCCGGGTAGGGAACGTCCACCATCGTGTGCAGATTTGCTGCTCCCAGATCAAGATCAATCAGCAGCGTTTTTTTTCCGGATTTGGCCAGAAGACGCCCCATCGAACTTGCCACAAAGCTCTTGCCTGATCCTCCTTTGCCTCCCCCGATTGGCCAAATATGCGCCATAAATCATCCAATGAGTAATTTATGAAAGCCATACACGATAAAACAATGATATTCAAGCAATTAGTTCCTTCATCTGACAATTTTCCGGGAAATTAAAAAAGTCGTTGCCCATAACGTCCGCATAGTCCGGGAGTCGTCAGGCGATCACTGTGCGTTGAATGATTCCGCACGCGGCGTCATGGAAAGTTTCTCGTTCGTTGAATGGCCTGATGTTGCGGAGGGCACGGGAATGTCCCGGAGAGCACGATGGGGAATACATTCCTTTCTTGACTTCTCTTTCTTTTATTCATAAAAAACAAACCATGATCCATTACGAACCTGAAATCAGAGTTGCCCTTCTGCAAAATTACAGCGAAGCTCATATCACCTTGAAAGGGGATTTTTCATCTGCGCATGGCCGGATATTGGAAGGTTGCTATACCGTTACCGTTGATGATGGTTGGGTCCTGCTTGCCGATTCGTCAGGAAAAGAAATTGTGCGGCAGAAAGAAATCCTTTTGCAAGCGGGAAGCCGTTCTTTTTTTACCGTATCGGATGTAAAAATCGGCATTGATTTCCACTGGCAGCGGACTCAGGAGCAATCGTTTCGCGGCGATTTGTTTTTATCCGCTTCACGAGATGCTTCTTTCAATCTCATCAACAATGTTCATCTGGAAAATTATCTGGAGAGTGTCATCTCTTCGGAGATGTCCGCCGAAGCGCCTCTGGAGTTTTTGAGAGCACAGGCAATTACTGCGCGAAGCTGGCTGGTGTCGATGCTTGCCAAAAAGCAGGAAGCCCGGACATCAACACCTCAGAGAGCCGGAAATGAAATCGTTGTCTGGCAGGATGTCAACGATCATGATGGTTTTGATGTGTGCGCCGACGACCATTGCCAGCGCTATCAGGGAATCACAAAAATAATTTCGGAAAATGTCCATAAGGCGATAGAAAGCACCCGCGGGCATTTTCTCGTTTATGGAGGAAAAATTTGCGACGCGCGTTATTACAAATGCTGCGGCGGTCAGACAGATGTTTTCGATACGGCGTGGGAAGACAAGCATTATGATTATTTGAGCAATATCAGCGATGATGTGAAGCCGCATTCTCCCGTGTGCACGGAAGGCGACGCCAGACGATGGTTGACCGGCAGGCCGAAGGCTTATTGCAACACGAGCGATGAAAAATTATTGAAACAAATCCTGCCGGCTTTTGATCGGGAAACGTCCGATTTTTTCCGCTGGCAGGTTGCCTATGAGCGGGAAGACCTGGAAGAAATCATCAGGGAAAAGTCAGGGATTGATTTCGGAGATCTGAAAAATATCGAGCCGCTGGAACGCGGGCCGTCCGGCAGGATCTCACGCCTGAAAATCGACGGCTCGAAAAGGACGGTGATGGTCGGAAAGGAACTGGAAATTCGCCGCTGGCTTTCACCGAGTCATCTATTAAGCAGCGCTTTTGTTGTGACTGTTCGGCGTAATACGTATGGAGAAGTTATCGGTTTTGTTTTCATCGGCGGGGGCTGGGGGCACGGCGTGGGGCTGTGCCAGATCGGTGCGGCGGTGATGGCCTCCAAGGGATTTCAAGCGGAAGAAATTCTGACGCACTACTTCACCGGCGCGCAGTTAAAAAAACTGTATTGATAAGCCGTAATTGAATTATCAGTGCGAGTGAGCCGTCCTTCAGATGGTGTTGTAGAATAATATTAAGACTTCATCGCGGCATAGCTGGACTGTAGCTTTCAGTTGAAGTGACATAAAAAAGAGAAAGGAAATGTCCGAAACAATAACAGAAACAACAAGAAATGCGGTCCGGAGGAATCCCTGGCTTTGGGTGCCTTCTCTCTATTTAGCTGAAAGCATTCCCTACACGATGGCTATGACAGTCAGCGTTGTCCTATACAAAGATATGGGGCTTTCCAACACGCAGATCGCTTTTTACACCAGTTGGCTTTATCTGCCCTGGGTGATTAAACCGCTCTGGAGTCCGTTTGTCGATATTTTCCGTACCAAGCGCTTCTGGATACTGGCGATGCAATTGGCTATTGGCGCGTCGTTTGCCGGTGTCGCCCTGACGCTGCCGACAACCGATTTTGTGCGCTACTCTCTGGCTGTTTTCTGGATTATGGCCTTCAGCTCCGCCACACACGATATCGCCGCCGACGGTTTTTACATGCTGGGACTCGACACGCCGCAGCAGGCTGCATTTGTCGGTGTGCGCGTTATTTTTTACCGTATTGCCACCATTGCCGCTGAAGGCGGTCTGGTGTTTCTGGCCGGTATGCTGCAAAAATACGGTTATCCGGCAGTCGGCGCTTGGTCGCTATCCTTTATCGTCGTGGCGGCGGTTTTTCTCTCGTTTTTTATTTATCACATATTTGCATTGCCGAAGCCCGCCGAAGACATCAGCGCGCCGTGGGACAAATCAAAAAATTTCCTTGCGGAATATTTCCGCGTTTTGACCTTATTCTTCCGGCGCAAGGATATTCTGATCATCATCACCTTTTTTTTGCTTTACCGTTTTGCCGAGGCGCAACTGACGAAAATGGTCGTGCCTTTTCTGCGCGATGAAATCAGCAAAGGGGGATTGGGCTTGAGCACAGCGGATATCGGCATCATTTACGGTACGGTCGGCGTCATTGCGCTGATGCTGGGCGGTCTTTTGGGCGGTTATGTGATTTACAGAAACGGTTTAAAATATTGGCTGTGGCCGATGGTTTTCATCATGCACCTGCCGGATTTGATTTTTGTGTATTTGTCCCATTACCAGCCGCAGAACTTATGGCTGGTCGGTTCCGCCGTGGCGGTCGAAAAATTCGGTTACGGATTCGGTTTTACGGCCTACACCATGTACATGATCATGGTTGCACAGGGCAGTTACAAAACCGTGTTTTACGCCATCGGTACAGGCATCATGGCGCTGGGCATGATGATTCCGGCGATGGGCAGCGGCTGGATTCAGGATATGCTCGGCTACAAAAATTTCTTCATCTGGATTCTGATTACAACCATTCCGGGTTTTATTGTTGCAGCGCTGGTGAAGATTGATCCTGAGTATGGGAAGAAAATCAACAAAGAACCACGCGGGTGAAACTATATGCAAAACAAACAACTCAACACAGCATTTATTCTAGGGGCGGGGCTGGGAACGAGGCTCAGGCCGCTGACGGAAAATACACCCAAACCGCTTCTGGAAATCGGCGGACATCCCATGATTACTTATGCAATGGCGCATCTGCGCGCTGTCGGTATCAAACGGTTTATTATCAACACGCATCACTGCGCGGAAAAATACGTTGAGGCTTTTCCGGAAGGCAATTGGCAGGGCACTCCGATTACGTTTCGCCATGAACCGGTTCTGCTCGACACGGCAGGCGGCATCAAAAATATCGAAGACCTGATTGCCGAAGATGAACGAATTATCGTTTACAACGGCGACATCATTGCCAACATGCCGATCGAACTGCTGATTAGAAAACATTTTGAGTTGAAAACGTCCGTTACCCTGGCGCTGCGCTCAACAGGTCCGCTGCTCAATGTCAGTGTTGATAAAGATGGCTTTGTCTGCGACATGCGGCATATTTTGAAAAATGATGGCGTCAAGAAATGTTTGTTTGCCGGTATTTATATTGTGGAAAAATCTTTCCTGAAACGGTTAACGACGGGAAAAATCGAATCGATTGTTTTACCGCTGGTGGAGATGATAAAGGAAAATCCACGCTCTGTCGGCGGTGTTATCATTGACGATGGTGGTTGGTATGATGTTGGTACTGTCGCTGAATATGAAAAATTGAGCAAAACAGATATTCGTTAAATCTCATTCAAAATTGTCATGCCGGCGAAGGCCGGTATCCAGTATTTTTCAGTTTTGGATTAGCCGCTCAGACCGGGTCATGACAACATTATTAAGTGAAGCTCATGCAGAAGGAAATTCAAAAATTTTTAACTGAACATCTGGGAAAAACCGATTTTAAGCTGGAGTCGATCAAGAAGGGCGGTTCAGACCGTGAATTCTTCAGGGTGTCATTGCCTCACGGGGACAGTTTTATTTTCATGCGCTACGGCGATGAGGTTGCGGAAAATGCCAACTGGGCCGGCATCAATCAATTCATGGCATCTATGGATATCAATGTGCCGCGGATTATTCTCCGGGATATCCCTCGGCATTTTATTTTGATTGAGGATCTGGGTGATGTTGATTTGTGGTCGCTCAGATTTGAACCCTGGGAAGAAAGACGCAATCACTATTTTCAGGTGTTGGCTCAAATTCATCGTCTGCATTCTTTTGATCTGAAATCCACTTCGCCCGATGTGCAATTATCCGAAAGTTACGGTCCAAGGCTTTACAAATGGGAGCATAACTATTTCCTGGAAAATCTCGCATGGGAAGTCTGCAAAATAAAACTAACATCTGCGGATGCCGCGAAACTGAATAAAGAGCTGGACGCGCTTTTCGAGAGCCTGCAAAAAATAGAACCGTCGCTGATTCACCGCGATTTCCAGTCGCAAAACATCATGATTAAAAATGAAAGGCCTGTATTGATTGATTTTCAGGGCATGCGTCAGGGCTGTCTTTTTTACGATCTCGGATCTCTTCTCTGCGATCCATACGTCACCTTTGAAGAGAAAGAACGAGATGAGTTGCTGGATTTTTATTATGACATTATTCGTCCCGCCTATAGCCGCGATGAGTTCGCTCATAATTTCTGGGCGGGTTCCGTACAGCGGCTTTTACAGGCGCTGGGGGCGTACGGATATCTGGGACTCAAAAAACACAAGCCCGCATTTCTTCACCACATTCCCAACGGGCTGGAGAATTTATTGACGGCAGTGGACAACGCGGGGGGGCTTAAAATGCTTAATGACTTAGCGACGGAATGCGAAACAATCATTGCCCGTAGAAATATTTAGAATTAATCTACTATTTTTTAGAAGAACATGTCCGCAGGACGACAAAAAAGATTTTTTTATCAATCCATTCATGCCTATTCATATTTTCGTCTGTTCAGCTCCGCGTGATATGCGGCAATCAGATCGTCGTGCCTTAAAACTCCCAGCACCCGGTTGGGATCGTCGGAACTCACCACCAGCAATTCCTCTACATTGGTTTCCATGAATTTTACAAACGCGTCATAAAAATTGTCTTCCGGCGTTACGGTTTGCGGTGGTGCCATCAGGTCCTGCGCAATGACTAAATCTTCCAGGCCTTCTTCAAAGACGATGGACCGGGCGTGGTCCCAATTGATCGCCCCGATCAGCACGTCATCTTCATTGTACACGGGAAAACATTCGACATTGGATGCAGAAAAAATTCTCTTCAGCTGTCCGTAAGTCGTGATTTCACGGACAGGGGTGACCTTCTCCGGCTTGTAGAAGTCCTTTACCTGGGTTTCGGCAAAAAGGTTCACGGTGAATTCCGCCATATGCGCGGGCGATTCACGCTTGCTTTGAACCTGCTTTGTATAGATGGAGTGCTGCCGTGTAAAAAGAATGGCAATGATGGACACCAGCATCAACGGTGCAATGAGGCCGTATCCTCGGGTCATTTCCGAACACATTAACAGTGTTCCGATGGGCGCACTGGCCACCCCCGCGAAGAATGACGCCATGCCCACAACCACAAAGGCTTCCGGCTGCGTCACAATATGCGGATAAAAATAATGGGCGGAAAATCCTACAGTGCCGCCGATCATTCCTCCGATAAACAGTGTCGGGCCGAAAACACCGCCGGACCCACCGGACGATATTGTAAAACTGGTGGCGACAATTTTGGCCAAGGCGATCGCTATCATGATTCCGATGCTGAGTTTCCCCAAGATGGCCAGTTGGATCCAGCCCCAGCCGTCGCCGTAAACCTGAGGAAAGACAAGGCCGATGCAGCCCACAACCAGACCGCCCAGAGCCGGCTTGACATAGCGGGGAATCTTCAGGGGCAGGAAAATACGCTCCCGCACCGCGTAAAATATCTTGATGAAAAAAATCCCGGCGGGGACACAGATCAGACCCAGAAGCACATAAAAGATCAGCTCGCGCGGATTGGAAAACGTATACTCCGGAAAAAAGAAAATCGGCGTGTTGCCAAAAAAATACGTAAAAATGATGTAGGCGGTAATGGAACTTACCACCGTGGGCACAAGGGCTTCCGTTTCCATGTCTTCCTTGTAAAGGATTTCAATGGCCGTGAGTGCGCCGCCTAAAGGAGCACGGAAAATCGCCGATAGACCTCCTCCGCAGCCCGCCAGAAGAAGGATGCGGCGCTCGCGGTTGCTCAATTTTAAAAGACGCGCAACGGCCGAACCGATGCCGGCGCCGATCTGGGCAATCGGTCCTTCCCTTCCTGCACTGCCGCCGCTGGAAAGCGTGATAATAGAGGCCAATCCCTTGATAACGGGCACGCGCGTCCGGATGCGCCCTTTTTTATTGTGAAACGCATCAATCATGGCGTCCGTGCCGTGTCCTTCTGCTTCCGGTGCAAAATGATACACGAGTAAGCCGCTGATCAAACCACCCAGAGCGGGCAGAAGGAAGAAAATCAGGGGATGAAATTGTAGTATGCCGGGGACGTCGAAAACCTGTTCACCCGCTGGTGCGGGAACGGCATAACCCGCCAGCAGATGAAAACAAAGATGACGGCCTGCCTGCAGAAGATAATAAAAAGCCGAAGCTCCCAGACCCGACACAATACCGACCAGCAGACCGAACACCAGCCAGCGCGTGATATTTTCCAGAAAAAAACTTCGCAACCAGCCGACAATTTGTTTAATTTTATGCAAGACCATCAAATCACCTGATGGGAGAAAGTCATGTTTTCCCGTAGAGATTTTTTGCAACTTATCCCGAATTATTCTCCGATGCAAACGAAAAGTCTGATCGATTTCCCGCCGGACCGTTTCATAATATGCACAAGACCTTTACACGATGATCATTTTCTTTCGTCTCCGGCATTCATCTATCTGCGGCGGCGGTTCTGCGCCAAAAGCGGATATCACACGTCATTCGTGAGGATGTATTCAGGACCGGATAGGCAAAACGGTGTGAATGACATGCGGAAGAGTCAAAAGTTTTGGATTCCTATCAAGTAACGGCGTGTGAGGCGGCCTGGATGTCTTGTAAGCAGAAAGGCGGCAGTCGGAATCGGATCATCCAGAGACCTGGACACCGAAGGATGGCGCGGTTGATCCACCAGATGTTTTTTTGTCATTCATTTGAAATCATGTCAACATTTCTTAACTCAGACCGACGACTTTTGCGAAGCTCCCGCCCAAAAGCTTTTCCCGGATTATGACATCTGCAAACATGCCCTCGATTCTGCGCTTGATAAAGCCGTAATCGTATTGATGATCGGGCCCGTGAAAGCCAAACGGACCGTCCGTGCCGAAAAAAAGTCTTTCCGCACCGAACATATCCACCGCCTGGCGGGTGGCTTTCCCGCTGGTATAAGTGGTTTGAGAAAGATCCATATATACATTTTTCAGGGGCTTGATTTTTTTCCACGTATCCGAGTAACAGGGGAAACCGGCGTGGGCCAGAACCAACTTAAGGTCCGGCACTTTTTTGAGCAGAGCTTCATAATTTCCTTCTTCGCCGAATCCCGCGTGAATCAGAAGAGGCTTGCCGGTTTTGGCCAGCCTCTCGGCAACCGGAGCGAGTTCCACGGGTGCGAAGTGATGCCAGAACGGATGCGCCTTGACGCCGATAAATCCTTTTTCATCTTTATATTTTTCATACTCCTCGACCTGATTATTTTTGCCCCGGGGATTTACAAAAATCCAGCCCAGAAATTTATCCGGATACTTTCTGACGGCATTAAATACCTTTTCATTATCCGGATCCGTCGCAAGGGGATATGGCTTTCCCAAAATCCTGACATCGCCATGGTCGGTAAAATTGGAAACAAATGCTTTCCCTATACTTCGCGAGAAAGAATTTTCCAGTAAGCGTTGTAAAAGATTGATAAGAATGCGAGGAGGCTCCGTAAATGGTCCGATAATGCTGCCCATGAGCGCAACCTTGTCGATGCCGGCTTTCTGCATTTCGCCGATCAGACGCTCAACTGTAAAAACCCTTTCTTCCAGATGATAATGACAGTCAATGATCATGCTTTTTCTCCATAATAAACAATAAACTGATTTTATTTATTGATTCGGTTTGCCGTACATCTCCTCAATCTGTTGCTGATATTTTTCATTGACGACCCGGCGCTTGATTTTCATGGTCGGCGTCAGTTCGCCGGAGGCAACATCAAAGGCGCGGCCGAGAATCGTAAAATATTTTATCTGCTCGTAACGCGCCAGAGTGGCATTGACATGATCGACTTCCTTCGTGATAAGCGCCTTGATATCCGGATGATTGGCCAGGTCCTCCTGTGAAGCGCAGGTGATGCCATGATCCTTGGCATAGCGTTTCAGGCTTTCAAAATCCGGGATGATGAAAGCCGTCAGATACTTGCGTCCGTCGCCGATCAGACAGGCCTGATCAATGTACGGTCTTTCAATCAGGGCCACTTCAATCGGGTGCGGAGCCACATTCTTGCCGCCGGAGGTGACAAACAGTTCCTTCTTGCGGTCGGTGATTTGCAGAAAGCCCTCCTCGTCCGCCACACCGATATCGCCGGTCATGAAAAATCCATCGGGCGTAAAGGCATCCGCGGTATCTTTTTCCCGTTTCCAGTAGCACTGGAACACCTGCGGCCCCCTGATGAGAATTTCGCCGTCTTCGGCGATGCGCATTTCCGTCTCGGGAACAACACGTCCGACGAAGCCCGGCTTCACCCGCAACCGGTAAACGAGCGTATTGTAGCAGAGCGAAAGCAGCAGGGACATGACCGGATTGGCATACGGCGATTTGCCCTGCGACTGCCGCACCACCATCAGATGCAATGTCAGGGCCATAATCCTGTCATAGAGAACCTTGAGAAAACCGGTGGGTGGTTTCTCCATCATGATTTCCGGCGCGTTGAGATTATTGATGGCGGTGGTTTCCGTCAGGCCGTAACCTTCAATCAGTTGGATGCCGAGCGCTCTGTAAAAAATACAGATATCTTTGGACAGTTTTCCGCCGCCGGAACAGGCCATCACCAGTTTGTCCATGCACATTTCTTTTTTGAGACGGTCGAAAACCAGGCTGTTGGCCAAGCCGAAAAGCATAAGCTGATGAGGCGGCATGCGTTTTCCCGTGGCCATGCAGTCTACATAAATTCTGCCCTTGCTCATGGCCCAGTTATAGATCGCCTGATAGGGTTTCTTGGCCCTGGAAAGGGTGGACTGAACGATTTCATACGTCTTTTCATAAAGGCGGGGAATGCTGTTGATTATATTCGGACGAACCTCCCGCAGGTCACGGGCAATGGTCTGATAGCTCTCAGCAAAAACAAGTTCACCGCCCATTTTCAGTCCCGCGGTATGATAATCGCTCATTCGTCCGTAGACATGGCAAAGCGGCAGATGAACCAGCGCCTTCAAATGCAAATCTTTTTGGGCCGTCAGCGCCATGATTTCGGAGCCGGAACACTGGTGCATGGAATGAATCCAGTTGGATTGCGTTAGGATCACGCCTTTCTGCTTACCGGTCGTTCCGGACGTGTAAATAATCGACGCGACATCTTCGGGAACGACGCTTCTTATCCCCTCTTCTATCACGTCCAGTTTCACCTTGGGATCACCCAATGCAAATACCTCCGGGAAGGTGTAAACGCCTTCAGGTTTTTGACCGACATCATCCCAGGGGCTCATCATAATCACGGGCATTTTGGCTTTGCCTGCCGTTACTTTAAGCACCCGTCTCGCTTTTTCCGGAGTGGAGACAATCGCCAGACAGGACTCGCTGTCCTCGAGCATGTAATCCAGTTCTTCCTCCGAAACGGTCGGATAAAGAGGAACGCCGATGGCGCGGCAGGCCTGAACAGCCTGATCAGCGATAATCCAGCGCGGACGGCTTTCGGAGTAAATCACAACCTTATCCTTTTTTTTTATTCCCAGCGCCATCAGCCCTTTCGCCAGAGCAATGGCTTCTTCGCGTACCTGTTTCCATGTCCGCGAACTGAATTTATCGCTGGCGCGTCCGTCGGCTTCGAAACGGCCCGAAAGAAAAACGAATCGATCCCCGTAACGCAGAGCCTGATTGTGAAAAAGTCCGCAAAGCGTGTCCGCACGATAGTTCATCACAAACCTCCTTTAATAAAAGAATTTGTTTCCCTTTCTTGTGTGCCGCTGAATCAAAAGGTGTTTAGGGTTGCCCGACCGGCTGCCCGGGCAAAAAATTTATCTAAATTTTTGTCACACGGCCGTAATCGAGTTTCTCTATGCCGGCCGCAGCATTCACCAGGTGTTCGCGCAGTTTCGTATCGTACTGCAAGGTGATGGCAATCTGCTCCATAATCGGAGAGCCGCCGCCGTGATAAGACCCGTAACACATAAATCCCGTACTGGATGAACAGGTTGCTTCCGCGAACAGCAGCCAGAATTTGATCTGATCGGCTATCGGGATTTTGGGGTTGCGTTTGAGATATTTTTCCAGAAGCGGTTTCAATTCCGGATTGGCGAGATCCGCTTCATAAGGGAATGTTGAAGGCAGGCCGCCAGCTATGTTGCAGAGCATTTCCTGTTCATCAAAAACAGCTTCTCCGGTGAGACATCGACCTACGTTGGCATAGATGGAATGCGGAATATAACTACCGGGACCATAGGGCATCTGGCCGATGCCGGGAACATAAATTTCCGGTTTGCTCTTGGCGGACGCCGTAAATCCGGCCGCGTAACCCAGCTCGGTAACCATAATGATCCTGGAAAGGATTTCCCGCACATGATGCGCTTTCGATATCCCATTCATTTTTGCCGCCAGCGAAGCTGTGCCCAGCAGCATGTCGCCGATTGCCGGTTTGCAGCCTGAGTAACTGTGACGATGGAAAAGCGCAAAAAGCATGGCTAAAGCACCGCCGTGTACATATTCGCCACAGAGGAAAACCCGCTCCCACGGTACAAACACATCATCGAAAATCACGTAGGAATCGGTATAACCGATATCGGGGTTTCCGGTTTTGAAATGGGTCCGCTTGCGAATTTTGTGAATATGAACAACCTGTTTGACGCCATCGTAATCTGCCGGCACCGCAAACGACACCGCGAATTGCTGTTCGTCAGGACCGAGAATTCTCGTCGGCACGACGATAATTTCATCAGCAATGGATGCCTCCGAAATGTGTAGCTTGCATCCCCGAACGACGATCCCGTCTTTCTTCTTTTCCACAACACGCAGATACATGTCGGGATCGGTCTGCTCGGCGGGACGTTTAAGACGTTCCCCTTTCATGTCGGTTTGAGCGCAGCAGCCCACCAGATCATTTCTTTGAAAGTTTTCCAGCCATTTGAGAAAGTTTTTATGATACTCGGTGCCGCCATTGTTCTGTTTGTCCGCTTCATAACTTGCCGCATTGACCCCGTTGATGGCATCTACGCCCATGCAGCGCTGAATGCACATTCTGCCGGTGCGGCAGAGCGCACGTGTCATATCCTGTTTTCTATGCAGGTCATCGGAGTTTTGATGAACGTGACAAAACCGGTTGATGGTTTCGCCGGTAAGATGAGACTTGGCGGTGCACAGATCCTTGAATTCAGGAATATGCGGAGCATCGAACGTGAATCCCATGACATTCAAGGCGGGAAGCTGTTCCTCATCATCCCGGTCGATTTTACTGCCGTTGAAATAAAGATTTCTTTTCATTTTCCGCAGGCCTTTGATGTATTGTTCTTTTGTCCTCATCAGACGCTCCTTTCGGTCATGTCTTGTATTTGCGGTATATAATTATCAACGTTTAAAATATATGTATAAATATTAAATCATGATAATTAAATGTCAAGAAATATTTATTGACATTAGTTATTAGGTGAATTAATATTATTAACATAAATAATAATTGATATTTGGTTGAGAGGTGTTTTGGGCGATCCCGGCATAAAAGTCCATGAATGTGCTTGTGTTTTGACATGATCTGTTTTAGATAAGCGGCACTGAACGGATAAGGAGAGGCTATGGCCAGACACGATATCAAGGAAGCAAGGAAAGATAATCTTATTGATGCCGCCCTGCGGGTATTTGCCGAGAAAGGTTATTCAGACACAACCATGACCGACATTGCCAGGAAGGCAGGCGTGTCCACGCCCGTGTTGTATGAATATTTCAAGACCAAAGAAGATTTGCTTTTTGCCATTCCTGAAAAGTTTATGGAAGAGCCGATACGCATCATGGAATACGTGGCTCCCTATCTTCGCGGAGCGGAGGCAAAAATCAGGGGCATTGTGCAAGGATATCTGACCGTTTATGATGAGAATCCTCTCTACGCTTCCCTGGTGATGCTGGAGCTGAAGACCAATAGAAAATTTTTAAAGGCCAAGGCATACGGGATGGTCAGAAAAGTGGCTAGAGGGCTTCTGGAGGTTATTGAGGAAGGAATTAAAGATGGAACATTCAAGAAAGATACCGACGCTTTCCTTGTCCGGTCCATGCTTTTGGGCACCATTGAACATCTGTGCATCCGGAAGCTGCTGCTCGGTGAACCCAAAAATCTGCCTCAATACACCGATGCGATTGTGAACATCATCCTGAACAGCATTAAGAAGGAATCAAGGCAATTCTCCGTTAATCTGAATATCAATGATTTACTGTCTCCCAACATCAAAACAGAGAATATCCCGGCAAATAAAGGCACGTCTGATCCAAAAAGAAAAAAACGATAAAAATGTTTAGAACTCATTATCGGTTAATCCGGGATTTACCGTCAATACGGTACTACGGATTCAGTTGGGATTTAATCCTGCCGGCGATGATTTCGATCGGTTCGCTAAATAGCGCCTCCAATGAAAACCGGTCAATAAACCGGTCATCCCATTTGAGATTGTATTCGTCGATAAGATTGCGAATGTCGTTGTATCTGTATCCCAGCGCGTCAATTTTTTCCTGAAGAGTCAGTTTTTCATCGAATCGAACATGCAGCAGCAGGAGATTGCCAACTCCGGCTTCCTGCGTTCTCAACGGGATGATCAGAATGGGGGCGTTGTCCGTTTTTCCCCTGCCCAGATAGGCATGCCCCGTGCTGACGATTGTTCTTTTCACCCCCATCAGCACGGCAGGCTTGTCGGCGCGCGATTTCATTCCGGCCGCAAGGCCTCCTTTCACGCGTACGGCGATCAGCGAGTCGTCTGTCGGATTGCCCTGCTGGTCCAGAGCGCTGATGTCATAAATCGTGTATCCCGGAATCGACGCAATGACGGGCTGGATGCGCCTGATCATCATGATATCCCGATACGTCAGAGTTGCGATGTCAAAGGTGAGCGTTTTCAGCAGATCAAAAACAATGCCTTCCGGCGGCCTTTCTTTTCGGCTCGTGCCGACGGTAACGGTCTTTGCCTGATGCCGTATGGCGTCGATGGGACGCGACAATTCGTCAATGACCGTGCCCAGGGTTGTATCGAGCAACTCAAACGGTGAAAAGATGCCCTGGTCGTTGACGAAATCCAGAGCCATATCCTTCAGCGGCAGTTTGCCCGCTGCATATTTCAGCAGAAGCATCAGATCGGAGAGAGTTTTGCCCTCCAGAGAACTGAAGGCGCCCTGTTGGCGACGGGTGTTGAACGACTGGTAGAACGTGTTAATGATTCCTTTGACCGACACATCCGCCGTCAGGTCAAAAACGGACAGTTGCTCACGCGCCTTTAGCATTAAAATATCATGAAGACGGGCTCGGAAGGCCCGGAAGATTTGTGCTTCCTCATCAATGGCGCAGGCCGCGTAGTAGCCCCATAAATGCCCGGCCATCGCGTTAAGAATAACGGGGAGCGGCGGAAACGCAACCGGAACGGCGATCACGGCATCGGCGACGCCTTGAAAACGTTTTTCGCCTTCATCGGCGATGACAATCACGTTGGCTTTGTGAGCTTTGAAAATGGCCACGTCCTTGACGATGTCGGCGGTGACCGATTCAGGAGACCCTGCGGTGCACACCAGAATCAGCGGCTCGGCGGACAGGTCGATATGTTTTTTGTTTTCGACGATGTCCGTTGAAATGGTTTTGTAACAGAGTTCGCTGAGTTTGATGCGGATTTCATCCGCGGCGGCCTTGTTCGGACCGCTGCCTGTAACGGCCCAGTATTTTTTGCCGATGGCATCCTTCACGGTCGAGGCCACCGACGCGCAGTCGGACGCGATTTGGTTCATCAGGAGCGGTGCCGATTCTAGATTTCTCAAACAGGCGATGATATCTTCATCCGTGCAGGTCCGCAGACTCTGGGCAAAAAAGAGCGCCAGCACCTGTCCGGCGACGATCTGGGCGTAAAAAGCCTTGCTGGAAGCGACGGACATTTCAATATCCCGTCCATCGCTTGTGTAGAACACACCATGAGATTTGGCCGTGATGTCCGATTGACGGCGGTTGACAATCGAAATAACGTGGGCGCCGCGTTCTTTGGCCATCGCCACGGCGCGATTGGTATCGGTTGTTGTTCCCGATTGTGTAATCGGAATGACCAGCGTATCGGACAGATCATCTTTCAGACCGAAGCCGCTCAACTCCGAGGCAACGCGCGCTGTGATATGGAGCGGCGATGATCCCAGATAAAGGGAAAAAGCGTCCGCCACCGCCTGACCGGCAACGGCCGCCGTTCCGTGTCCGATGATCACGATATTCTTGATTCTGCCTTTTTTCAATCCGGCAATGATGTCGGCGGGAACAATATCTTCGCCGAGGTTGAATCGGACCTGCTGAAGCGCCGCTTCTGTCGCGGTCATGCGGTATTTCCCCCGCAGGGTTCTTTTGACGGACAGAGACGACTCGGAAATCTCCTTCAGGAAGAAGTGCGGATAATCTCCGCGATCAATATCGCGGGTTGTGATTTCGGCTGTTCCGAGCATATTTTCCGTTAACGCCAGAATTTTGCCGTCGTAGGAATAGGACGTGATGCCGCGCACGCCTGCCGGACCGTTTTGATCAAGAATACAAATCTGGCCGCCTGCTTCGCCGTCCATTTTGAGAAAACGCGGCATAACTTCCACCAGCCCGTAGAGTTCGGAGGAAAACATATATTGATCGTCACTGACGCCGATATACAGCGATTGGCCGCTTCCCCTAAGCGCGAGAAACATCTTGCCCGGCTCCAGATGGCTCGTCATGGCGATGGCGTGAGAGCCGGCCAAATCATTGACGGCACGGCGGAAGGCTTCAGTCAGCGTATGCCCCGAGTGGAGAAATTTTTCTATCTGCAGGGGAATGATTTTTGTGTCTGTCGTGATCGGCCGGGCAATCATCTCGCCTTGGGTTTCCAGAAACTGCCGCAACGGCGTGTAGTTGTCCACATCGCCGTTGAGAACGACATGGATCTGGACATCGCTTTCCGGATACCCGGTAGAAGGACAGGCAAAACGGATCATGGAATGATTATTCACCGGATGACAGTTTTCTTCCGTTATGGAGCCGACGGAAGCCCAGCGGGTATGCATCAGAACATTTTCACAGGATGTCTCAAGGTCGGCAAAGCACCTTAAAATGCGGTCGTTGCGTATCGAATTTCTCAGCTCGGCAACATTCCGTCCCAGTTTCCCGACCGTGGAGAACGTTTTATATGTGAACGTGACGACAATGCCGGCATTCGTCCCGCGGGTGTTTTTTGTGACGGAGACAGACAGATTGAGAAGATCTCCCGGCTGAGTTCTTTTTTCATAGTCGGCAAGCCATCCCTGTTCCGTTATCCGTTGAAGCGCTGCTTTCAGATCGTTTTCGCTTTCCGGAGCGAAAGTCAAATCAATCCCCGCGGAATCCCGGCCTCTGACTTCCAGGCGGTCCAAAGCGTTTAACGCCAGGTTCAGTTTCCGGTATTTTCTGAATGCGGCCGGCCGGATATCGGCACGGTTTCCGGCGCCTGTCAGCGCCAGAATTTTGGGCAGATTGGCCAGAATGTCCTTCTCCAGCGCCCAGCCAATATCCTTGAGCATCACGATGAGACTGTTGACGGATTCGAGCTCCGCCGAGGTGAGGAACGCTGTCTGCTCATCCAGCCGATTTTCTTTTTCTGCGATAAAACGATTCAGGTCGGCGGCGAAAACGGACAAATCAGAGGAGTAATCGGGATGAAAAAAAAGAAATTCCTGCGCCTCTTCTTTTTTGAGTTGCGCGACGGTATCTGCCATGGCGTTGACGGTTTCGGTGACATCCGGCAGCCTGGATGGATTTTTCACGTTGGCGGATTTAAGTTTTTTCCACAGGGCGACCAACGTGAGATCGGCCCGGGTTTGCGGCGGCTGACTTTTCAGGCCGCAGGTCATCAACCCGGCAAACCCGCAACATAAATACCCGTCAAGAACCGGGAAAAAAATCAGAGAAGGTCTTGCGACATGGTCGGGACGGCGGCCGACATATATATGGCAGCGACCGGCGAAATGAACAACGGTTTTAACAAGGCGACGAATATTTTCCGATATCATAAGTCAACTATTTTCCGATTGCTGATGCATCTCCAAAAAAACAAATCATCTTCTGTGTAACAATATCCGACAGGAGCCGTAAATCCTGGTTGCGCATATCAAAAACTTTAACCACTTTCGCAAAGCGCCCGTCCTCCGGCATCAGGTCGGCCAGAATGTTGGGCTGTTTGGCCATCCACGACGTGTTGAAAAAAACGCCCTCTTTTTCGGGATAAATGGCCATATAAAAAATGTCCATCTCTACCATATCCTGGAAAAAATGTGTTCCAAAAGATAAATCCGGAATCAGCGCGCCGTCCTGGTACGCAATTTCGCCGATGGCCATGATATTGTTGATTTCCGAAAAGGTTACCGGAACGCCCATGGCGGGCGTGGTGGTGCCCCATCGTCCGGGACCGAACAGAATTGTGGGCATTTTCTCCCGCTTGCCGATCTGTTTGTTCAGCTTGCCCGTAAGTCGCGCGACCTCGTGTTTTTCTGAAACCGTCAGTCTGGCATAGCCTCTGGGATCAATATAAATGATGCGGGATATGGCTTGATAAACGCTTCCGCCCATGAAATTGGCTTCCTGCCTTAAGAGGATTCTGGACTTTTCGATTTTTTCCGGCAGTTCCACGCGGCTGTAGTGTCCCTTGGTCTGGAAGGGGCGGCACTGCAGAAGGTTGATTTTGGGTTTTCCCTCTGCATTGAAGTTGGCTGTAAATTCGATGTCTACCGGATAGCGGTAAACCTGCGCCAGTTTTTTAAGCATATCGGACATTGTCCTGGCAAAAGGCGTATTTTCCAGCAATTCATCAAAGGTCAATATCCAGGTTTCTTTCGCTTCCCGTCCCAGCGACTGATAATATTCGTCAACGGCCGCATCGCGTACGGCAATCATACCGATATGGGGTTCGATGGCATAGTCCAGCAGGTCGGAAGTCGGCAGTGTCTGGAAATGATTGTCTTTCAAATTCAGGACATCCACTTCGTTCTGGGAAAACCGCCTGATATCCTCCTGTTTAGCGTGGGGTTTGATCAGCGGTGCGTCGAGCGCCACAATACGGGGATAGTCGTTTTCCACGCGATTGACGGCTCTTGTGCCCAGGCCGAAGACGATCCGCAGCATTCCGGCTTTCGGATCCATGCCTTTTTGCCAGACGAACGTGTTATAGGAAAGGCCCACACCGGCAATGTCGGGGAAGAAATATCTGTTGCGATGTGATCCGGAAACGCGCTGCACCAGCAGCGCCATCTGTTCGTCCTGATGAGCCATGCCGCGTTGAACACGATAGGTCAGAGCGTCCTCATTCATCGTGGATGCGAAAATTTTCCTTACGGCATCCTCAAAGTTTTTATATCGTGTTTCAGGCGTGCCCTGATTCGGGCAGAAATAGCTTTCGTATTTTCCGGCAAAGGCGTTGCCGAAGGCATCTTCCAGAAGCGAACTGGACCGGACGATAATCGGCGACTGCCCGAAATATTCCAGCATGAGCTGAAACTGCTCTTTGATTTCGTCGGGGAAAATGCCGTGAAGCATCCTACTTTTAAGCTCCCGGGCGACTTCAAAATATCCCTCGTCGGTTTTTTGCGCCATCAGCAGTTTCCACCAGCCGTTTTGCACCATATATGAATAAAAAATGTCCGAGCCGATATAAAAGGAATCGTGCAACTCCAGTTCGGAATCCCAGTCGAAGGCGGGGTCCTTGCGGAGAATATTGCGCGCCATCAGCATACCGACCGATTTGCCGCCGATAAACCCCGTGCCGATGAGGCGTTTCTTGATTTCCAGCAAATCTTCCAGTGAAAAGT
The DNA here is from genome assembly GCA_017993615.1 of Smithella sp. Taxonomy (GTDB): domain Bacteria; phylum Desulfobacterota; class Syntrophia; order Syntrophales; family Smithellaceae; genus Smithella. The sequence continues at coordinate 12,433 of JAGOMJ010000015.1, read as the reverse complement.
ATTCCTTGACCAGCGAAAGCATTCTTTTTTCACGCCCGATCATTACTCTCGAAAGAGAATCGACCATTTCCTGTCTATCAAGGACGGCGTCGGGGTCTTCAAGAAGATTACTGGCCTTTAAGAACAGGCGGTCCCAATAATCCAGATTGCGCACACCGCCCGTGGTGTTTTTGTTCGTGAGATAGGAAAGAAAACTTGCCGCATCCGCGCTGTTTAATATCGGGACAAATTTATCATTTTCCATGATGTGCGGCAGGAACATGGTCGGCGTGTAGCGTTTCCATGCCTTAAGCGGGTGGACGCACAACTGGCCGTTGCTGTTGTGAATATCCAGCAGCACCTGCGTTGTTTCGCGAATCCGCGCTACGGTTTTAAAAGAGTGGCTGCTGCGCAGAATGGCAAAATACGCGACTGTGTTTAGTTCGAACAGATAAGGACAGGTGATCACAAAAAAGTTTCCGATCATCAGATCGGTGGCCCAGGCCATCAACAGATCGGACAGGCAGTCGAAGACATAAAACACATCCCGTCCTTCTTCCTTGATAATGTTGTGCACCTGTGTCGAAAACGATTCAAACCCGTTGTTGGCGTTGAGCTTGTATACCTTGATTTTTTTGTTTGCCTTCAGCAGAGGCGGGTGAGCGGCAAAGCGCATGTAAACCAGCCGATGCCTGGAAGCAAGAGAGGTTTTGACGAACGGCTCGACAAATTTTTTGTAATCCTCGATGTCGTCAACCTGCAGGACAACATTATCCCCCATTTGAAGACCGTTGATGATGTCATCGAGGCTGCTCGTTCCTGTGCTGACGCGTGCATATGGTGTCATAAATCTTTCCCTCATCCATTATTCGGAACAAATTTGTACCATAAATAATCGTTCCATTTTTATTTCTTCTTGTCCTAAACGGCGCCTCTTTTCAAAAGAATAATAATTTCAAGTATTTTCATCAGCACAATGACGTTTATCGGTGCATCCGGCGGTGTTTGATGAAAAATCAGTTTCTGCTTCCTGATAGATGAATCAATTTTTGTGCCAGAATATTTTTCTTCTTGCATGGAACGAACTGCATTCGGGAGGGGGAGGTAGAAATTAAAAATCTTTGGACGGCAATTTTGCGGAAGAAACATTTCTGAAACGTTTTTTGAGAAGCCGGATTGTTTTTAAACGGGAGAAGTGTCAACATTTCAGGACTCAAAAACCATGATTTATACAGTATTGTATCAATTTATCAGCCTCAAAATTTTCGTATTAATAAATAATAACAATAACTTATCACAATAAAAACATTTTGGCATTGTCCTTGCCATAATACAGACGAAGGATAAATTCATCAGGAGGTATTGATTATGGATTCTGGAAATACAGCGTGGGTTCTGACAGCCAGCGCCCTGGTTTTGTTAATGACCATTCCGGGGCTGGCATTTTTTTACGGAGGACTGGTTCGCCGCAAGAACGTCCTCTCCATTATGATGCAATGTTTTGTCATTGTTTGTGTAATCAGTCTGCAGTGGATGCTGTTCGGTTATTCGCTGGCATTCGGCCCGGATTTTCACGGCATCATCGGTAAACTGGACTGGATGGGGCTGGCCGGAGTGGGCGCAACGCCGAATCCGGATTATTCCGGCGGCATTCCTCATTACGCCTTTATGATTTTTCAGGCCATGTTTGCGATCATTACGCCGGCATTAATCATCGGCGCTTACGCGGAACGCGTGAAATTTTCCGCCTTCCTGGTCTTTACCTTATTATGGGCGACCTTTGTTTATGATCCGCTGGCCCACTGGGTCTGGGGTGTCGGCGGCTGGATGAGAACGCTGGGCGCCCTGGATTTTGCCGGGGGAATTGTCGTGCATGTCAGTTCGGGAATTTCTGCTTTAGTGCTGGCTTTAATGCTGGGCAAAAGAATCGGCTACAACCATAAACCCATTCGGCCGCATAATCTGCCCTTTACCGTTCTGGGCGCCGCTCTTTTGTGGGTTGGCTGGTTCGGCTTCAACGCGGGCAGCGCCCTGGCCGCCGATGGCCTGGCCGCCAATGCTTTTGTGACCACACATATCGCCACGGCTGCCGCCGGCATCACCTGGGCTTTGATTGAATGGTGGCACAACGGCACGCCGACCATTCTGGGCGCGGCAACAGGGGCCGTGGCCGGTCTCGTTGCCGTCACGCCCGCCTGCGGTTTTGTCAATCCGATGAATGCCATGTTTATCGGCATGATCGTCGCCGTCGTCTGCTACATCGCGGTTGCGATCATTAAGGGCAAACTCGGCTACGATGACTCTCTGGATGCCTTCGGCGTGCACGGCGTGGGCGGAACCGTCGGCACCATCGCCACCGGATTGTTCGCGGAAAAAGTTGTCAACGCCGCCGGAGCCGACGGTCTGCTTTTCGGCAATGCCCATCAGCTTTACGTTCAGTCTCTGTCGCTGATTGTCACCGTCGCCTTTGCCGCGATCATGACCTTCATCATCTTCAAGATCGTGGATGCGCTCATCGGCATGCGTGTGGAAGAGAATAATGAAGTCGTTGGTCTGGATTTAACGCAACAAAGCGAAGCCGCTTACACCGTGATCGAATAGGAGGAATGCATTATGAAATTAGTCATAGCCATTATTCAGCCGCACAAACTGGAAGCGGTGAAAAGAGAACTGGAGGCCGTGGACGTCAATCTGATGACCGTCACCAACGTTCTGGGACAGGGCCGGCAAAAAGGCGTCACGGAAATTTACCGCGGCGCGAAGGAAGCCGGAGGCCTGCTCAATAAAGTCAGACTGGATATCGCGGTCAATGAAGATTTTGTCGAACCGACCGTTAAAGCGATCACGAAAGGGGCTCATACCGGCTCGGTCGGCGACGGGAAGATCTTTATCGTCGAACTTGCCGAGTGCATAAGAATCAGCAGCGGTGAACGCGGTGGCTTAGCCATCGGTTGAGGCGGCCGCTATGAGCATACGCATCCATAAAGCCAAAACAAACGCCCTGGCCCGTTGCGTTTCCGAATGCGAAAAAGCGGTGATCATGCACGTTCTGCTCAAAACGAAAGGCGATCAATCGGAAGCGGCTTCACTTTTGGGAATTAAGGAAAGTTTTCTGGCGGATAAAATTCATCAATATGAAATTGATTGCGCCCGATTCGAATTAAAATAATTGTAAAGGAGAATGAAAAAGATGAAAGACAATTTAAAAACTGGAATAATCATGGTTTTGCTGACTCTGATCCTGGCATTGCTGCCCGTGATGAGTTGGGCGGATGAAGAAATAGTTCCTGCCGATCCGAAACAGGGAGATAACGCATCAACGGAAGTCAAACCTGTGGAGCAAGATCAGCCGGAAGATAAAGTGACCGGCGAGGTTGCGGCAAGCGTTTTGAGCGCCTATATCTGGCGCGGACAGGAATTGACCCGTCACAGTGTGGTCATTCAACCCTCCGTTACCGCCGCTTATAAAGGCTTTGCCGCCAATGTCTGGGGAAATCTTGATACAAAACCGTACTCTGCTCTCGATGTGGATTATTCATCCAACTTCACCGAGACGGATGTTACCCTGTCCTATTTGCATAAATTCGGGATCTTGCAGGCGGGCATAGGTTACATATATTACGGCCTGGCAGGAGCCGTTCAGGGCGGCGCCGATCTTCCGGATTCACAGGAAGTGTTTGTAATGCTTGGACTTGACACGATTCTTGCTCCGACGCTGACTGTTTATAAAGAGTTCGATTACTACAATCAGTGGTATGCTACGCTGGGAATTTCTCATACTTTTGCGTTGCATGAAAAAGTTGGTCTGAAATTTGCTGCTCAAGCAAGTTATTTGAGAAGCGACGATGAGGCAACGTATCCGGAATTTGACAGCGCTTCACTGGCCACGACCGATAAATTTAATAATTTGCACGACGGTGTTGTCTCCGTTTCTCTGCCGATTGCCGTAACCGGCCATCTGACAATCAGTCCCGTGCTGACCTACGTCTTTCCGCTTTCCGATGATGCGAAATACGAGATGAAAGCCCGCGGACTGAAAGGAGATATCGATCCCTCCCATAAGGAAGGCGATTTTCTGTATGGCGGCATTGTAGTGAGTTACGCATTCTAAATTTAAATGCCGATGCGTTTTGGTAGATGATCTTTGAATGGATTTTGCTGATGGGTCGTCTAAAGGTAGGACAACAGGTTCTGGCCCTGTGAATCGAGGTTCGAGTCCTTGCCCATCAGCCATTTGCAGCAAATTTAATGAGATACTAAAAATTTCAATGACAATCGGAGAAAAAAACTTTCATGCGCGCGCACTACTTTCAGCATGTTCCTTTCGAAGGGCTGGGCAGCATCGAGTCCTGGCTGAAAAAATCCGGTTTTAAAATAACCAGCACCAGATTCTATGAATCGGCCAAACTCCCCGATCTTAAAACGATAGATCTTCTTGTAGTGATGGGCGGTCCGATGAGCGTCAACGACGAAGATCGATTCCCCTGGCTGGTTGCCGAAAAACAATTCATCTGGGATGCCATCGCTAAAAGTAAACCGGTGCTGGGAATCTGCCTGGGCGCGCAGCTTATTGCCAGCGCGTTGGGCGCCGGAGTGTATCCCAATAAAGTAAAAGAGATCGGCTGGTTTCCGATCCATGGGATTGAATCAAACGGCCAATCCGTTTTTGCGTTTCCGGAGTCCATCAGCGTATTCCACTGGCACGGGGAGACGTTTGATTTGCCGTCGGGAGCAACGCTTCTGGCAAAAAGCGACGCCTGCGAACATCAGGCGTTTCAGGTCGGCAAGTCGGTTATCGGTCTTCAGTTTCACTTGGAAACGATGCCCGCAGCAGCACAGGCGCTTGTTACCAACTGCCGCGATGAATTGGTCCCGGCGCCCTTCATTCAGACCGAAGAAGAAATACTGTCGACAACTCCTGATCAATACACAGCCATCAATGATCTGATGGCCGACATTTTATCTTTTCTGCTTACACAAAAAATGACGGCAGGACTGTAATCGAGTTGTCCTGTATCAAATACTCATAATAAATATCTTTACGTATTTATGATCTTGCCCGGTTCAGCAGCGGCGATAATTTCGCATTCTTTCTGCATTTTTTTACAAAGGTGTAATGATTTGGCGCATTATTTGCGATAGAGAGATTTTAAAGAAAAAACATTGGTTGAAATTTGAACAATTTTGTAACAAAATAAATTGCTGGCGAAATAAAGATGACTAAAACGTCAAAAAAATCTTTGGAAGAGAGAGAAAGTCAATTGAGTATTCATACCTATGAGGAATTGGCAGCCCTGCATGCGATAGCGCAAATTTTAGCCCAACCCGGAGATTTACACCATCAGCTTGCACTGATTTTAAAGGAAATGAGTTCTCGTCTCGGGATGCAGCGCGGGATGATATCGCTCGTTGACCGCGATAATAAGGAATCGTGGCTGGATGTGGCCCATGATGTGAATATAGATGGCCTTGAGATAACCTATAAACATGGCGAAGGCATTACCGGAAAAGTTGCAGAAACCGGCCGGCCCATGGCGGTGGCCAATCTGGGTCAGGAAACGCATTTCCTGGACCGCACCGGTGCCCGCCGTCATTTGAATCGCGCGGAGCTTTCCTTTTTATGCGTGCCGATTATATATGATTTCATGGTGGAGGGGGTTCTCTCGGCCGATAAAGTGGCCGTCAAAGTCGAAAATCTGGATAAGGAACTCGCCTTGATGGCATCCGTCGCCGAACTGATGGCCAAGGCCGTTCATATCCGCGCTCTTGAGGAGGAAAACAAACGTTTGCGTAAAATCATCGGCAGCACCCGAGCGCCTTTGATGGAGATTATCGGACATTCCAAGGCGATGCAGGAAGTCTTCGGGCTGGTGGCGCAGGTGGCCGATTCCAACACCACCGTTTTGATCACCGGAGAAACGGGAACGGGCAAGGAATTAATCGCCCGTGCCATTCATAAAAACTCAGTGCGTAAGAACGGTCCCATGGTCCAGGTCAATTGCGCGGCTATTCCGGATACCCTGATTGAAAGTGAATTGTTCGGTCATGAAAAAGGGGCGTTCACCGGAGCCTTGACGCAGCGCCGCGGGCGCTTTGAGGAAGCCAACGGCGGCACAATCTTTCTTGACGAGGTCGGGGAACTTTCAGCCGCCGCCCAGGTCAAACTGCTGCGGGTTTTGCAGGAAAAACGTTTTCAACCGCTGGGGTCGTCCCGTGTGGTTAATGTCAATGTCCGGATTATTGCCGCGACCAACCGCAATCTGGAGCAGGATATCCTTTCCGACCGCTTCCGGGCGGACCTGTTTTACCGGCTGAATGTATTTCCCATTTATTTGCCTCCTCTTCGCGAGCGCGGCAGCGATGTGATTATGCTGGCCGACCACTTTCTTCTGAAGTACAGTAAAGAGATGGGCAAACAGGTGAAACGGATTTCCCCTGCGGCTATCGAGGTTTTTCTTTCCCATAAATGGCCGGGCAATGTCCGCGAACTGGAAAACTGTATTGAACGGGGTGTTCTGATGACCAAGACGGATGTTCTGGATTGCGAGCATCTGCCCCCGTCCCTGCAATTGAAAGACGGAATGCATGATCGCAAAGGTCGCGGCAAACTGTCTTCCGTTGTGGAGGCTCAGGAGAGATTGCTGATCATTGACGCGCTTAAAGAAACAAGCGGTAATCAGACCAAATCGGCCAAACTGTTGGGTACGACCAAGCGGATTATCCAGTACAAAATTTCCAAGATGGGGATTGATCCCAAAAATTACCGTAAAAAAAGCTAAAGATGGCCTTCCCCTGCCATGACCTCTCTACATTTTTCGGTGCAAATCGAACAAAAATGTTTCACTTTTCTATCCAAGAACAAAAATGTCACTTCCATTGTTTTATCTGTACGGCAATTCTCCATAAAAAATACCTAAAAGTTGATTAATTCAGGACATTTTAATTTTCAACATTGATGGCACGACTTTAGCAGTTAGCCAAGGCGGTCCAAGTGTGCTCTTTTTGTACCAAGGAGGAAAGAAAATATGTGTCGCCTGTTTGGCATGACAAGTAATGATCCGGTTTCCCCGCTGGCAGCCATTCGCGCCATCGATGTGATGAGGGAAGGGCATGACGGTTCGGGTGTCGGGTTATTTCTGACGGATCTGGGAAGCGATTTCCAGGAATTCAAAAACGAGCCGATTCTTTCCGGGATTTTTTCCAATGAAGGACTCAAAACGCTCGACCGATTCATGATCGATCATGATTTTATGGTGAAATACAAACTTTCCATCAGACCGGCAAAGAATCCTCCCGCGGGAACGCCCAAACGCGATAATTACGTTATCCGGATTTATGAATATCCCGAGGAGTGGGACGGATTATGCCGGGACGAAATCGAATTTCGGCTGATGATGGTTCAATTGGAATTGCGGCGGATGGGCGAGCAGGACGAATCGATGCTGGTGTTCAGTTTCTGGCCCGATGTGATCATTATCAAAGAGGTTGGAGATCCGCTCGCTGTTGCCGAATATCTCGGACTGGACCGCAAAGAGCTGATGGCCCGCGTTATCCTGAGCCAGGGACGACAGAATACAAACTATGCGATCAATATTTATGCCTGCCATCCGTTTTTTATTCAGGGGATGGCGACTGTGACAAATGGAGAAAACACCGCTTTTGTTCCGATACGGGAATTTCTGATGTCCCGCAAATTCCCGGGTTATACCGGTTATCATTCGGACTCGGAAACGTTCACGCATATTCTGCATTACATGTATCATCAATTGGGTATGGGCATGGAAATGTACAAGCATATCATTACACCGCTTAAGGACGGGGAACTGAACCGTCATCCCGACGGCGTGTGGCTCAGAAAATTGAAACAGTCCTGCCGCCCGCTGATTATTGACGGTCCCAATTGCGTCATCGGATGTCTGCCGGATAAATCGATGTTCATGGTGCAGGATTCGAAAAAACTTCGTCCGGGCGTGGTGGGCGGTCGTCCCGGGGTGTTCGCGTTTTCTTCGGAAATGTGCGGCCTCGACGCGGCCCTTCCGGACAGATATGTTAACCTGGATTTTCAACCCATGAAATATGAAACAGTGATCGTTCGCAGCGAACGGCAGGAGATCGAAAAATGGAATCAGCTGGAACCGTTAACCCATCCACATTAAGCGTCAAAGATCTGCCCTGGCAGATCATGTGGAACAAAGAGAAATGCACCCTGTGCGGCCGGTGCACCGCGGTGTGTCCGGTGCGTGCGATCGAACCGGGCGTGCATCGCAAACGCGCGCTGCAGGTTCCTGTCGGTCTGGAAGAAAAACCCGCCCAGTTGTTGTACGTTTATTTCGGGATTGATCAGCGCACCGATGCGGCGCATGCCTGCGTCGGTTGCGGCATGTGCACTCTGGTTTGTCCCAACGGCGCCATCATGCCGGTGCGTGCGGAAGAAACAGACAAACTGCGGTTTCACGTCAACCAGGGCGGCGAGCCCCGCAGGCGCGGCGGACGGCGCAATGTTCCGGACAGCGTTCTGGATAAAATAAAATTTATCCGGATTTCTATGCTGACCGATCCGGCGCTGGATGCGGGACGTCATGAATTTGAACTCAGGACCCTGCTGGGCAGAGTGCTTCCGCCGGAGGAGCTTTTGAAAGTCCATCGTGAAAACGGATGGGTGCCGCCGGTGCGTGAAATATATCCGTTGGTTATCGGCGGGATGTCTTTCGGGGCATTGTCCCCGAATATGTGGGAAGGCCTGCAGATGGGGGTGGCGTATCTTAATGAAGAACTGGGGATGCCCGTGCGCATCTGCACCGGAGAGGGGGGATGCCCTCCGCGACTCCTGAGGTCCCGTTTTTTGAAATATGTCATTCTGCAAATTGCCAGTGGCTATTTCGGGTGGGATGAAATCATTCATGGTCTTCCGCAGATGAAAGAAGATCCCTGCGCGATTGAAATAAAATACGGCCAGGGCGCCAAGCCCGGCGACGGCGGATTGCTGATGTGGTACAAGGTCAATAAACTGATCGCCGCCATCCGCGGCGTACCGCAGGGCGTGAGCCTGCCCAGCCCGCCGACACATCAGACCAAGTACTCGATCGAGGAAGCCGTGGCCAAGATGATTCAGTCCATGTCCATGGCCTGGGGTTTCCGCGTGCCGGTCTATCCGAAAATATCCGCGACCAGCACGACGCTTGCCGTGCTGAATAATCTGACCAGGAACCCTTATGCCGCCGCGCTGGCCATTGACGGAGAAGACGGCGGAACAGGCGCTGCTTATAATGTCTCCATGAATCATATGGGGCATCCGATCGCCAGCAATTTGCGCGACGCGTATCTGAATTTGGTCAAGATCGGCAAGCAAAATGAAGTCCCTCTGTTTGCCGGAGGCGGCATCGGCAAGAACGGCAATCTCGCGGCCAATGCCGCCGCCCTGATCATGCTGGGTGCCAGCGGTGTTCAAACCGGAAAATATATCATGCAGGCGGCGGCCGGTTGTCTGGGGTCCGAGACGGACCGCTGTAATATTTGCAATATCGGCGCCTGTCCGAAAGGCATTACCTCGCAGGATTCGCGACTCTATCGGAGACTGGATCCCGAAAAGGTCGCTCAACGGCTCGTCGATGTATTTTTGAGCTTTGATACGGAGTTGAAAAAAATCGTCGCACCGCTGGGGCGTTCGACATCTCTGCCGATCGGCATGTCCGATGCGCTGGGGATTGCCGATGCCGGCGCGGCCGAGAGATTAAAAATAAAATACGTTCTGTAGAATGAAAACAGTGCAGGGATTATGACAAAGAAAGAATCGTTAAAAGTAACCGGCCAGGAAAACGGAATCCGTGTTGAATCGCGAATTCTCGAAGAGCGGATTCAGCAGGCTGTAGCCGAGGGCTATCGTCATATTGAGATAACGGCTTACGGCCAGCATGGTATCGGCGGCCGTCTCTGGCGGGCCGGAGAAACGCCAATCAAGGTGGATGTGACGGGAACATCGGGACAGCGTCTCGGTTCCATGGGGTTTGCCAACACGCTCATCGAGGTGTTCGGTCCGGTTTCCGATGACGTGGGCTGGCTCAATGCCGGAGCGAAAATCATTGTCCACGGTAATGCCACCAACGGGGTGGCCAACGCCATGGCCCAGGGGAAAGTTTTTATTGACGGCGATATCGGCGCCCGGGGCATGACCATGACCAAACACAATCCGCGTTTTGATCCGCCGGAACTCTGGGTGTTCGGAAAAGCCGGCGATTCGTTCGCGGAATTCATGGCCGGCGGCATCGCGGTCATCTGCGGTGTCGGCGCTGAAAATGAGGATGACGTTTTGGGTTACCGTCCCTGCGTGGGGATGGTGGGAGGCAAGATTTTCTTCCGCGGCCGTCAAAGCTCTTACAGCACCCAGGATGCGCGACTCATTACCGATCTTCCGGATGAGGAATGGCGGTGGCTGACAAAAAATCTGAAAGCCTTTCTGCAGGATGTCGGCAAACAATACTTATGTGAAGAACTGACCGCCCGTCGTTCGGACTGGAAGCTTCTGTCCGCTTTGAAACCCCACGAGAAGAAAGGGCGTGCCCTGAGTCCGATGACGGTTTACCGGAAAGAGGCATGGGAAAAGGAACTGGGCACCGGCGGTCTGATCGGTGACTTGACCGGCGCCGACCAGTCCCCGATCGGTCTGATCACGACCGGTGATTTACGCCGTTTTGTTCCCGTCTGGGCCAATGAAAAATATCTGCCGCCCTGTCAGGCGAGCTGTCCGACGGGCATTCCCGTTCAAAAACGATGGGAATTGATCCGCAAAGGAAAAATGAAAGACGCGGTGGATCTTGCCCTGCGGTATACGCCTTTCCCGGCGACGGTTTGCGGTTATCTTTGCCCCAATCTTTGCATGCAGAACTGTTCGCGAAAAATCGTCAGCCTGCCGTCGGTGGATGTAACCGTTCTGGGGAAAGCGTCTCTGGAAGCAAAAGAACCGAAACCACTGCCGGCCACCGGTAAAAAAATAGCGATCATCGGCGGCGGCGCCGCGGGACTTTCCGTGGCCTGGCAGTTATGGATGAACGGTCATGACGCGGTGATTTTCGAGAGCAGAAAACATCTGGGCGGTAAAATTACCCAAACCATTCCGCAGAGCCGTATTCCCGATAATGTTGTGGAACATGAGCTCAAACGGCTGGCGAAAAATCTGCGTCACATTCATCTGAACGCGTCTTTGACGAAAGAGAAGTTTAGAAAATTGAAGAATGAATTCGACTTCATCGTCATTGCCGCCGGAGCGGCAAAACCCCGGAAACTAAATGTCCCCGGAATGGAAAAAGCATTGACCGCGCTCGAGTTTCTGAAACAGAGCAAAGGCAACGGCATCAATGTCGGAAAGAAAGTCGTCATCGTTGGCGCCGGCAATGTCGGATGTGACGCCGCGACGGAAGCTTTTCGCCTGGGCGCCAAAACCGTTACGCTGATTGACGTTCAGCAGCCGGCATCCTTCGGCACGGAACGGAAACATGCCGAAGCGGCGGGTGCGATCTTCCTCTGGCCCCGCTTTACCAAGGCCATCACGGCCAGAGGCGTGGAACTGACCGACGGGGAAATCCTGCCTGCGGATACGGTCATCGTGGCTGTCGGCGACGTTCCGGATATATCGTTTTTGCCGGAAGAAATAGCCGTCAAGAACGGGTTCATCGCGGTGGACGAACAATTCAGAACAAGCGACGATCAGATATTTGCCGTCGGCGATGTCACCAAGCCCGGTTTGCTCACTGAAGCCATCGGCGCGGGAAGAATCGCCGCCGGAACAATTGACGCATTGCTCAGAGGCGCCGGTGAAACATATGACAAACTGCCGCCGATCGATGTTCAACGGGTGAAGACAGAATATTTCGATTCGCGCATCAAGGCTTTTTCCGATCCCGTTTCCTGCGCCGTGAACTGCGCGTCCTGCGGCGCCTGCCGTGACTGCGGTATGTGCGAGACCATCTGTCCGCAGAATGCCATTTCGCGCAAAGCCCTAAACGGTGAAAATTATGAGTATGTTGTTGATGCGGAACTTTGCATGGGGTGCGGTTTTTGCGCCGGCGTTTGTCCGACCGGCGTCTGGGAAATCGTGGACAATAAACCACTCGAGTAAAAAAATCCAATAGCGAGGATAAGAAAGACTATGAAAAAAACAAAAAAGACCACTGCAGCGGAGCGGGAATACGTTATTGAAAAGGAGAAATTCGTTCCGGTTTCAAAGTATTTCGGCGAGGATACCTTCAACCAAAAAACGATGAAAGAGCGTCTGCCGAAAGAAACCTTCAAAAAACTGATGGACGCCATCAACGAAGACAAGCGGCTGGATTTAAAGACAGCCGATGTCGTGGCTGAGGCCATGAAGAAATGGGCTCTGGAAAAAGGGGCCACCCACTTTGCCCACTGGTTCCAGCCCATGACCGGGATGACCGCGGAAAAACACGACGCATTTATCGAA
>JAGOMJ010000104.1 GCA_017993615.1 Smithella sp. | reverse complement strand
TCATGGGCAAACATGCCGATATTCGCATTTTCCGTTGCGACAAAAATGCCGCCCTTGAACTCTTTACCGCCTGACGATCTCAACGTTTCATAGCGGGGCACATACCGTCTGGTGACTCCTGAAAGCATGCCGGGATTGGCGCAGTAACAGATCATCCCGTATCCCTTGCCGGGCATGGTCGTGACTGCCGGAACGATCAGGATATGGTCGTACGCGGAAAAATCGACTCTGCTTTCCAATGCCGTCATGGTGTCTTCAATGAGTTTGCGAACCCGTCTTCTGTCCACGCGGAAATTATAGGGACTGATGTTGTAGCTGGCGATCGAATCGGGCAGCATGACGTATCCCATAAAATCGGCCTTGATGGAAGCGAGTCCGTACGATTGCTCTTTGACATAAGCGTTGAGTCCGCCCACAACCTTTCTCCGGACGGCTTCAATCGGCAGGGACGGTGTTGCGTCCGGAAACCGGACCACAACCGTCAGGACGTTTTTTTCACCGAGGGCTTGTGTTGCTTGCGGACCGAGACCATCGTTCAAACTTTCGGCTCGAATGGCGCCGGCAAAGATACCGGACATGGACAAAAGAATGATGGCCAGCCTGACGATCATTTGTGTGCTTTTCATTGCAGGACACCTCTCTTCCTCTAGCGACAATGAACAATTCTATTTTCCTTACAGACACAGCATCCTTAATAATACATCAGGTGCGGGTTTTGAACTCTTCCGGCTCCATAATGGTAATGTTGTTGCGTTTCAGATATTCAAAAAAGCCGTATAAAGGCTCGCCCCTGTACTCCATAACCACAGCACCGACAGGGCAATTATTCAGACACCCGAAACAGGCAAGGCACGTATCACGATCAACGGTTTGTTGAAAGGGATTGATGGCTTTGGTCGGGCATTTTCTGACACAGGTTCCACACCGGATACATTTTTGTGCATTGACGGTATGTTTATTGATGACCTTTTTATTCATCCAGATCAGAGGCAACGCGCGCAATCCTTCCCTTAAGGCCAGTTCATAACTTACCGGAATCGTTTCCCCCCGGGAAATTCTTGCGAGCGTATTGACGGTAAAACGCCGGACCTGATCGAAGGTGGCCGCATCGGGCAGATGCTGTCCCGATCGCTGGTTGGCGCTGTCCCATTTTGGCGTCGGATAGGTCGGAACGTTTCTGAACGTATCCCTCCCGACGGGAACCCCGCCCTTCTTCGCCAGTACTTTCATTATGTGGCAGGAAGCGTTATGCTGATTGCCCTCCGGACCGCCGAAGGACACAAATGCCGCAACCGGCGTGCCCTGAATGGACGGGATTTGTTCCAGCCATGCGATGACATTGGGCGGCGTGTCATAATAGAAGACCGGCGAGCCGACAAAAACAAGATCGTACGTCGGCAAAACACGTTGATCGGTTTCCTGAAATTCCCGTTCATCGACCGTCATATTTTCCCCCTTCAGGAGGCAACCGATCAGGCGGGCATACCTTTGAGTATGGCCGGTCTGGCTGTAGTATAAAATCAGGGCTTTTCGGGGAGAACGGGTTTTTAAATCCGGATAAGCCGCCGGACTTTCTTCAACCCGGAAAAGCGGCAGGCAGAAAGCGGCTCCGACCATGGCACTTTTTTTGATAAAATCTCTGCGTGAATCCATGATTCCTCTCGCTACAGGTTGCTTCAATAAAAATGGATATGCCCTTTAAAATTCTTCACCGCCGCAATAATTTTCCCGTCCGGCATATCCCGGACCGATAAAAGATTGCGAGATTTTTTCCGGGGAAACTATCATCCATCACTTGCCGCTCAGCAATCCCAGATCCCGTAAAATTTCCCTTGCCCGTTCCGCTTCGTCAGCTTTCACGAGGAGACGGGCATAGGCGCCCGCCGCAATGAGCATCACAGAACTTTCCCCCTGGAAAAAATACGTGATGCCTTCACCGTCAAGGATGGATTTGATGAAGGATATATCACCCTGCTGATACGTGGAAAACACTTCTTCAAAATCTTCCGCGCCGGATGAATGCATTGCCGGTTGCGGCAGACGATCGACCAGATCCTTACCGCAATCGGCGCACCGATATATCCCTTTCGCGTAGTCGCGTTTACATTTCGGACAAAACATCTCTACTCCATACGGAAGTCAATCGGCCTACGGCAGATAAACGCCGGTGCCGATGAAATAGTTTGTTCCGGGAATCGGTTCAACATAACCCAATTTTTTCTGTTCGCCTTTGGCGCCGGGCTTCAACCAGTAGAAGTCGACGAATCCTCCGCCTTTCTTGGCCGCTGCGCTCAATTCGCGAATCACGTATTTCCCTTTGATATCTTTATGATCATAAAGATTTTTCCCCGGCAAATCTTTTTGTGTCGCATGAGCAATATTTACGCACTGGAAATCATAGCCGTAAAAATACCCCGATTTATCCGGATAGAAGCGGATGGGATTGACAAAAGAACGGATCAACGCAATTTTTTCTTTTTCCGATTTGACATCTTTTAAGATTTCTCCCAATCCCGTAGCGGTCGCATGAACGATTGTTTTCGCAATGTCTTTATAGCATTCCGTTGATTTATCCTGAGCGCTCTGCGCGAAAGAA
>JAGOMJ010000014.1 GCA_017993615.1 Smithella sp. | reverse complement strand
GATCGGAAAACCAAAGTCAGCTAGTATTTTCGGGAGATAAAGCGGTAAAGCTTGGAGTTGATAAATATGGAAGCAAAGGCTGTTGCAAAATATATGAGAATGTCGCCGCAGAAAGTTCGGCTTGTGGCGGATTTGATCCGGGGGAAAAACGTTCAGGAAGCGCGTAACATTCTTCTCTACACCAGGAAATATGCGGCAGGTGTCGTGGCCAACGTGCTGAAATCAGCTGTGGCCAATGCTGCCCAGAATCCCAATATTGATGAAAATATTCTTTACGTCAAAGAAATTTATGTCGATCAAGGGCCCGCCTTGAAACGCTGGCGCGCCAGAGCGCAGGGAAGAGCGGCAGGCATCAAGAAACGAAGTTCACATATTACCGTTATTTTGGACGAAATTTAAGGAGGTTCAGCTTGGGGCAGAAGGTTAATCCGGTAGGATTACGGTTGGGCTACATCAAAAAATGGCAATCGGTCTGGTATACCGATAAAAAATACAGCGACGTGCTGCATGAAGATCTGCAGATCAGAAAATATCTGAAAAAGAAACTGTATCATGCGGGTCTATCCAAAATTGAAATTGAGAGAGCAGCCAACAAAGCGAAAGTCAATATTTACTCGGCGCGACCCGGAGTGATCATTGGGAAAAAAGGATCGGAGATCGAGAAGCTCAAATCAGAAATTGAAAGATTTTCGCAGTCGGAAATTATCATTAATATTCTCGAAGTCCGCAAGCCGGAAGTCGATGCGCAACTGGTGGCGGAAAACGTGGCCATGCAACTGGAGAAAAGGGTTGCTTTCCGCCGGGCAATGAAGAAGTGCGTCGGGTATGCCCTGAAGTTTGGCGCCAAGGGCATCAAAATCGCCTGTTCGGGAAGACTGGGCGGCGCGGAAATGTCGCGATCGGAATGGTACCGCGAAGGCCGGGTGCCGCTGCATACGCTGCGGGCGGATATTGATTACGGATTTACGGAAGCCAAAACGGCTTACGGATTGATCGGCGTAAAAGTTTTTATTTTCCACGGAGAAGTTTTACCGACGAAGAATGAAAAATAAATTGATGTCCATCCTGGGCGCTGAACGGTTTGTGCGGACAGGGTTGGATGTTGTCAGAAACAACGGGAGTTTGTTTTTATGTTAATGCCGAAAAGGGTAAAATACAGAAAGTTGCAGAAAGGCCGGATGGGCGGCAAGGCGACAAGGGGCAGTTCCATCGCTTTTGGCGAATACGGATTGCAGGCGGCGGAGTGCGGTTGGATTACGTCCCGTCAAATTGAGGCTGCTCGTGTTGCCATGACTCGTCACGTCAAACGTGGCGGCAGAATCTGGATCAGAGTATTTCCTCATAAGTCCGTAACAAAAAAGCCCGCTGAAACCCGTATGGGCAAGGGGAAAGGCGCCCCGGAAGGATGGGTGGCCGTCGTGAAACCCGGTTCCGTTCTCTATGAAATGGAAGGCGTTTCGAAAGATGTGGCCCGCGAGGCTTTTCGGCTGGCAGCCCATAAATTATCCATCGCAACAAAATTTTTATCGAGGGATATAGTTGATGAAAATTAAGGAAATAAGAGCTCTTGACTCAAACGGGCTCAAACAAAAAATCGCTGAATTGAGTGAAGAACTTTTTCGGTTGAAGATCCGGCATGCATCGGGGCAATTGGAATCAACCGTCATGCTGAGCAAAATCCGGAAGGATATTGCCCGTGTCAACACGGTGTTGAAAGAAAAGGAGGCAGCGAGTTAACGTGGATCAAAGAGGATTTAATCGCACCATTAAGGGCGTGGTCGTCAGCAATAAAATGGATAAAACAATTGTGGTGAGAGCGGAACGTTTTGTAAAGCATCCTGTTTTTCACAAGTATGTACGTAAACATGTCAAGTACAAGGCGCATGACGAGCGCAACCAGAGCAAAATCGGAGATACGGTTTTAATTATTGAGTCCAGGCCGTTGAGCAGAGAAAAACGCTGGCGAATGCTGGAAATTTTGGAGAAAGCCAAATAGATTGTTTGACCTGATGGAATAAGTCAGTTTGATGAGGATTTTTATATGATTCAGATGCAGACCATATTAAATGTTGCGGATAATTCCGGCGCCAAGAAAGTTGCCTGTATCAAGGTGCTGGGAGGATCGAAACGGCGGTATGCGAGTTTGGGAGACGTGATTGTGGTTTCCGTCAAGGAAGCGATTCCCAATTCCAAAGTGAAAAAAGGTGATGTGATCAAGGCCGTTATTGTCCGCACGGTTAAGGAAGTGAGAAGACCGGACGGCTCTTATTTGAAATTCGATGATAATTCGGCGGTTTTAATCTCCAATCAGATGGAACCCGTCGGGACGCGCATTTTTGGACCTGTCGCCCGAGAATTGCGAGCCAGACAATTTATGAAAATTATATCTCTAGCTCCTGAAGTTTTGTAAAAATGTTTTGCAGAGGGGAAAAATGAGTTTAAACAAATTTAAAAAAGGGGATACGGTTAAGGTCCTTGCCGGTAAAGATAAAGGGAAGACGGGAAAAGTTCTGGCCGTCATTCCCGAGAAAGACAGGATCGTGGTCGAGAAAGTGAACGTCATCAAGAAACATAAAAGACCGGACCAGCGCTCCAAAGGCGGTATCGTGGAAAAAGAAGGATCCATTCACGTATCCAATGTCGGATTGTTTTGCAATAAATGCAATAAGCCCGTCAGAGTCCAAAGTAAAAAACTTGAAGATGGAAAGAAAGTTCGTATCTGCAGTAAATGCAAAGACGTAATTTAATGTGGGTTAAATAAAATGGCAAGATTAAAAGAATATTATTCAAAGACCGTAGCGCCTGCGCTGGTGCAGGAATTCAAGTACAAGAATCCTATGCAGGTGCCCAAGATGGAGAAAATCGTCATTAACATGGGGTTGGGCGAAGCTATTCAGAACGTCAAGATTATTGACGGTGCCGTACAGGAACTGGCGGCCATAACCGGCCAGAAACCGATTGTCAACAAAGCGAAGAAATCCATTGCGACCTTCAAGCTCAGGCAAGGCATGCCGGTCGGCTGTTCCGTTACGCTTCGAAAAAAGATCATGTATGAATTCTTCGATCGTCTGGTGAACGCTGCTTTGCCAAAGGTTCGGGATTTCCGCGGCATATCACCCCATGCGTTTGACGGCAGGGGAAATTTTTCCATTGGCCTGCAGGAACAGATTATTTTCCCCGAAATTGACTATGATAAAATCGAGAAAAACAAAGGAATGAATATCACCATCGTGACGACGGCGAAAACCGACGAGGAAGCCAGGTTTTTGCTGAAAATGATGGGCGTTCCTTTTAAACAGTAAATTGTGAAGCTCCGGAGGAATTTTGCGTGGCTAAAAAGTCATTGATCGCGAAAGCGAAGCGAGAGAAGAAATTTTCAGTCAGAGAATACAATCGATGCCCTCTTTGCGGAAGGCCGCGGGCGTATTACAGAAAATTTGATATGTGCAGAATTTGTTTGCGTAAACTTTCCCTGCAGGGAGAACTCCCCGGGGTTATTAAATCCAGTTGGTAACTTTAGCTTAAGGAGAAAAAAAGCATGGGGATGACGGATCCTATTGCCGATATGCTGACCAGAATAAGAAACGCCAATAAGGCGCGGTTCAAGACCGTGCGTGTCAGCATGTCTCAGGTGAATGTGAATGTGGCCGGTGTATTGAAAAAAACAGGTTACATCACGAATTACGAAAAGGTCAAAGATGAAAAAGGCCGGCAGATGCTGGAAATAATTCTTAAATATCCCGATGCCAAGCGTACAGTGATTACGAATATTAAAAGAGTCAGCAAACCGGGACGCAGAATTTATGTGCCTGCGGACAATATTCCCAAGGTTCTCAACGGGTTGGGAATTTCCATTCTTTCGACGTCCCGGGGGGTTATCACCGACGCGGAAGCCAGAGAATTGAATGTCGGCGGGGAAATCCTCTGCAACGTTTGGTAATTTGAACATCAAGATATTAGCAGGAGCTGTGGTTCATGTCGAGAATAGGTAAAAAACCAGTAAGTATTCCCAAGAATGTTAAAATCAGCCAGAGTGCTGATACGGTAAAGGTCGAGGGGCCCAAAGGGGCGCTTTCTTCCAGAATGCCGGAAGGAATTGCCATCAAAATCAGCGACGGCACACTGTCGGTTGAAAGAAAATCGGAAGCTCTGACGACCCGTTCCTACCACGGTTTGACCAGAACGTTGATTGATAACATGATCAAGGGGGTTACCACCGGGTTTGAAAAGCGGCTGGAAATATCCGGAGTCGGTTATCGCGCTGAAGCAAACGATAAAAGTTTGAAATTTATTTTAGGTTTCTCGTCTCCGGTTCAGTACGATATTCCCAAGGGAATAGATATCAAAATTGATAAACAGGTCAATATCGTCGTTTCCGGTATTGATAAAGAGCTGGTCGGCAGGGTTGCGGCGGAAATCAGGGCTTTGAGAAAACCGGAACCGTACAAAGGCAAGGGCATTAAATATGCGAATGAGTATATCAAACGCAAAGCCGGTAAGTCTGCCGGTGCTTAATTGGTAAAAAAATTATATTGCCGTAAAGAGGTAGGAAATTGGCTTCGAAAAAGACATTAAAGATCAGAGAAAAAAGAGAAAAAAGAACAAGATCAAAGATTAAAGGAACTCAGGAGAGACCCCGTCTTTCCGTATTCCGGAGTGACAGGCATATTTATGTGCAGGCCGTTAATGATGTAACGGCAGACACGTTGGCAACGGCCTCGACGCTCTGCAAGGAACTGGAAAGCAGGCTGAAAGGCAAAAAGAAGGTGGATGTGGCCAAAGAAGTGGGCAAACTCATTGCCGAACGTTTAAAAGCTAAAGGCATTGAGAAGGTGGTTTTTGATCGGGGAAGATTTCTCTATCATGGGCGCGTCAAGGCATTGGCCGAAGCCGCCAGGGAAAGCGGTCTGAAATTTTAATTTATTAATCAATCAAGCGAATAAAGGAAAGAATCTTTGGACAAGAAAGAAAAAGAAATGAAAGACATGGAGCTCCTTGACCGGGTTGTCGCCATTAACAGAACGGCAAAAGTGGTTAAGGGCGGAAGGCGTTTCCGTTTCAGCGCCATTGTTGTTGTCGGGGACGGCAAAGGAATGATTGGGACCGGATTGGGAAAAGCTCATGAAGTGCCTGAAGCGATTCGCAAGGGCATGGATATGGCCAAGAAAAATATGGTCAGGGTGGCCGTTGTGGACAGAACCATCCCTTTTGAAGTCATCGGCCGCTATGGTGCGGGGAAGGTTTTGCTGAAGCCGGCATCTGAAGGAACCGGATTGATTGCCGGCGGCGCTGTGCGGGCCGTGCTGGAAGTTGCCGGTGTGCACAATGTTTTGACCAAATGCCTGGGATCTCATAATCCGCATAACTTGGTAAAAGCCACTTTCGAAGGCCTTTGTCAGTTGAAAAACCCTGAAGAAATTGCCGCACAGAGAGGCAAATAGCTCTGTCAATTATACGGTGAGGTAGCGTATCGTGGGTAAAATGTTAAAAATAACAAAAGTGAAAAGTGTAATCGGCCGACCCGAAAAGCAGAGAAAAATTTTAAAGGGCATGGGGCTGACCAAATTA
This sequence comes from Smithella sp., assembly GCA_017993615.1. Classification (GTDB taxonomy): domain Bacteria; phylum Desulfobacterota; class Syntrophia; order Syntrophales; family Smithellaceae; genus Smithella. The sequence goes on along the minus strand of JAGOMJ010000014.1, from coordinate 46,562 downwards.
AATAAAACCGTAACCTTGGAGGATACACCGCAGATTCGCGGGATGATCAATAAGGTTACGCATTTAGTTTCCGTGGAAGAGTCAAAGGAGTAGAATATGGATTTGGGTTCGTTGAAGGCTCCTGCCGGCGCGACAAAAAAACGCAAACGCGTGGGGCGGGGAAATGCATCCGGTCACGGTGGAACATCCGGCAAAGGCCATAAGGGACAAAAGGCTCGTTCCGGCGGAAAGGTAAGGGTTGGTTTTGAAGGCGGCCAGATGCCGATGGCGCGTCGTCTTCCCAAACGAGGGTTCCGCAATCCTTTCAGAAAAGAATATATTGCCGTCAATATTTTGGATTTGTGCAGAAAATTCTCCAAAGGTGCGGTGATTGACGAGGCGGCTCTTCTGCAAAGCGGCCTGATTAAAACAGAAGGCGCCCATATCAAAATTCTGGCCAAGGGAGACATTGATTTTCCTGTGACATTAAAAATTGCCCGAATCAGCCCGGCCGCAAAAGATAAAATCATCGCTGCGGGCGGTTCGGTGGAAGAGGTAATTTGATTTGTTAGAAGGGCTGGGCAGTGTATCCAAGATTCCGGAGTTGCAAAGAAGGATTTTATTCACGATTCTTCTTTTGGGTGTTTATCGAATCGGCGTTTATATTCCCACTCCGGGAATTGATAATGTAGCGTTACTGGCTTATTTTGAACATGCCAAAGGATCGTTGTTCGGTCTGATGGATATGTTTGCAGGCGGAGCGTTCAGCAATTTTTCTATTTTTGCTCTGGGCATTATGCCCTACATCAGTTCTTCGATTATTCTGCAGTTGCTGACGATTGCGGTTCCGCATTTGGAGCGACTGTCCAAAGAAGGTGAATCGGGCCGCCGCAAGATAACGCAATATACCCGTTACGGGACGGTTCTTTTAAGTATGATTCAGGGGTTCGGGATTGCTTTTGGTCTGCAGCAGATGGCCGGGCCATCGGGAGCTCCGATTGTTTTGAATCCGGGTATCGGTTTTGTGCTGATGACAATGATTACGCTGACCTCCGGTACGGCGTTTATTATGTGGCTGGGTGAAGTCATCACTGAAAAGGGCATTGGCAACGGTATATCGCTGATCATTTTTGCCGGTATCGTTTGCCGGATTCCGGCGGCAATCGGCAATACCTTCAGGCTGGCCACTGCCGGTGAACTGGGCGTACTGGTTATTCTCTTAATCACCGTTTTGATGATCGCGGTGGTAGGGGCGATTGTTTTTGTGGAAGGCGGTCAGCGCCGAATTCCGGTTCAATATGCAAAAAGAGTCGTTGGCCGGAAAATGTATGGCGGGCAGACAACCCATCTGCCTCTGAAAGTGAATACGTCCGGAGTAATCCCGCCGATTTTTGCTTCGTCGGTGATCATGTTTCCGGCAACGATAGCCAATTTTGCTCCGCAGACCTGGATGAAGGATATCGCCGCCTATTTGGTGCCGGGAAGACTGGCGTACGAAGTGCTTTATGTGGCGTTTATCTTCTTTTTCTGCTTTTTTTATACGGCGGTTACGTTCAAACCGGACGACGTTGCGGAGAATATGAAAAAATACGGCGGTTACGTACCGGGCATCAGACCGGGAAAGAAAACCGCGGAATATATTGAAAACGTACTGGAAAAACTGACTTTCAGCGGGGCGATTTACGTTTCCATCATCTGCGTGCTGCCCAGCGTTCTGATTGCCCAGTTAAACGTTCCTTTTTATTTTGGGGGAACGGCCTTGTTGATTGTTGTCGGGGTGGCGATGGATACGGCCAGCCAGATCGAGTCGCATCTTCTGACACGGCAATACGAGGGATTCATGAAGAAGGGCCATATTGCCCGAAGGAGATAACGGAAGAATATAATGGTCATTCTGAAGCTTCCGGAAGAAATTGAAAGGGCAAGAGCCAGTAACCGAATTGTTGCCGAGGTTTTAAGCAGACTGAGAGAAAAGGTGAAGCCGGGTGTTAAGACCAAAGACCTGGATAAATTTGCCGAGGAGATCGCGGAAAAAAGAGGAGCCCGGCCGGCATTTAAAGGCTATCATGGTTATCCTCACTCTTTATGCGTATCGATCAATGAAGTGGTCGTTCACGGAATGCCTTCCGAGCGGGTTTTGGAGGAAGGAGATATTGTCGGGCTTGATTTTGGCGTTTTTTATCAGGGATTTTTCGGTGACGCAACCGTAACCCTGCCGGTGGGAAAGGTTACGGCAAAAGCCTTAAGGCTCATGCAGGTTACCGAGCAGAGCTTATACGCCGGCATCGCACAGGCCAGAGAAGGCAACAGGCTGGGAGATATATCCGCTGCTGTGCAATCTGTGGTGGAGGAAGCCGGATATTCGGTGGTCCGCGACTTTGTCGGTCACGGCATCGGCAAGGATCTTCATGAGGAGCCGCAGATTCCCAATTTTGGCCAGAAGGGGCGCGGGATCGAACTGAAGAAGGGAATGATCCTGGCCATTGAGCCGATGGTGAATGAGGGAAAATACAAGGTTCAGGTGTTGCCGGACGGCTGGACGGTGGTCACAAAAGACGGAAGTTTGTCGGCTCACTTTGAGCACTCTATTGCGATCACAGAGCATGGTCCCGACATATTGAGCCGGCTGAATTATTAGCTTTGGAATACAAAAGGAATTATGGCCAAAGAGGAAGCAATTGAAGTCGAAGGAAGAGTGATTGAACCCCTGCCCAATGCCATGTTCCGGGTGGAACTGGACAACGGACACAAGGTTCTTGCGCACATTTCCGGAAAGATGCGCATGCATTTTATCAAGATCCTGCCGGGCGACAAGGTGACGGTGGAACTTTCACCGTATGATTTGACCCGGGGCCGGATTACTTACAGGACGAAGTAAAAATGAGGAGTTTAAATCGTGAAGGTTAGATCATCGGTTAAAAAAATATGCGAAAAATGCAAAATTGTCAAACGCAAAGGTGTTTTGCGGGTGATTTGCGAAAATCCCAAGCATAAACAACGTCAGGGTTAGTTTTTTTATATTCAGGAGGTTTTAGGTGGCACGAATTTCAGGTGTTGATTTACCGAAAAATAAAAGAATGGAAATTGCTTTAACGTATATTTATGGCATTGGCAAGACCAGAGCAAAGCAAATCCTGAAAGATGCCGGGGTGAGCCCGGACACACGGACAGATGATCTTGCCGATTCCGAAATATCGGCGATCAGAGGCATCATCGATAAAGAAGGCAAAGTGGAAGGCGATCTGCGCCGGGATATATCCATGTCAATCAAACGTCTGATGGATGTCGGAACTTATCGTGGGTTGAGACACCGCAAGGGGCTTCCCGTCCGGGGCCAGAGAACGCATACCAACGGACGTACCCGAAAAGGTCCGCGGCGCGCCATTGCGGGCAAGAAAAAGTAAATTTATGATTTCCAAGTGGAGGTAGAATGGCTAAGGCAGTCAGAAAAACCGGCAAGAAAAAAGAAAAAAAGAACATCACCGACGGGATTGCCCATATTCAGTCGACGTTTAACAATACCATTGTCACCATAACCGATATGAGTGGTAACGTGATCGCATGGTCGTCATCCGGATTGCAGGGATTCAAAGGATCGCGCAAGAGCACGCCTTTTGCCGCTCAGATGGCTGCGGAAGATGTGGTGCGCAAAGCCAAAGAACAGGGCATGCGAAAAGTTCAGGTTTATATCAAAGGTCCCGGCGCCGGCAGAGAATCGGCACTGCGCTCGCTGCAGATCGCCGGTCTGACGATAACGTTGATTCGCGATGTGACGCCCGTGCCGCATAACGGATGCCGGCCGCCGAAACGTCGCCGGGTGTAACGATTAACGAACAATATTAATTTCAAGGAAATATAGGGAGGCAATTTTTGGCAAGATATACGGATTCCTCATGCAGGTTGTGTCGCCGCGAAGGATTAAAACTTTTTTCAAAGGGTGACCGGTGTTACTCGGAAAAATGTTCCTTTGAACGAAGAGATTATGTTCCGGGAGATCATGGTCAGATGCATAAAAAACAGCGTTCTGATTATGGGGTCCAGTTGCGGGAAAAACAAAAACTCAAGAGAATGTACGGGCTTTTGGAAAAACAATTCAGAAGTTATTTCGAAAAGGCCGATAAGCAAAAGGGTATTACAGGCACCAATTTGCTGATACTGCTGGAAAGAAGAATGGACAACATGGTTTTCCGCATGGGATTTGCCAATTCCAGAATTGAATCCCGGCAGTTGATCAGCCACGGCCATTTTCTGGTCAACGGCAAACCGGTTAACATCCCGTCTTATCTGCTCAAGGCCGGGGATGAAGTTTCTGTAAAGGAAAACAGTCGCAAGGTGACCCGCATCATGGGAGCCCTTGAAACGGTTGTCAGGCGAGGTGTTCCGCAATGGCTGGAATTGGATAAAGACAATTTCAATGCCAAGATTAAAACACTGCCGGTGCGGGAAGATTTAACCATGCCGATACAGGAACAGCTTATTGTCGAGCTTTATTCGAAGTAAAAAAACTATTTTCATAAACCAGCTACTATAAGGATGGGTTTAATTATGCAAAGGAACTGGTCAAGTTTGATTCGTCCCAAGCGTATTGATGTTGATGAAGCGACACATACGAATTTCTATGGAGAGTTTACCATTCAGCCTCTGGAAAGAGGATTTGGTATCACGTTGGGCAATGCCCTGAGAAGGGTACTGCTTTCTTCCATACAGGGCTCTGCCATTGTATCAGCGAAAATTGAAGGGGTTTTGCACGAATTTTCGACAATCTCCGGTGTTAAAGAAGATGTCACGGATATTATTTTAAACCTGAAAGGTGTGCGCTTTAAACTGGGGCAGGCCAATATCAAGGAAGTGAGCATCGATGTCAGCCGCGCAGGCGAAGTGACTGCTGCGGACATTATGACGGACGGCACAGTGGAAATCCTGAATCCTGAGCATCACATCGCCACGCTTTCCAGCGGTTCTTTCAAAGCGAAAATGATGGTAAAAATGGGCAAGGGATACGTCCCGGCGAAAAAGGAACTGGATCCGGATCAGCCCAAGGGAACCATCAATATAGACGCTGTTTTCTCACCCATTAAAAAAGTGAATTACGTCGTTTCCTACGCCCGTGTCGGTCAGATTGCTGATTACGACAAACTGACCTTGGAAGTTTGGACGGACGGCAGCGTTAAACCGGAAGACGCCATCGCTTATTCGGCAAAAATACTCAAACAGCAACTGGATGTTTTTATTAATTTTGAAGAAGTCGAAGAGGAAATTCTCCCGGAAAAACAGGATGAACCGGACAACATCAACAAAATTCTATCACGGTCCGTGGAAGATCTGGAACTGTCCGTCCGATCGGCCAATTGTCTGAAAAATGCCGGAATCAACACGATCGGAGAACTGGTGAAGAAAACAGAAGCGGAAATGCTTAAAACCAAGAATTTCGGCAGAAAATCATTGAGCGAGATCAAAGATATTCTCGCAGAATATGATCTTACGTTCGGAATGGATATCGGTTCGAAAAATTAGCATTGGCGGTCAATATCAAAAATCACGTTGTATTTATTATAAAAGGAAAGAGGTAAATCAGCAATGTATCACGGTAAAGCGGGCAGAAAACTGGGCAGGACGTCCAGCCATAAGGAAGCGATGCTTCGCAATATGGTGACTTCTGTCATTAAACATGAACGCATCCGCACGACAGATGCCAAAGCAAAAGAATTGAGAAAGCTGGCGGAGAAAATGATCACCTTGGGTAAAAAAGGCAGTCTGCATGCACGCCGTCAGGCACTGGCGGTGATCCGGGACAAGGAAACCGTCGGTAAGCTTTTCGGTGAAATGACGGAACGCTATCGCAATCGCGCCGGCGGATATACACGAATAGTTAAAGCCGGCTACCGCTATGGCGACAATGCTCCGGTTTCCATTCTAGAATTTATTAATGACGAGAAGAAAAAAGAGAAAGCAAAACCCAAAGCCAGATCCAGAGCGAAAGCGAAGGAAAAAGCAGAGTAAGATTTTCCATGAATAAACCATCAAAAAGGCGGCGGGTTGTCCCCCGCCTTTTTTTGTGGTTGTTTTTTGATAATAAAAGCAGTATTGTGAACGCCGAATTGAAACGATAACCGCTGCAAAGCAGATGAGGCGGGTAATGGGATTTAACGGCGGTGAGCTTACCGTGATGACACTGCCGCTTGCATTAGGCAGACCGGGATCGTTGAGTATGATCCAGCAGACGCAGGCGCTCAAAACAGGAAACGAAGCAGTACTCGATATCATCGATTGTCCGGTACGGGTATATGCTTTCAGATAAACTAACAATGGAGGTTTCGTTATGGCAGAAAAGAAGATCGGCGAAGTAATGAAGTTTTTCTCAAAACCTTCAGTGGCCGCGGTAAAGATAACCGATGGCGAGATTGCCGTCGGCGACAGCCTGAAATTTTCCGGACACACCACCGATTTTACCGATGTGATTGAGTCGATGGAGGTGGACAATCAATCGGTCCCAAAAGCGGTAGCCGGTGATTTTATCGGCATCAAAGTTTCCGATCGTGTCCGGCCCGGCGATGAGGTTTTCAAAGTCATCCCGGATTAATGTTGCCCGGAGATCAGCGGTTTGTTATGAAAATCCCGATTCAGGTGAAAAGACACAGTGGTCTTTTGCCCGATCAGGATTTCATCGTCGATGCATGGTTTTCTTAGAGGCTAGCAGGTCATGAAAAGCAGAATTGCCGAAGCGATAAAACTTAAATACCAGCCGGTAGCGCTGTTGTGGTCCGTTGAAAAACCTGCTGATGCCATGCAGTTTGCCGAAGGGAAATGGGGCTGCGTCATGTGGCTGGCGGTTCACGCCGCCAAAGGTCGTGCGGCTGTTGCCGACAGGAAAACATTTGGTTGTTTCGGCGGCGGCGTCGGTCTGGGGTTCGGTAATCAGTACAAAAATTTCCCCGGCGGTGAGGAGGGCTTCTGTTATTTTCTTTCCAGCGGAAATGCCCGACGTCCGGGCGGACCGGAAATGGCCGCAAAAGTCAAACCGTTCATGACCAGGGAGAGCCATGATAATTTTCTGAACGGCGAACGCTACGTTCAAAATCCTCAGCTTGTTGAAAAATTTATCAGGGATCTTCCTCTGACAGATATCCCCAAACCGTTTGTTGTTTTTCAACCGCTGTCTGACGTGGATCAGGACGGCGAAAAGCCGCAGACCGTCATTTTTTTCGTGAATCCGGATCAGTTGTCCGCTTTAACCGTTCTGGCGAACTACGGGCGTGAAGGCAATGAAAATGTCATCATCCCTTACGCCGCCGGTTGCCAGGCCATCGGTATTTATCCTTACCGCGAGGCTGGGTTGAAAAACCCCCGTGCCGTTGTCGGTCTTACCGACCTTTCTGCACGGGTTTATGTTCGCAAACAACTGGGCGAGTCTCATCTGATGACTTTTTCCGTCCCCTTCAATCTTTATGACGAAATGGAGCAGAATGTCCCCGGTTCTTTTCTGGAGCGTCACACCTGGCAGAGTCTGTTGTCTGAGAACCGGTAATTTTATTTCATTCCCTGTCCGGAGAGGGTATGCTAGCTTTGCGGAGATTCAGGAAGGACAGATATTAGCCGGGCCGTCGACCATTCCATGAAAAATTCAAGAACATCTCAATACCTGGACAGTTTGAACATCAATAAAATGCGGTTCGGTCTCGGGGCGATCACCAGCGTGCTGTCGCGTTTGGGACATCCACAAAAATCATTTAAGGCGGTGACCATTACCGGAACCAACGGCAAAGGATCAACCGCTGCGATGATCGCGGCCATGCTGCACAAAGCCGGTTATTGCGTCGGACTGTACACATCGCCGCATCTGATTGACGTCCGGGAACGTATTACCGTTAACGGAAGGAAAATATCCCGGAAAGATTTCGACAGAATCATTGTCTGCGTCAGAAAGAAAGTCGTTCAGCCGTTGACGTACTTTGAGTTTATAACGGCGGTTGCTTTTGAATATTTCAAGACGCGAAAAGCCGATATTGCCGTTTTAGAAGTGGGCCTGGGCGGCAGACTGGATGCGACCAATGTTTGCCGACCGCTCGTTTCGGTCATCACAAACATTGCTTTTGATCACACGGCCTATCTGGGTCGTACCCTGACGTCGATAGCCGTGGAAAAAGCGGGAATCATCAAGCCTCATGGTCTGTGCGTCACCGGAGTCGCCCAAAAGAAAATCTTAGGATTGTTGCAGGATATCTGTCTGCAGCGCGGTGCTTCCTTGTACCGTTTGAATCACGATTTCAGACTCGCCAGACAAAAAAACGGATCGTTGCTGTATGAAGGAGTGTACAGCGATGTAAAAAATCTCACCGTGCCGCTGCGGGGCGAACATCAGTTGGCCAATGCCGCCCTGGCTCTGGCCGCTGTTGAAATGTGCGCTCGAAAAGGATTTCCCGTCTCAGAAACGGCCGTTCGCGCCGGGCTTCAAAATGTCCGCTGGGAGGGCCGGCTGGAGGTTTTACACATAAGCCCCTGGGTTCTGCTGGACGGAGCGCATAATCCCGCGGGCATCGGTGCGTTGTGCCGGTCACTGAAAAAAGATTTTTCCTTTCGTCATCTGATTCTTATATTCGGCGTTCTGGCGGACAAGGATTACCGTAAAATGCTTCAGAAAATAGTTCCGCTGGCTCGGGTGATCATTCTGGCGCCGCTCAAGGCACAAAGAGCCGCTTCCGTTGCCGCGGTCAGTCAAACGATACGCTCATTGGGCCGCATGCCCGTTGTCTCTCAAAGTGTTCATCAGGCTCTGGAACTGGGTCTGTCTCTGGCCGGGAGTCGCGACCTAATCTGCGCCACCGGATCTTTTTATCTTGCCGGCGAAGTAAAACAGACGTTTTCTAAATTAGTCTTCTGTGATAATGAAAAAAGCAAAAAAGTACAGGGCAAGAAAGTTTCATGAACATCAACACGCTGATTAACGTCAAGCCGATAAAACACAACGGACTGGCTTCTTTCTCCGGCTGCCTTGAGCCTGTCTTTACGTTTTGTCTGGTTGCGGTGATCATCATCCTGTGGTCATTTCCCGCGGATTGTGCAGGCAAGCAAAAATCCTCGGCGGGAAAAGCATCACCTTCCATTCAGAAAAAAAATTTCCCGGCATCCGTTCACACGAACGAAAAGTCCCCTGTCAGCATTGAAGCCGACGCCATGGATTACGACCATGTCAGCGATTTATACCGTGCCAGGGGCCAGGTGTCCGTCTTTTACAGCGGCGCTTCCTTATACGCCGATGAAGTGGAACTGGATAATCAGAATCATGTTGCCCGGGCGCAGGGCAACACGCTTTTGAAAATCGGAGAGGATACGCTGAAGGGTGAACGCCTATGGTTCAATATTGAAGATAAAACCGGCGCCGCGTTCAATGCTGACGCTTTCTATGCCAGAAACCATTTTCGTGTCCGTGGCAATATCATAGAGAAAACGGGAGAAAACACCTATTTTATCGACAATCCCTCTGCCACAACCTGTGACGGCAGTAACCCGGATTGGGAAATCGCCGGCAGTGAAATGAAGGTGACCATTGAAGGCTACGGTTTGATGAAAAACGCCTGTTTTAAAGTAGGGAGCCTCCCCCTGCTTTATTCCCCGTATATTCTTTTTCCGGCTAAAACCAAGCGGCAAACCGGTTTTCTGCTTCCCTATCTGGCGTATTCCCGCGATAAAGACGGAATCGACGTGGAGCTTCCTTTTTTCTGGGCCGTTTCGCCTTGGATGGATGCGACGTTTTATCAACGTTTCATTGAAAAAAGAGGATTTAAAGAAGGGGCGGAATTCAGATATGACTTCGGCAATAAATCCTTCGGCACGTTTTACGGCGATTATCTGGAGGATACCAAGCAGGTGACGGAAACGGAGGATGACGCTCTCCGACGGGACTGGCAGGGAATGCACAAACGCTGGTCTTATTTCCTGCACCATCAGACGAGGCTCGATTCGCAGTTTTATCTCCGAACGGACCTGAAAAAGGTGTCCGACAAGTGGTATTTCAGGGATTTTTCGTCTTATAATTATTATCGGGAGCATTTTAACAGCACGTCCGAAGACCGTTTTCGGAATGTGTCTTTCGAAGGCGACAAATCGCTGCGTTACCTGGATTCAACCATCCGCGTGTATAAAGGATGGTCCAAGTATAATGTGACGGGATTAATGCATGCGGCTGACGATTTTGCCGCTGTCAATAATGATCAGACGCTGCAAAGATATCCGGAAATCATTTTTGCCGGCGTCAAGCAGCCCTTGCTGCATACGCCTTTTTATTATGAGCTGGCCGGCCGTTACGATTATTTATACAAGAAGGAGGGTCATAAGGGACATTTTGCCGATTTGTCGCCATCTCTCTCCATGCCGGTCAATCTTTCCGACTACGTCAGAATTATCCCCCAGTTTACGTTCAAAGAAACGTTCTGGAGCCGGGATGATGATGAAAACGGCTTAAAAGAGAAAACGGCTGACCGCTCGGTTTATAATGCCTCGGTGTCTTTTGGCAGCCAGCTTTTCCGGGTATTCCATCTCAACGGGAAACACTGGGAAAAAATCAGACACGAGATCAAACCGGAAATCATCTACTCCTATATGCCTTCTATTTCCGCAGAGGATGTTCCCGATTATTATCTGCCGGCGTTATCGCCATTCGGAATGCCCCTTGCATCGTTGTCCAGCGATCCGCTGAACGGACAGAATGCCGTTGCCTGGTCGCTGACCAACACACTGACGGCGAGGGTCAAAGATCAGGGCGGGTCCTTAAGCTATCTGGAGTTTTTCCGGCTGAAAGTGTTTCAGGCGTACGATATCGATGAGGCCCGGAGAGATATGGCGCGGAATGCACCCGAGAGGCGGCCTTTCTCCGACATGGGCATTGAATTCGATTTCAGCCCTCATAAATATTTTTCTTTCCGGATGAGGGATAAATATAATGTTTACAGCGGATGGAAGCAAAACAGTTATGATCTGAGCCTCAGAGACTGGCGCGGCGACGCTCTGCTTGTAGCCTACCGGAATACGGAAGGTCTGGTGGAGGAAATCAACCTGGGTGTGAAGGCCGTCATTACCGATCATTTCTACAGCACCTTTGTTCTGAAACGCGATTTGCAGGACGCCCGGAAAATAGAAAATTCTCTGGGATTTGTTTATCACACGCAATGCTGGAGTCTGGGATTTGATCTCAGCGATACGGATGACGATGTCAGATTCCTGTTCAGAATATCCCTGGCCGGTTTCGGCAAAACCGCGGACAAATAAAACGATCCGGATCCGGGCCGATGTTCAGAATGGAGCCGGCCGGACAATGTATTCAATCAAGCAAAACAATCTTTAAAAAAACTTTGTCAGGTAACTATGGATACATTTATTCTCGTGGCGACCAGTTTCACCATTGCCGTTTCTCTGATGATTACCGGGAAGACGAACAGGCTTCAGTCCGCCTTTGCCGCTTTATGTGCGGCGGTTTTTGTTTCACAGGCCGCCGTGACGCTGGAAAATATTTTCCATTATGAATTTCTCTTGAAAATAAAATATCTGGGCAGCCTGGCCATTGCCCCGGCGGCGCTGCGGTTTTTCCATCATCTGACCAAGGGGCAATCGATTATCCTCCGGAATTTTTTTTCGCTCTTTGCGGTTATCAGTCTGTGCGGCGTCGTTTTTGTTTTTCTGCCGTTATCCGAAAAAACCTGTTTTCATAATGTCATCGCGGCTTATGTGCTGTTCTCGTTGATGATCTGCTATTTGGCCCTCCTTGGGCATGTCGGAACATTGCCGTCAGGTACGGAAAAAAGACGTTTCGGTTACCTGCTGGTTTTCTGCCCGGTAGCTTTGATTCTGAGTTATTTGGATTTATTAAATTTCTGGGGATTCAGCTTGCTGAAAATCAACGGCATGGTATCATCCGCACTGCTTTATTTTATTTTGCTGATTATTGCCTATCCGCAACTTTTGGAATTACATGACTTTTTGGCCCGGTCGCTGGTTATCCTGCTCAGCACTCTTGCCGGCGCCGCCATTTTTTATTTTACTGTTTCGTTTTTCAACGGTGATCCCCCCCTGACCGGATTGCTGATGGCCTCTTTTCTCGTCGTGATTTCCCTGTCGCCGATGCGAATGATTTTCAGAAAAATCTTCGGGGTTTTCTATCCCGACAGTAAAGATATTTTTACGTCTCTTTATGAATTTGACGAAAAGCTGGAGAGAGAAAAAGCCCTGATGCTGGAGGAGATGGCCCCCGTTCTCGCCCATGAGATTCGCAATCCTTTGGGGTCCATCAAAGGAGCGGCGCAGTACCTGAAAACGGAGGCGTCGACGGGGGAACACAAGGAACTGTTGGATGTCATTGTGGAAGGAACGGACAGATTAAATACCGTGGTGAGCAAATTTCTGGATTACGCGCGTCCTTACCAGCTTCAGCTCAAAACACAGGATATTAACGCCATCATTCGCCGGGCCATTTCCGTTATTGCCGCAAACAAACTGTTGGAGCACATCACCATCGTTGAAGACCTGGAAGATAAGCTGCCGTTTGCGGCCGTTGACGAACAGCAGTGTCTGCAAGTCGTTCTGAATATCGCTTTAAACGCGATCGAAGCCATGCCGCAGGGAGGCACCCTGACGTTTTGCACCAGCAGCCAGAAATCCGAAACGGCCGAAGACTTAGCGCTCACCATCCGGGACACGGGTACGGGAATCGATCAAAAATACGTCAAGGACATTTTCAAGCCGTTTTTCACAACCAAGGAAAGGGGTGTCGGTCTGGGACTGGCCATATGTCAGAAGATCATCAGGGAACACAACGGACGCATCAGCGTGCAGTCGATTGCGTCTCAGGGCACCACCGTTGTGATTCAGCTGAAAAGATCCGGTTGAGTCATCCGATAATCCGGCTTGATTAAAATTTCAAAGCATACTATTTGCAAACTATGAAAAAGATTTTAATCGTTGATGATGAACTGAACATGCGGCTGGTTTTGTCGGCCATGCTGAAGAAAGAAGGTTTTGAAGTGTCCTCCGCTTCCAACGGGCGGGAAGCCCTGCAGATCCTTCAATCGAACAAGATGGCCTTGGTCATTACCGATTTGAAAATGCCGGGAATGGACGGCATGGATCTATTGACCCAGATTTCTGCAAACCATCCGCAAATTCCGGTTGTCATGATTACCGCGCACGGGACGATTGCCACTGCGGTGGAAGCGCTGAAAAAAGGGGCATTCGATTATATTACCAAACCTTTCGACCTTGATGACCTGAAGAATATTGTGTCTAAAGCGATCAGAACCAGCACGTTGAAAGAAAGTGAATTTTCCATGGCGCCTTCGGAAATCGATCGCCTGGGCATCATCGGGACCAGCCCCGCCATCATGGAAATCTTTGAGGCCATTCACCGGGTAGCGCAAACTACCACCACGGTGATGATCACCGGCGAAACGGGGACGGGCAAAGAACTGGTGGCGGACGCCATCCATTATAATTCGCAACGCAAAAATAATCCCCTGATCAAGATCAACTGTGCAGCCATTGCCGAAACGCTGATGGAGAGTGAACTGTTCGGTTATGAAAAAGGAGCCTATACCGGTGCCGCCGTGACCAAGCCGGGCAAATTCGAGCTTGCCCACAAAGGAACACTTTTTCTTGATGAAGTGGCGGAAATTCCGCGCGAGATGCAGGTTAAACTGCTGCGTGTCCTTCAGGAACAGGCATTTGAAAGGGTGGGGGGGCTGCGCACCATCAAGGTCGATGTGCGCATTATTGCGGCAACCAATCAACATCTTCTGCGTCAGGTTCAGACGGGAAATTTCCGCGAAGATTTGTATTACCGGCTCAACGTTTTTCCCATCGATATCCCGCCGCTGAGAGAAAGAAAAGACGACATTCTGTCACTCGCGGATTACTTCCTCGATAAATTCAATAAAAAACTCGGGATCTCTGTCGGCATGGACAATGAGGTCAAAGACATTCTTTTACGTTATGACTGGCCGGGCAACATTCGCGAACTGGAAAACCTCATCGAGAGGATGATGCTGCTGGCCAGGGGATGCCGGATTATGTCCGGTGACGTACCCGATGACTTCAAAAAATCGGTTGATCATGTCAATACGGCTTTATCCCCCGGTATAAAAAAACCGTTTAAGGAATATGTGCGCGATCAGGTGGAAAATGTTGAGCGGCAGATGATTGCCAGGGCGCTTGATGAATCCGGCGGCAATATCACGCAGGCGGCGAAAAAAATGGGTTTGAGCCGCAAGGGGCTTCAGTTGAAAATGAGCAAGTATCATCTTCGGAAGGAATCAAAATAAATGATCGTTCATCGTTCCTCAACAGAAAAGGAGGCAAAGAATGAATTTTAAAATCGGACTGGTTGCCATCTTCGCCCTGCTGGCTTTGATCTTTCTGGTTCAGAACATCGAAGTGATGACGGTACATTTTCTGTTCTGGCAACTGTCGATGTCGCGCGCGATTTTCCTGTTTTTTATCCTGCTGACCGGTTTTATCATCGGATGGTTCCTGCACAGCTTCGTGTCGTACAGCCAAAAGAAGAAAAACTGACCTGACAGAGGTCTGAGATCCCAGTCAAAGTCGGGTCGGCGGCGGACCCGTTAGTTTTTCAGCCCGTCATAAATATGGAGAACCGCCTGAACGTAAGCGTCGCTGTGGTTGTATGCATAAACCGCTTTATACCGGCTGCGACGTTTATGAACGTTCTTGCCGGAGAGTCCGTGCCGGTAAAGATAGTTTTCGACGCTGAAAATCGTATCTTCTATGGAAAAAGGATCAATGTCGTCGTTGTCTCCATTTTCGTCGATAAAGAAAGACAGCAATGACGACGGGATGAACTGCCCCCACCCGATGGCACCGGCGTACGAACTTTTGAAATACCAGGGTGACCGGTCGGTCTTTTCTGAAAATTTATAGAGCGATGTTATTTCACGAACGGCAAATTTCTTCCGGTCGGTGAAGATGTATTGGGAGACCAGGGAATTAAAAGCGTAAAATTTTCCGCGATAACGGCGTTGAGCAAAATTGGTTTCCATGCCGATGATGGCGGCAATCAATTCCTTGTGAATCCCGTGCTTCGCCTCGGCCCGTTCTAAAATGCCGGTATAATCCTCGATGAATGTTTTGCCCTTTTCGATTTTTGTTTCCACACCGAAGATGGAGAAGTACCACAGGAGGCTGCGTTTCTTTTCACTGTCTGTTTTCTTTTCCGCCGATTTTCTGAAAAATCTGTCGATGTTGTGGTGAAGCCGAAACGCATAATGGTCCATCTGATCGTCAAACCATTCGCCCGGTACACCGTTGTCCGCCACCTCCTGCCTCAGGTCTTCAAGGCCCGCGTTGATGGCCGAGTCCGGGAGCTTCCGGACCTGTATATTTTCCGAGGCACAACCGGTAAAAATAAAAACGATGGCGGCGATAATCAGTGCGGACTTAGCATTCATGAGACACAACCTGTTCCTTCAAATTTTGTTTTTGTTTCACGGTTTGATTTCTACTAAACAATAAACGGTATTGTCAATTTATTTCGCGGTGCATTGTTAAATTTAACCGGGCGATGTCTGCCCTTGTGCTCATGTGAAGGTTGGTGTATAAAGTTTCCAAATAATAGTTTGTATCGGACTCAAGACATGCATCTGACCGGGGCGATGTTTCATTCTCGTAAATATCCGACAAAAGACCACTATCCTTTTCATTTGCCGCTGTTCAGGGCAACAAAACGGCTGGTGTTCGATACGCCGGTGACGCTGTTTGTGGGCGAAAACGGAACGGGAAAATCCACGCTGATAGAGGCGCTGGCTCAAGCCTGTCAAATCCATATCTGGCGTGACACGCAGAGAACCAGACCGGATTACAATCCTTATGAAGATCAGCTTCATCGGTATATGTCGGTCATCTGGGCAAACGAGCCGGTGCCCGGGTCTTTTTTGGGATCCAAGAATTTCCAGTACTTCGCTGAAAAACTCGACGAATGGGCGTCAGCGGATCGCGACCAGTTGAATTATTTCGGAGGGCGATCGCTGACCACTCAGTCGCACGGTCAGTCCCTGATGTCTTTTTTTTACAGCCGTTACCGGATTCCGGGCCTGTATCTGCTGGATGAACCGGAAACCGCTCTGTCGCCGCAGTCACAGATTCTCCTGCTGGACATTCTTCAGCGCATGAGCGCCGCCGGCCATGCCCAATTCATCATCGCCACGCATTCGCCGCTTTTACTGGCCTGCCCACAGGCAACAATTTATAATTTCGACAGATCGCCGTTGACGAAAATTGTGTACGAGAAAACAAAGCACTACCGGATTTACAAAGATTTTCTGCTGAACAGAAGCAACTATCTAAAGCCCAAAGCAAAACATCAACGAAAGGACACCAAATGCTTACCAAAGAAGAAATCATTGACGAAGCAAAGCGCCTGAAATTTGCCGATATCGGTTTCACGGGCGCGGAGCCGTTTGGTTCGCAGAAAGACTATCTGCTGACGCACCAGGAGGAATACGGCTGGGCTGAAGCGATTGGCCTGGGGCTGCTGGCCGGAACCGACCCCCGAAATATTCTTGCCGGCGCAAAATCGATTATCGTTGTTCTGGAATCATATTTTGAAGAATCCTTTCCGCAGCCGATGGAGCGTCATTTCGGCCGGTGCTATCTCGATGACGACCGGATTACCCAAGACGGTTTGGCGCTGAAAATTAAAGCCTTTAGAAAATATTTGAAGGCAAACGGTGTTAATTCCAAAGTGCCGTTTCATCTGCCGCACCGTTTATCAGCCGCCCGTGCCGGTTTGGGGACCTTTGGCAACAACTGCATTTTTTATGCACGGCGCGTCGCCCGCGGCAGTTCTTTCGTTTTTCCAATTGCCTTGGTTGTTGATTGTGAATTTACACCGGATGAACCATCCGTCGCAATGGGCTGTCCCGACTGGTGCCGCAATGCATGCGTGGCGGCCTGCCCCACCCGCGCGCTCAAGGGCGGAGGAAAAATTGATCCGCGCCGCTGCATTTCTTTCCTGACCTATTACGGCTCCGGATTGACGCCGCAGGACCTTCGTGAGCCCATGGGGATGTACATTTACGGTTGTGACCGTTGTCAAAACGTTTGCCCGCGAAACATTCCGTGGATGGCTGAGGAAAAGCCGGTCAATCAACGGGTTTCAGCAAAGGCGTCGGATTTCGGATTATCCCGTCTTCTGCATATGGATGCCGTATATTTTGAAAAGAAAATATGGCCGCATATGTTTTATATGTCTCCGGATGATCTCTGGCGCTGGAAGATGAATGTTGCTCGCGCCATGGGCAATTCTCTAAATCCCGTTTATGTCGCCGATCTGATCCGGGCGTTTCATGAAAATTCCGATGAACGCGTGCGATGCATGGCGGCCTGGGCGCTGGGGCGTATCGGCGGTAATGAGGCTGTGGAGGCGCTTGGGAGGTTTTTGAAAAACAGCGATGGCGTTGTCCGGGAAGAAATTGAGCAAGCTATGGTATCGGCTTCCGCAGGCGTATAAATGAGGAACGTTATTCTTCTTCAACGGAAATATCGGTGATTTCGAGATTCCGTGTGCCGCCGGGTGTCTTGACGTTGATTTCGCTGCCGACATTTTTACCGATGAGGGCTTTGCCGATTGGCGACGTCACCGAAATCTTATTCCGGCTGATATCGGATTCATACGGGCCAAGCAGTTGATATTTAATTTTTTCGCCGCTATCAATATCCTGCAGGCTGACATAACAGCCGAAAACAACCTTGGCGGTGTTCAAT
Source organism: Smithella sp. (assembly GCA_017993615.1). GTDB lineage: Bacteria > Desulfobacterota > Syntrophia > Syntrophales > Smithellaceae > Smithella. The sequence continues at coordinate 28,823 of JAGOMJ010000014.1, read as the reverse complement.
CCTTTGAGACTGATGACATTGGACATGGCCAGCTGGTTTTCCAACTCCTGCATCCTGCCGTAGAGAAACGATTGTCTTTCTTTGGCGGCAGAATATTCCGCATTCTCTGAAATGTCGCCGTGCGCGCGCGCCACTTCGATGTCACGGACATTTTCAGGAATGGACACGTTCTTCAGTGTTTCAAGTTCTTTTTTCAGCTTTTCAAAACCCGCTTTGGTAATCGGCACTTTTTCCATGATCTCTCCGGATTGTTTTGCTCTTCCTGACGTGATTATTTTTCAACAACAGGCAGGATGATACGTCGTTTTTGTTTAATGGAGAATAGTGGCGCTGTCAAGAAACATTTAATGGCCCTGTGTAAATAATTATGCTATTTATCACACAATGAAAAAAGGATTGTATTAAAAATGATGCTCGATAAATACAGTAGAGAGATAAATTATTTGCGCGTTTCCATTACCGACCGCTGCAATTTGCGGTGCATTTACTGCCGTCCCAAGGAAGGCGTTGCTCTGCACGGTCATGAGGATATTTTACGTTATGAGGAAATGATCCGCGTTATTTCCCTGGCGGTGAAAATGGGATTGATCAAGGTGCGGTTAACCGGCGGCGAACCGCTTGTCCGGCGCGGCTTTGTCGACTTCGTTGCGGACCTGAATAAAATTGAAGGATTGAAAGATATCAGTCTTACGACCAACGGGATATTACTCGAACAGTTTGCACAGGGTATTTTTGATGCCGGCATTGGCCGGATTAATGTCAGCCTTGATTCGCTCAACAGGGATAAATATTATGAGATTACCAGGGGCGGACGTCTGGAAGATGTTTTGAGAGGAATTGCGCGGGCGGAAGAAATCGGTTTTTTCCCGATTAAAATCAACACGGTGGCCATCAGAGGGTTCAACGATGATGAAGCGCTGGATTTTGCCCGGTTGGCTGAGGAACGTCCGTTTCAGATTCGATTTATTGAACTGATGCCGGTTGGCAAAACGGATCTTGATTACGACAAAGATTATTTGTCCGGATCGGAGTTAATTAAAATCATTCGGCAACGCTATGTGTTGGAACCGGTCAAAAACAAACATAACAGATCAGACGGTCCGGCAAAAATATTTAAGATTAAAGGCGGGCGGGGAGAAATCGGTTTTATCAATCCGGTGAGCGACCATTTCTGTTCAACCTGTAATCGCATGCGTCTGACGTCGGACGGGAAACTCAGAGCCTGCCTGCTCAATGATGCGGAAGTGGATTTGAAAAAAGCCTTGCGGGAAAACTGCAGTGATGCCGAACTGGAAAAGCTGATCTGGGATGCCGTTCTGTTGAAACCCCGGCAGCACGACATTGTCTGCACGGAAAACAGTCTGCGAAAATGTTCCCGGAATATGTCGGAAATCGGCGGTTGAAAAATATTTTCCAAAAATATATATTTAAAAAATAATGGCTTTATTTCCGGCGGCAGGGGGCTGTCGGACCGCATCTGGAAAAGACGGCAATACATCGTTACATCGTTGTGAAAATCTGGGTAGGATCAAGACCATGTTTTTTGATCAAAAGAAAACCGGATTTCCGGCTGAAAGATTAAAAACACCGAGGGACGATTACATCTTTTCGAGGCAGAAAGAGCTCGTTCTGGATCTGATTACTCCCCTGGCCGGTGAACGTCTTCTGGATATCGGTTGCGGCACCGGCAACCATCTGGATATGTTCCGCGGAAAATGGTGTTCTCTGACGGGCCTTGATTCTTCCGGCGCAAATCTGGAAATCGCCCGTCAAAAACACAGTGAACGTGCCGAACTGATTCTGGCCGATCCTGAAGACATTCCCTTCTCCGACAATGAGTTTGACATTGTCACGATGATTCATTGTCTGGAAACCGCCGTGCATCCGCAAAAAATCATTGACGAGGCCGTCCGGGTCTGCCGTGGCCGTGTTTTTATCGGTTGTGTGAACAATTACTCTTTTGTCGGAACCAGACAGCGCCTGAAAGAAATGTTCGGTTTTTCTTTTTCTCAAAAAATCCGTTTTTTCAGTTTACCTGAAATCAGAAAAATGGCGGAGGTCTCGGCCGGCAATAACGCCATGAAATGGGGAAGCGTTATTTATTTTCCCGCCATGGTTTACGATTTTTTTGAAGAACTTGAGGAGATGCTGCCCTTCCGGAAAAACCCCTTCGGGGCGTTTGTCGGCTTGGTTTGTCCCGTAACGTATACGTACCGGACGGCACAGAATCCGGTGATGAATTCATTCAATATCAAGGCGGAAACACGCAAAACGGCTCCTGAAGCTGTGAGGAACATGTTGAAAGAGGCAGACCGATGATCAAAGAAGCCATGCTCTACGAAAAACTTCAAGACGGAAACGTCCGATGCAATCTTTGCGCGCACCGATGCACGATCCATCCCGAGCGTCAGGGTGTCTGCGGTGTACGGGGCAATCGGGACGGTGTGCTGTATTCGATGGCTTACGGGACATTGATTGCTCAAAATGTCGATCCCATCGAAAAAAAACCTTTCTTTCATGTATACCCTGCCTCACGGTCTTACTCCATTGCCACGATGGGCTGCAATTTTTTCTGTGACTTTTGTCAGAATCACGATATTTCACAAGCGCCCCGAAAAACAAAAATGATTTACGGCGAGGATTCCATGCCGTCAGACATCGTGGAGCGCGCGAAAGAAAGCGGCGCTAAAACGATCGCTTATACCTACACCGAACCGACGGTGTTTTTTGAACTGGCGTACGATACCGCAAAAATCGCAGCCGCAAGCGGCCTGAAGAATGTTTTTGTTACCAACGGTTTCATGACACCTGAAGCCATCGAAATCATCGCGCCGTATTTATCCGCGGCCAATGTGGATTTGAAGTCTTTTCGCGACGAGTTTTATAAAAAACGATGCGGGGCACGTCTGGTTCCCGTTCTGGACAGTTTGAAAAAAATGAAAGAAAGAGGGATTTGGGTGGAAATCACCACGCTGCTTATTCCGTCTCTAAATGACAGCGAAGAAGAAATGAGAGATATCGCACAATTTATTGCCGGACTGGGAAGGGAAACGCCCTGGCATATCAGCCGCTTCCATCCACAGTACAAAATGCAGCACCTGCCGGTAACGCCTCTTGAATCCCTTCATCGCGCAGGGCAGATCGGCAGGGAGGCCGGATTAAAATATGTATACAGCGGCAACGTTCCCGGCGATGATGCCGAAAACACGCGCTGTTTTCACTGCGGCAAACTGCTGATTGAACGCTACGGTTTTAAAATTATCGGCACCAATCTGCAAAAAAACAAATGTTCGCACTGTGGAACACAACTGGAAGGAATATTTTAAACGACACCTTTTTTCATGTTTTGCCCTCAACGATTTTTTTGCAGCTCTTAATGTGTTGAAACCAGCTCATCCAATCAACAGATGGCCAGCCCTCCGGTGCCCGATTTCCCCCGGATGATGAAGAGAGCGTATCGGCTCCGCTGATCGGTTCTTGCGCGCTTTTTTCATGAGATGGTCTTTATTGTACTGTATATTTAAATCAAGGGTCGCAGGAGTGTTGTTTGAATCGGGCTGTTTATGCAAAGATTGACAATGATCCGCATTTCCGTATATATTACGTGAAAATATCAAAAATATGCTTGGAGGAAAACCCATGACCGAAGAGATCAAGCAGGAGCAGCCGGCCACTGATCCTCATAAACAAGAGAATCAGCCCATCACCCTTAAAGAGAAGATAGCGGCGGCTGTTTTGATCGCTTATGTGATTTCCCTGATCTGGCTGGCAGGGAGCAAACACTGGTTTGGCCTCTGGTAAAGCTTGCAATTCCCGGCGGAAAAAATCTTAATTTAAGCTTTGGGCAAAAAACAGTTGAGCCTGGAACGTATTTTCTTTTGGATCATCGTCTTATCAGTAAGGTGATCTGAGAATGATCAAAATGATACGCACGGCCGGCTGTTTCCACCGGTTACTCTTCATATTTTACCGATTTGGTTTTATTCCTCCGGCAAAGGGGACAAAATCGTTACGGACATTCTCAACGTTTAAACATTTTTTACGAACGTCTTTCAGCCATATCAAACAAGGAGGCACGAATGCGGTTTGAGCATCTCTTTTCACCGTTTACCATAAACGGAATGACTTTGAAAAACAGGGCGGTGATGCCGCCGATGGCAACCGGTTACGGTAATGCCGACAACACGGTCAGTGAACGTTTGCTGGCTTATCTGGAGCGCAGGGCACAGGGCGGAACAGGGTTGATTATAACCGAGGTCTGCGCGGTTGATCCGCGCGGAAAAGGGTTTCCCAATGAGATTGGTGTCTGGAACGATGATTTCATCGGCGCGCTGTCACGGATTCCGGCCGCGCTGCACCGTCACGGCGCCAAGGCCGCGCTGCAATTGCATCATGCGGGCCGTGAAACGTTTGAAGCGGTGCTCGGCAAAAAACCCGAGGCTCCTTCGGCGATACCCAGTGCCGTATTGGGGCAGCCGTGTGAAGCGATGTCTCTGGAGCGTATTGCCGAAATAGTCCGTGCCTTTGCTCAGGCGGCCGGACGCGCCCGTCAGGCCGGATTTGATTCGGTGGAACTTCACGGTGCGCACGGCTATCTGCTGAATCAGTTTCTTTCACCGTTCTCCAACAACCGTGAAGATGAGTACGGCGGAAGCGAGGAAAACCGCATGCGCTTTATTCTGGAAGTCATCGCGGCGGCGCGCAAAGCGGTGGGAGACGATTTCCCCCTCTGGATTCGCATATCGGCGGATGAAATGGTTCGCGGTGGATATGATTTTTCTCTGATGCGCAGATTAGCCCCCCGGATGGTTACTGCGGGTGTGGATGCCATCCATTGTTCCGTGGGGGTTTATTCCACGCCGGGAGGTCTGTCCATCGCCTCAATGGATACCGAACCCGGATTCAATCTGTTCCGGGCCCGTGCGCTTAAAGAGGTGGTGAGCGTTCCGATCATCGGCGTGGGTCGGATCAATGATCCGGCAATGGCCGATCAGGCCATTGCCCGGGGCGATGCCGACCTGATCAGTTTCGGACGTCAGCATCTTACGGATCCCGATTTTATCGAAAAAGCCCGCAGGGGATCTCTGGAGGATATCCGCCGCTGCACAGCCTGTAATCAGGGGTGTATCGAGCGTTTGAGCTTCGAGATGAAATCCACCACGTGCAGTTTTAATCCTGAATGCGGACGCGAATACAAAGGACCTGTTTTGCCGGCCGGGACGCCGAAAAAAGTATGGGTGATCGGCGCTGGACCGGCGGGACTTTCCGCCGCCCTGGTGCTGGCTGCACGGGGACATCAGGTGGAGGTTTTTGAGAAAGAATCCCAGCCGGGCGGGCAACTGCTGTCGGCCAGCCGTCCGCCGCACAAAGCCGTTTTTATGGATTGGGTAAACTGGGCCCTGCGCCGTCTGAAGCAATGGTCCGTGCCGTTGCACTGCTCTCATCCGGTCAGCGCCGATGACATCAAAAAGGCAGCGCCCGATGCCGTGATCGTAGCGTCGGGCGCTTACCCGGTTACCGCTTCCATTCCCGGTCTGAAATCCGAACTCGTGGCTGATGCGCGGGATGTGCTTACCGGAAATATCAAACTTGCCGGTCCGGCTGTTGTTCTGGGAGCCGGATATGTCGGCATGGAAACCGCTGATTACCTGCTGGCCAACGGCATTGCCGTAACGGTGCTTGAAATGCAGACCCTTCCGCCGGTGAACAGGTTTTCCGCGCACGGATACTGGCTGAACAAACGCATCAAAGACAGCGGGGGAAAAATAATATTCGGCGCCAGAGTCCTCGGGATTGAAAACAACATCGTGCGATATGTTCAGGCGGACAAACCAAGTGAGGAAAAGGCATCCCTGATCGTGACCGCCATGGGCGCGAAATCGGAAAATACTCTGGAGGATGTGCTTAACGCGTTGGCCGTTCCTTACCGGGTTGTAGGCGATGCCCGCAGTCCGCGCCGGATTTTGGAAGCCATTCATGAAGGCTACAAGGCCGGGGAAGAAATCTGACAGTGATCGTCCTTCGGAATCGGCAAGCCTTTCATCAAAAAGCACAAGCGGATCCCGGGAGGATTTACATTGTGCTTGCCATATTCCCATTTTTCTTTTAAAATAAGTTCACAGCCGAGAAAAATAAACAGACTTTATCAGGAGGTGTGGATTATGCAGAGAGTGAGCGACATTTTAAAGAGCAAGTCGAAGCAGATGTGGACAATTAATCCGAACGATACAGTATTTGAAGCCCTTAAACTCATGGCAGAAAAAGAAATCGGGGCATTGGTGGTCGTGGATAAGAAAGGTAAAGTTGCCGGCATAATCACAGAACGCGATTACGCGAGAAAAATCGTCCTGAAAGGAAAAACATCTCCCAAAACACTGGTCAAAGAAATCATGACGCCTTTTAATAAGATGTATACCGTGAAGCCGGACACCTCGATGGAGGGTTGCATGGTATTAATGACGGGCAAGCATATTCGGCATGTTCCGGTTTTTGAAGGAAGCAAATTTCTGGGGATAGTTTCTATTGGTGATGTTGTAAAATCGACGATTTCTGAAAAAGATGTACTGATTAACCAGTTGAGTAACTACATTGCGGGGAAGTATTAATTGCTAAATATTTCAATAATTTAAGTTTATGTGTTGCTTTCAGGGCAGGGGAACATCCCCTGCCTTTTCTTGCTTTTTCATGGTTTTTCTCTTTAATTTCGATGAAGTACGGAATTTCATTAAAAAGCTAAAAAAATCAAAGCACTACATATTGTGGTATGAATATATTAAAACCACATTTTATTGTATTTTCACTTTACAAAGGTATATTCTTTTGCTAAAATTTTGCAAATTTTGAACAATTAAATAAAGCTGCTTGTTTATGAATCTGAAAAATTTGGAAATATCGGGGTTTAAGTCCTTCAGGGACAGGGTCGTGCTGGATTTCTCCAACGGTGTTACGGGTATTGTCGGTCCCAACGGTTGCGGCAAATCTAATATCGTCGATGCCATTCGCTGGGTGATGGGTGAGCAGAGAGTCAAGGCACTGCGAGGCAAAAAAATGGATGATGTGGTCTTCAACGGCAGCCAGGATTCGGCACCGGTCAGCATGGCTGAAGTGACGATGACGTTGTATGCCAACGGCCAGAGTTTTCCCGGTGCTTATTCCGATTTAAACGAAGTCTCCATCTCCCGCAGAGTTGTTCTGGACGGCGATAGCGAATATTTTATTAATAAAGTTCCCTGCCGTCTTCTCGACATCAAGGAATTCTTCATGGGGACCGGTGTCGGTGCCCGGACATATTCGCTGGTTGAACAGGGCCATGTCACCAATCTGGTTGAGGCTAAGCCTGAAGACAGAAGGTTGTACATCGAAGACGCCGCCGGCGTTTCCAAATATAAAAGCCGCAAGGAAGCGGCCGTCCGTAAGATGGACCTGACGAAACAGAACATTCTGCGGCTCAACGATATTATCAAGGAAGTCAAAACGCAGCTTAACACCATTTCCCGTCAGGCGAAGAAAGCGGAACAGTACAAAAAAATCAAGCAGGAAATCCGAGAAGCGGAAATAACGGTTGCCCTGCAAACCTATGTCGACTTTATGGCCAGGGAGTCGGATCTGCAGCAACAGCGCACGGAATTACAGCAGCAGGAAGCTCTCATCCGGGCGGATTTCCAAGCGAAAGAATCGATGCTGGATGAAATGAAAGTGAAACTTCTGGAGAATGAGGAACTGACGGCGAAAGTTCAGCAGGAACTTTACGAAATCAAAAACACCATCAGTATCAAGGAAAAAAGTATTGAGTTTGCCCAACGTCAGGTGACCGATATGTCCGGACGCCGGGAGAAAGATTTGACGGAAATTCAGGTGCTGCAGACGAGAAAAGCCGATTTAGCCGCTGAAATCGAAAATCTGCGGAAAAATTCGGCAGAAGCGGAAAATAAAATCGTCGCTTTGAAAGCCGAACACGAATCGCTTCAGCAAAAAGTCCAGGAACTCACCGAAGCCGACAAGGCATTGAGCAGTCAGCTGGAAGAAAAAAAGATTTTGTTTATCGATGTCGTGACGGAAAAAGCCAAACTTCATAATATGATTTCCAGCCTCAGCAAAAATATCGAGGATCTGAAGAAACGAGAGGAAAGGGAAACCCGCGAACTGGAAGAAGATCAGAAGATGATGGCCGACGTATGCGCCAGGCTGGAGGCGGCCGACGAAGCCTTGAAAAAAGAGAAAGCGGACATTGTCGGACTGGAAGCTAAAATGGCGGAAGCGGCAACCGAACTGGATCGATTCAGATCGGATTTACAGTTTAACGAGGAAGATATTGCAAGACTCAGGGAAGACACCAGCGTCAAATCCACCCGACTGATTTCTCTGCGGGAGTTTCAGGAGTCATCCAAATGGAGTAACGAGGGCGTTAAAACGATTATCGAGAATAAAGAGCACAGTGATAAATTTTACGGCGTGATTGCCGATCATATCAGTGTTCCCCGTGAATATGAGGCTGCCGTGGAAGCCGTCCTGGGTGAAAAACTGCAGTACGTGGTAGTGCAAAGTCAGGAAGACGGTGTGCGCGCTATCGATTACTTGAAGAATTATCAGTTGGGCCGGGGCAGTTTTATTTCCGTCGATTTGAGAACCCATGATGCCAGGACTTACAGCGAAGCGCACCTCAATGAAGCGAAACCCCTGCTGGACAAGGTAACAGTCCGCGATGATTTTAAACCCATTATCGACTGCCTGCTGGGTGACGTTCTGCTGATTCCCACGATTGAAAACGGCATCTCTCTCTGGAAGAAAAACGGTTTCCGGGGGACGTTTGTCACGCCGGAGGGCGATATCATCAGCCCGCACGGTGTGTTAACCGGCGGCAGCGGTTCGGCGGTGGAAAAAAGCCTGCTGGCGACAAAAAGAGAAATCGGCGAACTGGAGGCAGAGATTGCAGCCTTATCTCTCGATCTGGAAACCAAGGTTGGCCGGAGAACTAAAATCTTAGCGACCATTTCCCGCTGGGAAGAAGAAAGCTCTCAAATGAAGACGGAAATTCATGCGCTGGAAATTACCGTCAACGGCAGAAAAAAGGATCGCGAACGTTTTGACGACGATGTCAACAGACTCAGACAGAGAATCGCCGTTCTGGAGTTCAACAGACAAACCCTGAATACAGAAAAGACGGAAGCGGAAGAAAAGCTCCGAAGGTTCAATGAGGATGTTTTGCAAAAGGACGGTGAAGAAAAACAGATCAACGACATCATCGCCGCGTTAAACGTTCAAAAAGAACAGTCCCGCGTCCAGATTGACGAACAGGAACGTTATGTAACCGCCGGGAAAATAGAACTGGCCTCTCTGGAGGAGAAGAAAGAAGGGGATGTACGGACGATATCCAGGCTGCAGGATCATATTGATTCCATGGAACAGGAACAGAGGACCAAAGAAGAGGACATCGTGTTCTGTGAAAAGCAGATCGCCGAATTGACGCAAGGCATTGAGAACGATCAGGTTTTGTTAAAAGAAATATACAGCGCGTTTGCGGCACAGGAAGCATTGCTGGCCGAGAAAAAAGCCGAGCAAAACCGTGAAGATGCACAACTAAAGATCCTGGAAGGTGAAATCAGGGAAATCAAGAAGAATCTGGATGAATTACGCCAGCAGGTCAATGCAATGGAATTTCAAAGCCGGGAAATAACCCTAAACAGAGAAAACCTCAGAAAAAGCGTGGCCGAAAAACATGATGTTGATCTGGCCGGCATGGCCGCGGATTTTGAAAAGGTCACGGAAGAAAAACTGGTCGAGATCGTTGATGCTCTGGAAAAAAACAAACAGATGCTCGAGACATTCGGCGAGGTGAATCTCCTTGCCTTGAATGAGTATGAGGAACTCGACCAGCGCTACAATTTTCTGTCGACACAGATTGCCGATCTGAATGCATCCATCAATGTTTTGCAGCGGACCATTGCCCGGATTAATAAAATTTCCCGCGCCAGATTTGCGGAAACCTTTGAAGCCGTCAACGCGTGCTTCAAAGAAGTCTTCGCGCAGATTTTTCCCGGCGGACGCGGAGAACTTCTTTTGACGGACGAAAATGATATGCTGGAAACAGGCGTTGATATTGATATTCAGGTACCAGGCAAACGCAAGCAGAATGTGAGTCTGCTTTCCGGCGGTGAAAAATCACTGGTGGCGGTTGCTCTTATTTTTGCCATTTTGAAATATCGTCCCTCGCCGTTTCTGGTGCTGGATGAAGTCGATGCCGCCCTGGATGATGCCAATACAAATCTGTTCAATCGTCTGATCAAGGATGTCGCTGGGAAATCCCAGGTTGTCATGATTACGCATAACAAGAGCACGATGGAAGTTGCCGACACGCTCTTCGGCGTGACCATGCAGAAACAGGGGATATCCACTCTGGTTTCCGTCAATCTCAATTAATCCGTCTCTTTACTTCTTACAAAAAAGCGGTTATGAATCAATTGTGGCAGGATGAAAGGTGCTTCTATGGCTAAATCGAGTCTTTTTGAAAAATTGAAAGCGGGGCTGGTCAAGACCAGAACCGCCCTGACCAAGAGTCTGGATAATCTGGTGTTCGGCAAGAGGGTTCTGGACCAGGAACTTTTCGAAGATCTGGAGGAACTTCTGATTTCAGCGGATATGGGGCCGCAGTTTACCTACGATCTGATTGATGACGTCAAACAGCGCGTCAGCCGCAATGAATTGAATAACGCTCAGGAGATCAAAAAAGTTTTACAGGAACGCATGACGGCCATTCTGCAAAAAATGGAAAAGCCCCTGATCATACCCCGCGGGAAACCGTTTGTGATTATGACCATCGGCGTTAACGGCAGCGGCAAGACCACGACCATCGGAAAGCTGGCCAATATCCTGAAAAGTGAAGGCCATGAAATTTTGCTGGTGGCTGCCGATACATTTCGGGCTGCCGCCGTCGAACAACTCGAGGTCTGGGGAGCACGCGTGGGCGCTCCCGTTATTAAACACAAAACAAACGCCGACCCGGCAGCGGTCGTTTTTGACGCGATGTCGAAAGTCAAGGCCGGTTTCAACGGGGTGGTGATTGTGGATACCGCGGGGCGGCTGCACACCCGTGTCAATCTGATGGAAGAACTGAAAAAAGTGAAAAGAATCATCAACAAGGAATTGCCGGATGTGCCGCCGGAGATTCTGCTGATTCTGGATGCGACCACCGGCCAGAATGCCGTGGCTCAGGCCAAAACGTTTAAAGAAGAAATCGGCGCGACAGGCATCGTGCTGACAAAACTGGACGGCACCTCCAAAGGCGGAGTCGTTGTGCGCATTGCCAGTGAACTTGCATTGCCCGTCTGGTATATCGGTGTTGGTGAAGGCGTGGACGATCTGCGCGTTTTTGAAAGCAGCAATTTTACCAAAGCACTGCTGGATTAAGAGCCGAGGCAACGGGAGCAGATCCATATGGGGAAAATCTATGCCATCGGCGATATTCACGGTTGTCTGACAAAGCTTAAAACGCTGATATCGGATATTGACATCGATTTCAAAAAAGACACCCTGGTGTTTATCGGCGATTACGTCGACCGCGGTGAATTCAGCAGGGACGTTGTCGATTATGTTTCCGGCCTGCAGGATTCGCATGAAAACATAGTTTGTTTGCTCGGCAATCACGAACAAATGTTTATGAATTATCTGGAGGGCGTGGATGAAGAGATTTATCTGAGAAACGGCGGCATGCAGACCCTGCGTTCCTATGAAATATTTTTGTCCGATGATATCAAGGAAAGAAAACGTAAAATGTCCGCAAGGCACCGGAAATTCTTTGAAACCCTTCTGCCGTATTATGAAACCGAAAAATATATTTTTGTTCATGCCGGTCTCAGACCAGGGATTCCGGTCGCGGAACAGTCGCAAAACGATCTATTATGGATCCGGTACGAGTTTATCAATACAGAAAAAGACTTTGACAAGACGGTTGTGTTCGGTCACACGCCGTTAATGACCCCCCTGATTGACAAAAACAAGATCGGCATTGATACCGGCGCAGTTTACGGCGGGAAACTGACCTGTATCGAATTTCCGGGCTTAAAAATTTATCAGGCATAGACATGAAGATCATTGAATGCGTACCGAACTTCAGTGAAGGACGCGATGACAAAAAAATCTTATCCATTGTTTCTGTTTTTAAAATGTTTCCCGGCGTCCGTTTAGCCGATTTCAGCGGGGACGCCGATCATAACAGAAGTGTTTTTACTTTTTTGGGAAAACCCGATGATGTGCTGGACGCGACACTGGCCGCCTGTGGAAAGGCCCTGGAATTAATCGATATGCGGCAACAGTCGGGCGTTCACCCGCGGCTGGGTGCCGTCGATGTCGTTCCTTTTATTCCGCTGGGCCGGGCAAAAATGAAAGATGCCGTTGAACTGGCTCATGCGTTCGGCATGCGGTTTTCCCAGCGGTTCGGCGTGCCGGTGTATTTTTACGGTTACGCTGCGCGCAACGGTCGGAATGTTGAACTTCCCGATGTCCGCCGCGGCGGTTATGAAAGACTGGCTGATAAAATGTCTTCTACGGAAAGCCTTCCCGATGCGGGAGAAAATCAATTCAACGCGCGGTCCGGCGCCACCGCTGTAGGGGCGCGGGATTTATTGGTTGCCTACAATATCAATCTGGTCTCTGACGATCTGCTTCTGGCGCGGCATATCGCCTCGCGCATCAGAGAGAAGGGCGGTGGATTGAAGAATGTGCGGGCGATCGGAGTGATGCTGAAAAGACGAAGACTGGCGCAGGTCTCGGTCAATCTGACCGATTGTAAGGAAACACCCTTGAAAACCGTCTTTGACCGGGTGAAAGCTCTCGCGGCTGAAGGCGGTGCGCAGATTTTGGAATCGGAGTTAATCGGATTGGCGCCGAAATGCGCTTTTGCCGGTGCGACGCCAGAATATCTCAGACTGAAAGATTTTGATGAGAATCGTCTGCTGGAAACACACATCAGGCGCCTGTCGGAATAGGTTACTCTTTTTTTTTCGCCTCCTTTTTTTTCGCTTTGGCAATCGCTTTGAGGAGTTTTTTGTCGGGAAGGTCACCGGATGATACAGGCTGCGGTGCCGGAGTCTGCAAGGGAGTTTCCGGCTTTATTGTTTTGTTTTCCTGTTGGGGCCGGCCTGCACGGATTTTTTTGGCGATGGCTTCAGCCGCCATTCTGCCGAATTGTCCGATAAATCCGGCAATCAGCACAAGCACAACCCATTTCAGAACAGACCAGTTGCTGATATATGCCAGTAAATCATTCATGTTTAAAAACCTAGCTTAGTTGCAAAAGTTCGCCGGGCGTATCGAACAGGTAATCCGGTTCGGCAGCAGCCATTCTTTCTCTGCTGTGCCATCCCCAGGTCACTCCCACGGTTTTTACCCCGGCCTGCTTTCCTTCCTTGATATCGCCGGTCGTATCGCCAATATAATATATTTTATTGGGTTCCACATGATATTTTTCCGCGGCATAAAGAATCTTTTCTTTTTTGCTGAACATGAAATCGGAACCGAGTATGTCCCGGAAATAATCATTGAAATGAAATAAATCAAGGGCCTCTTTGATGGAGGCATAATCATTGGAGGAAACAACAATCAGGCAGTGGTTCTTGTGCAGCGTTTCGATAACCGGCGCAACATCCGGAAACGGTTTCATGTCCGTGATCCGGACCTGCGCGAGAATATCCTCGGCGGCTTTCATAAACACATTCAGATCAATGCCCTTGTTTTTCAGCGAGGTATAGAAATTGTCTTCAAAGAGTTCCAGAAATTCCTCCCGGCTTTGTACAACAGGTTGTTTAATTTTTTGAAGGTTGTCCTTGACCGTTTTTTCATAAACGTCAAGCGAGTCGACAAGCACGCCGTCAAAATCAAAAAGGAATAATTTCATGATCCCCTTTCTCCTTTATACAGACGGGCAATGGATGCGCGGAAAGGTTTTCTTAAAATTCCTTTCTCTGTGATCATCGCCGTGATCAGCCGGGCGGGCGTGATGTCAAATGCCGGATTATAAACGATCGTTCCCCTGGGAGCGCTGCGGGTTCCTTGAAGATGTGCCACCTCATCGCTTTTCCTTTCTTCGATGGGAATCGAGTCTCCTGTTTTTAATGAAACGTCAATCGTGGAAAGCGGCGCCGCAATGTAGAGAGGAACGCCGTGAGCCTGCGCCAGGACCGCCAGAGAATAGGTGCCGATTTTATTGGCCGTGTCGCCGTTGGCCGCAATTCTGTCTGCCCCGACGATAATCTTGTCTATTTTTTTCTGCTGCATGAGAAATCCCGCCATATTATCGGTGATTAGTGTGTAAGGGATTTTTTCTTTTTTGAGTTCCCAGGCGGTAAGCCGTGCGCCCTGCAGGACAGGTCTGGTCTCGTCCACGTAAACGTGCAGTTTTTTGCCTTGTTTACGGGCTGCACGAATGACGCCCAGCGCCGTTCCGTATCCGGCTGTCGCCAGCGCGCCGGCATTGCAGTGCGTCAGAATATTGTCGCCGTCGGCAATTATCCGGCTTCCGTTTTTCCCCATTTGTTGATTGATGGCTATATCTTCGGAGCAGATATGCTTGGCTTTTTTGATTAGTTCTTTGACTATATCTCGTTGGGATAGTTGACTTGAATGACTGACAATTTTTTTCATGCGCTCCAGCGCCCAGAAAAGATTGCGTGCCGTGGGGCGTGCCTGGGCAATCTCATCACAAATGGCGTAAAACTTTTTCCGGAATTTATCCGGCGATAAAGAGGCAAGATGAATCGCTCCCAGAGCGGCGCCCATCGCAGCGGCAACGCCGATGGCGGGAGCTCCGCGCACAGTCAAATCTTTAATACAGGCAATCACTGCTTTGTATGATTTGCAGACTATATATTTCTCGGCAAGCGGCAGAGCTTTCTGGTCGATTAAAACGACCGCATTGTTTTTCCAGAAAATTGTTTTAATCATCTTTCTTATCAAGAATTTCTTTCAGGATTTCATTGACAAGCTGCGGATTGGCTTTGCCCTTGGTCTCTTTCATAACCTGACCGACAAAAAAACCAAAAAGTTTTTCCCTGCCTCCACCGCGATAATCATCACGCTGCTGCGGATATTTACCGACGGTTATGCTGGCTGTTTTAACCAGAGCATCTCTATCGGTAATCTGCACCAGGCCCTTTTCCTTGATGATATTCTGCGGCGATTTGCCGGTCTTATACATATCCTCCACAACTTCCTTGGCCATCTTTCCGCTGATGGCGCCTTCTTCAATCAATCGAATCATATCGGCCAGCGATTCGGCCTTGATGGGACATTCGCGGACAGAGCGTTTATCTTCATTGAGAAAACGCATAACGTCTCCCATGAGCCAGTTGCTGGCGATTTTGGGTTTGTTGCAGAGTTTGACCACCTTTTCGTAATAAAGAGCCAGCGCCTTGTCGGCGGTCAGCACGCCGGCATCGTAAGCCGGTATTTGATAATCCTTGATGAATCTTTCCCGTTTGGCCAGCGGCAGTTCGGGAAGCTCTTTTCTGATTTTTTCCACCCACGCTTCATCAACCAGGATGGGGACAAGATCGGGATCGGGGAAGTAACGGTAATCGTGCGCTTCTTCCTTGCTGCGCATCGAATTGGTGGCGCCCTGGGCGTCATCCCAAAGCCGGGTTTCCTGAATGACTGTGCCGCCGTTTTCCACCAGGTATTGCTGGCGCTTGATTTCGTATTCCAGCGCGCGCTGCACATTGCGGAAGGAATTCATGTTTTTCAATTCGGTCCGGGTGCCGAATGCCTTCTGGCCTTTGGGACGAATCGATACGTTGGCATCACAGCGGAAGGAACCTTCTTCCATGTTGCCGTCGCAAATTTCCAGATACACTAGAATTTCGTGCAGGCGTTTCAGATAATCGGCTGCTTCCTCCGGCGAACGCATATCCGGTTCGCTGACAATTTCAATCAGCGGAACGCCGGTACGGTTTAAATCGACGTAACTGACCGGGTTGTGCTCGTCATGCAGCAGTTTGCCGGCGTCTTCTTCCATGTGAATCCGGGTGATGCCGATTTTTTTCTGCTCGCCATTCGTCTCCAGCATGACATAGCCGTGTTCGGCCAGCGGATAGGCATACTGGGATATCTGGTACCCCTTGGGCAGATCGGGGTAGAAGTAATTCTTGCGCGCAAATTCGCATGATTTATTGATTTCGCAGTTGGTTGCCAGTGCCATCTTCAGGGCGTATTCCACGACTTTTTTATTCAGTACCGGCAAAACGCCGGGCATGCCCAGACAAACCGGGCAGGTGTGGCTGTTGGGTGCAGCGCCGAATTTGGTGGAGCAGTTACAGAAAATTTTCGTGTCCGTTAACATTTGGGCGTGAACTTCCAGCCCGATGACTGTTTCAAAATCCATTATAATGCAGGTCTCCTCTTTTCAATCTTGGCGTTTTTCTCGTAAGCAGAGGCGATTTGAATGAGTTTGCCTTCTTCAAAATGGCTCGCCAGAAACTGCACTCCGATCGGCAGACCGCTCGAACTAAATCCGCAGGGAACCGAGATTCCCGGTATTCCCGCCAGGTTGGCCGAGATGGTGAAAATATCGGAAAGATACATTTGCAGCGGATCATCTGTTTTTTCGCCGATTTTAAAAGCCGGTGTCGGGGATGTAGGCGTCATAATCACGTCGCAAATTTTAAACGCTTTGTCGAAATCCTTCTTGATCAGAGCCCTCACCTGCGAAGCTTTTTTGTAATAGGCGTCATAATATCCCGCGGACAAGGCATAGGTGCCGATCATAATTCTTCTTTTTACTTCCGCGCCGAAACCCTGCTTGCGGGATTCTTTATACATCATCAAAAGATCCCGGACATCTTGTGCCCGAAGCCCGTACCGGACGCCGTCATAGCGCGCCAGATTGGAACTGGCTTCCGCCGGAGCAATAATATAATAGGTTGCCACACAGTATTGTGTATGAGGCAGTGAAATATCCACGCACTGGCCACCGCTCTGTTCAATGACGGTAATCGCTTTCTTAATGGCGGCATGGACTCCCGGATCAATGCCGTCGATAAAATATTCCTTCGGGATGCCGATTTTCCAGCCTTTGATGTCGCGCCCGACAAATTGCCGATAATCGGGAACTTCCTCGTTCACGGAAGTGGATTCTTTCGGATCATACCCGGCCAGCACATTCATCATGATGGCGCAGTCCTCGACATCTTTGGTAAACGGTCCGATCTGATCAAGCGATGAGGCAAAAGCAATCAGACCGAAGCGCGACACCCGTCCGTAGGTCGGTTTCATGCCGACAGTACCGCAAAGCGCCGCCGGTTGACGGATGGAGCCGCCGGTATCGGAACCGATGGAGGCGATGCATTCATCGGCGGCAACCGCGGCGGCGGACCCGCCGCTGGAGCCCCCGGGAATCCGTTCCAGATCCCATGGATTGCGTGTGGCACCGAAATAGGAAGTTTCCGTGGACGAACCCATTGCGAATTCATCCATATTGGCCTTGCCGACAAATATCGCTCCAGCCTTGCGCAGTCTTTCCACGACCGTTGCATCATACGGCGGAATAAAATTATGCAGAATGCGCGATCCGCAGGTGGTGGGAATGCCTTTGGTGCAGACAATGTCTTTCAGAGCGATAGGAATGCCGGTTAAAGCTCTTATGTCACCTTGTTTAATGTCTTCATCCGCTTTTGACGCGGCCTGAAAAGCCTCTTCCTGCATCAGACGAATATAGGCATGAACCTTTTCGTCGACAGCATTGATTCTGGCAAAAACATCATGAGTAATTTGCGTGGCCGATGTTTCGCCGGTTTTGATTCTTTTCTGCAGTTCATGAATGGTTAACTGATTCAACTTCATAAAATTCCTTTATATTTAATTAGGGCCTGGAATAGTCAACGTTGTGATTTCGGACGAGATTTTAATCGATTACTTTGGGGACGCGGAAGAACTCACCTCGGGTGTCCGGCGCATTGGCCAATGCCTCCCGGGTGCCGATGGAGTTTGATATCTTATCTTCGCGAAACGCATTGGTTATGCTGATTGCATGGCTTATCGGTTTCACATCCCCGGTATCCAGTTCGTTCAACTTATCAATATAGAGCAGAATGTCGTTTAACTGAGCCGTAAATTTCTCTTTTTCTGCGTCCGTTATTTCCAGACGCGCCAAATGAGCCACATACTCAACTTCGCGGGAACTTATTTTCAAAAAACATCATCTCCTTTAAAAAACTTTCCAGTAGGGATTTATTCTGGTGATCACCTTATCGATCACGGATTCCGTTGTTCTTTCATCCACGTCTTTCTCCATCAGAGACAAGCGTTCTTCCGAGAAATGGGTTTCATCCAGCATTTCGTTCAAGACGGCTTTTACCGACTTGACCAGTCCGCTCAGATGATATCCTCCTTCCAGGACGGCTACAAAACGTCCCTGACAGCAGGTGTCGGCAATATTGAGAAGGATACGCGTCATAGCGGCGTAGCCCTCCGGCGTGACCTGCATTGCGCCCAGCGGATCCTGATAATACGTATCAAAACCGGCGGACAGCAGGATCAATTCAGGTTTGAATTCCAGCGCCACGGGTTCAAGAATCTTCCGGAATATCTTGACAAAGACCGCATCGCCGACAGACATGGTCAGGGGGACATTGATCGTATAATATTCGCCCTGGCCCCGGCCGGTTTCCGAAATGCTTCCCGTTCCCGGATAATAGGGATATTGATGCGTGGAAAAATATAAAACGCGCTGATCCCCGTAAAAACTGTGCTGGGTGCCGTTACCGTGATGCAGATCCCAGTCGACAATCAGAATTCGCTTTAAATTGTGTTTTTGGATGGCATGCATGGCCCCGATGGCGATATTATTGAAAACGCAGAAGCCGGCGGCCGTATCTTTTTCCGCATGGTGTCCCGGCGGTCTGACAAAAGCAAAAGCGTTATCCACGTCGCCTTTCATGACGCTGTCAATGGCATTGCAGACACCGCCGGCGGCTAGCTTTGCGGCGTCGTAAGTTTCCGGAGATGTCGATGTGTCGGGATCGAGAAAAACGCTGCGCTTGCCCGCGGTGCTGGCGATAAAGTCCACATAAGAGCGAGCATGAATCCTTTCAATTTCTTCGTGAGTGGCTTCACGCGGTTCGATCGGCGTGAATTTCCAGGACATCAGCGGGTTTTCCAGCATTTCGTAAATGACGGCGAGCCTCTCCGGGCTTTCGGGATGAGCAAAACCCATCGAATGCTGCATGTATTTTCCATCTTTGACGACGCCTGTTTTCCTGGACAAGTGAACCTTCTTCGGTAAAAATGCCGTTAAAAAAAGTTAATTCCGTTTACCATAAATAGTTGCAAAGAGCAAAAGAAATCACCGCTTTAAAACAGGAAAAGATAAAATGGACGTTTTTGTTCGTTTGATCGCTGTTTGATGAATTCGGAAAATTCAAAAAAGTCTGCGACAAAAAACATTGACAAAAACAGCAATCAATATATAGGAATACAAAAGTTGCCCGGAGAGGATACACGATGTTTGGCATAGGGATGCAGGAACTGATAATTATTGCGATAATTGCTCTTCTGGTTGTCGGTCCTAAGAAACTGCCCGATCTGGCCAAGTCTCTTGGTAAAGGCTTCAGCGAATTCCGCAGAGCGGCTGACGGAGTGACTGAAGATATCAAGGACGCCGTCAAAGTGGATGAAAAACCGAAGAATGACGACGAATGGAAGAATTCTCTTTTAATGAAGAAGCCCGATCATGACAACGTAAAATCCGATTCATCTGAATAAATCCAAACGATAAACTGATTCGCTCTGACTATCAACGCTGCAAAAGGCAAAACGTCAAACTATGGACAATACCCAGGCCGCCGAAGATCAAAAAATGTCTCTGACCGATCATTTGCTGGAACTGCGCAAAAGGCTCACCCGTTCTTTAATTGCGCTGGCGGCCGGTTTCGGTGTCTGTTATTATTTTAAAGACCTGATTTTTGATGTGATGACCCGTCCGCTGACTCAAGTGTTGTCGAAAGACAGTCATCTTGTCTATATCGGTTTGACGGAAGCCTTTTTCACGTACATGAAAATCGCTTTTTTTGCTTCCCTGATCATTACCAGTCCCTACATTCTGTATCAGGTATGGAAATTCCTTTCACCGGGACTGCTTCCGAAAGAAAAGCAGTATGTTGTCCCGTTTGTCATTTCTTCATCTCTGCTTTTTATCGGAGGCGTTCTCTTTGGGTATTTTATCGTTTTGCCCACGGCGTTCAAATTTTTTGTCAGTTTCAATAATGAATACTTGCAGGCGATGCTTTCGTTTAAGGATTATTTGTCTCTTTTTGTAACGTTCCTGCTCGGGTTCGGTTTGTCTTTTGAATTGCCGATTTTCATTTTTTTTCTGACCAAACTGGGGATCGTCAATGCAGCCAAGCTTTCCAGACAGAGGCGATACGCGATTCTTGTTATCTTTCTGGTTGCCGCAGTCCTGACGCCTTCGCCGGACGCCCTGAGCCAGATATTAATGGCAATTCCTCTCATGATCCTGTATGAAATAAGCATATTTGTTTCCAAATTTGCCGAGACGAAAAAAGAAGAATCCCAAAATGACGAAGGATAATCTGTAAAATGTTTCTAAATCGTAAAAAGTCAAACAGAAAAAACGACGGAGAAGCTAAAAAACTTTCTTCGCTTTTTAATTTTTTTCTGGGCTTTGTCGTCTTCATTCTGGTGATGACAGTTTTCGGGGTCATCGGATTCTATGCTTTTACGATGGATTTGCCCGGTATCGATGCGCTCAAGGATTATCGTCCCAGCATTTCTTCCCGCGTTTATGACGATAAAAACGAACTGATCGATGAGTTTTTTCTGGAAGACAGAAAACTCATCAAGATTAAGGAAGTTCCGCGAGTTGTTGTTCAGGCTTTTGTGGCGGCGGAGGATTCCCGTTTCTTTGCGCACAAGGGTTTCGATCTGCAAAGCATTTTCCGGGCGGTTTTCAAAAACATCGAGGCGGGACATATCATCCAGGGCGGCAGCACGATTACCCAGCAGGTTGCCAAGATGATGTATCTTTCTCCCGAAAAGAAATATACCCGTAAATTCAAGGAAGCTATTCTAGCTTACAAAATTGATCGGTACCTGACCAAAGACGAGATTCTGAATTTATATTTAAACCAGATTTATCTGGGCCATGGTACTTACGGCATAGAGTCCGCTTCGCTTGGTTATTTCGGGAAGAGTGCCCGGGAACTGAAATTGCACGAAGCGGCTCTTCTGGCCGGTATGCCCAAAGCTCCCAGCAATTATTCCCCTTTCCTTCATTATGACAAAGCCAAACAAAGACAATATTACGTTCTGACGCGCATGAAAGAAGACGGCTATATTTCCCAGGAGGAAATGGAAAAAGCGTATGCTGCGCCGATGAATCTGCGATCCATCCGCCCCAAGGACAAGATGGCCGCCTATTTCGTCGAGACCGTTCGACGGTATGTTCAGGAAAAATACGGCGCCGATGTTTTGTACAAGGAAGGTCTTTCCATCTATACCACGCTGGATCTGACCGCGCAGAAGTACGCCGGGGAGGCGATGGAGCGGGGCTTGAAGGAACTGGAGGAACGGAATAAATACAAATCCGGTCTCGTGCAAGGCGCGCTTTTCTGCATGGACGTCAGAACGGGTGCCATCCGTGCGATGGTCGGCGGGCGCGACTTCAATCAAAGCGAGTTCAACCGCGCGACGCAGTCACGACGTCAGGCCGGTTCAGCGTTCAAACCGATCATTTATACGGCGGCTTTTGATAAAGGCATGACGCCTGCAACCGTTATTGACGATTCACCGCTTGCTGTGGATGATGTTTCGCAGCCTGACGGCATCTGGAGGCCGAAAAACTTTGACGACAAATTCATGGGGCCGATCACAATGAGAACGGCGCTCGTGCTGTCCCGCAATGTTGTAACGGTAAAAATTTTGCAGGAAATCGGCATTGATTATGCTGTTTCGTACGCCATGAATATGGGAATTACATCCCCTCTGGTGCGAACACTGTCTTTGGCACTGGGCGCATCCGGGGTAACGCTGCAGGAGCTGGTTCAAGCGTATGGCGTTTTGGCTAATCAGGGACAGAAAGTTTCTCCTTTTTTCATCAAAAAAATCGTTGATCGCACCGGCAATGTTTTTGAAGAAACAAAAGTTCAGCCGGAACAGGTGATTGATCCCCGCATCGCATTCATCACGACTCATGTCATGCAGGATGTCGTAACAAGCGGCACCGGTACGAGAGTCAGGAGCATAGGGCGTCCGGTGGCTGCAAAAACCGGAACGACCAACGATACGCGTGATGCCTGGTTTATCGGGATGACGCCTTCGCTGATCACCGGAGTGTGGATCGGTTTCGATCAGGAAGCCTCGCTGGGATCACAGGAAGTCGGCGGACGGGCGGCGGCACCGATCTGGCTTTATTTTATGGAAAAGGCCTTGCAGAACACACCGGTGGAGTCTTTTCCCGTTCCGGAAGGCATCGTCTTTGAAAAAATCAATCCGAAAACGGGAGAGCCTGCCGGACCTTCGGAAAAGGGGACCAATGAAGCCTTCCTGTTGGGAACGTCTCCCAGCAGCACTCTGGGCGATTCTATTAAAGGTTTATTCCGGTAGCCGGGAGTTATTCCTGGGGCGTGTCGACGATCCGGAAAGAATGTCCGGCAAAAAATATTGTTGACAAAGACAGTGTTTTTCGTTATTGAAAGCACGAAATAATTCAACGGAATGATGTGTTTATGTTTCTTAAAGTTTTACAAAGCGGCATTATCCGGGTACTGAATAAAGTACTGGTCCTCGTAGTAGTCGTACTTACGGGGTCTGCTGCTCTGTATCTTTAAGAAACCGGAATAAAAGATACTAGCCGCAGGCCCCTGAAGCCCGCGGCTTTGTTGTTTTTGGCATAAAGCCGCTTTTTCTCAAGGAAACAGGCGGCTTTTTTTGTGAGTTCCAAATTTCAGAAGCGGAGCACGCTGAAATTTGCAGAACGAACAATCCCCGGAGCGAAGCGGAGTGGGATCGGAGACTCAACTTTCAGGAACGCATATCCTGAAGGTCGCTATAGGTGGAAATTTGTACGGCGGATTAATTCTGGGCAGGGTAAGCGGGTTAAGTGATCTTTAAAAAAGCGAAAGAGACATGGCCTGAAACAAGACCGTAAAAAATTAATTATAAATCATTTTAAAGGGGAAAAGGAATGAAACTGAAGGGGACAGAAATATTGCTGAAAGCGCTCGAAGAGGAGAAGGTTGAAATTATCTTCGGGTATCCCGGAGGCGCTGTTCTCGATATTTACGATCAGATATACAAAAGCAACATGAAACACATTCTGGTCCGGCATGAGCAGGGAGCCGTGCACGCAGCCGACGGCTATGCCCGGTCCACCGGAAAAGTCGGCGTTTGTCTGGTGACGTCGGGTCCCGGCGCAACCAACACAGTCACCGGCATTGCCACGGCGAATATGGATTCCATTCCTCTGGTTGTTTTTACGGGGCAGGTTCCCACTGCGCTGATCGGCAACGACGCTTTTCAGGAATGCGATATCACCGGCATAACCCGTCCGTGCACCAAACATAATTTTCTGGTGCGCAATATTGACGATCTCGCTGCGACGATCAAGGAAGCGTTTGATATTGCCCGCTCGGGAAGACCCGGTCCGGTGCTTGTTGATCTGCCTAAAAATGTGATGGCGGCCCAGACGGAATATGATCCGGCCAACATCAAAATCAGAAATCATGAGGCCGCGTACAAACCGGCTCCGAAAAAGATGGCCGGTTTACTGGATTTGCTGACAGCGGCGAAAAAGCCTCTGATTATGACCGGCGGCGGTGTCATTCTGGGCAGGGCGTCATCGCTCCTAACGGAGTTTGCCAGGAAATATCAGATGCCGGTGACCGGAACCCTGATGGGGCTTGGTTCTTTCCCGGGGACTGATCCGCTTTGGCTGGGCATGCTGGGCATGCACGGAACGTACTATGCCAACATGGCGATCAGCCATTGTGATCTGCTCATTGCCGTGGGCGTCAGATTTGACGACCGGGTAACCGGCACCATCGATACGTTTGCCGCCAAGGCCAAAATAGTTCAGATTGACATTGATCCGTCATCCATCAATAAAAACGTTGCCGTGGATCTGCCGATCATCGGCGATACCCAGGCGGTGCTGAAGGACCTCATCACATTTCTGGACGAACACAATTACGCTTATGACAAGGATGCAAGAAATGAATGGCTGAATGAAATTGCCGGCTGGAAGGAAAAAGTGCCGCTGACCTATTGCCAGAACGGCAACGTCATCAAACCGCAGTCTGTCATCGAGACACTGTATAAGTTGACCGGCGGCGACGCGATTATTACAACGGAAGTCGGCCAGAACCAGATGTGGACCGCGCAGTTCTTCCCGTTTGACAAGCCCAATACGTTTATTTCATCCGGCGGACTGGGAACAATGGGATTCGGTTTCCCCGCGGCTATCGGTGTGAAATGCGCTTTTCCCGACAAGCACGTGGTGGACATTGCCGGCGACGGCAGTATCCAGATGAATATCCAGGAACTGGCCACCGCCGCGCAGTATAAAATCAATGTAAAAATCGTTCTGCTGAATAACGGCTATCTGGGCATGGTGCGTCAGTGGCAGGAATTGTTTTACGAAAAACGGTATTCATTTACAGATATGACCTATGCGCCTGATTTTGTAAAACTGGCTGAGGCGTTCGGCGTCGTGGGCTTGCGCGCCACAAAACCGGAAGACGTGGAGCCTGTGTTAAAAGAAGGACTGGCTATTGACAAACCGGTGCTGATGGATTTTCGTGTCTCCCGGGAAGAATGCGTTTACCCCATGGTGCATCCGGGCGATTCGATCAGCAACATGTCGCTGGGGAGCAGAGAAATGATCAATTGACGATTTCGTGAAAAGTCCAGATGCTGCGTTGCGCTTCATCCTTCGGCGTTGCGGCGTATGTGAAAAATACGCCTCACTTCTCAGGCTTCGCGCGCCTTGCCTCTGTAGCTTTTGACAAAGTTTTTAAATAAGAAGTATTAAATAATAAATAATATGATGAGGGAGAAGATGGAAAAGAAGGAACATATCATTTCAATACTGGTTCACAACAAACCGGACGTGCTGGCGAGAATCGCCGGCATCCTGGGCGGTAAGGGTTATAACATCGAAAGCCTGTGCGTGAATTCAACCACACATTACGAAGTATCAAAAATCGTGATGACCACCGTGGGTACGCAGGACACCATCAACAGAATCGAAGGGCAATTGCGAAGGCTGGTAGATGTAATTCAGGTGGATGATTTGACCAATGTGGAATCGATTCACCGCGAATTGATCCTCGTGCGGTTAAATCTGGCGGCCGATAAAAAAGAACAGATAAAAAAAGCTGTTGACATGAATAAATGGAAGGTAATAGTCAATGCCGACACCTACGTGATTCTGGAAATAACCGGTGATCGGTCACAGATTGATTTTGCGCTGGCCAGACTGGAGCCGCTGGGCATAGCCGATATCACAAGAACCGGCATTGTCGCTTTAAATTTGGAAAACTAAATTATAATATTTTATTCAATAGGGGGTTAATATGGCAAAAATTAATTTTGGCGGTGTTCTCGAAGATGTTATTACGGCGAAGGAATTTCCTCTGAAAAAAGCTCAGAAAGTTTTGAAGAATGATGTGGTGGCAGTGCTGGGGTACGGCGTGCAGGGGCCGGCTCAGGCGGCTAATATGAAGGATAACGGCATTAATGTGATCATCGGCCAGGCCAAGGAAGATACGCGCTACTGGAAAAAGGCCATTGCCGATGGATGGAAGCCCGGCAAGACTCTTTTCCCGATTGAAGAAGCGGTCAAGCGCGGTACCATCATTCAGTATCTGGTTTCTGATGCGGCGCAGAAACTTCTTTGGCCCAAGGTCAAGGCTAACCTGAAAGAGGGCGACGCTCTATATTTCTCACACGGATTTTCCATTGTTTACAGAAAGCAGACCGGCGTTATACCGCCAAAATTTGTTGATGTGATCATGGTAGCTCCCAAAGGGTCGGGAACATCCGTCCGCCGGAATTTCCTGGACGGCAGCGGTATCAACTCCAGCTTTGCCGTGCAGCAGGATTATACGGGACGCGCAATGGAAAGAACGCTGGCCCTGGGCATCGCCATCGGCTCCGGATTTTTATTCCCGACAACCTTCCAGAACGAGGTTTACAGCGATTTGACCGGTGAACGCGGCGTGCTTATGGGTGCGCTGGCGGGCATCATGGAAGCCCAGTACAACGAACTGCGCAAACACCGCCATACGCCCAGTGAAGCTTTTAACGAAACGGTGGAAGAACTGACACAGAGCCTGATCCGTCTGGTTGCAGAAAACGGTATGGACTGGATGTATGCCAATTGCTCCACCACGGCTCAGCGCGGCGCTCTGGATTGGCGTCATAAATTCCGCAAAGCGGTTGCACCCGTGTTTGCCGAGCTTTATAAGTCGGTGGCGAGTGGCAAGGAAACAGCCATTGTCCTGAAGGCCAACAGTGCTCCCGATTACCGGGTCAAACTGGAAAAAGAACTTAAACAGATGCGTGATTCGGAAATGTGGAAAGCCGGCGCTGCCGTGCGTGAATTACGACCGGAAAAACGAAAGAAGAAATAGACGACTCCTTAAAAAGTTCATTTTACGCCCTCTCCCTTGAGGGGAGAGGGGCGGGGAAGTTTCTATTAGAAATTTATTTTATCAAGGGAGAGATAACCATGCGAAGCGATCTCATGAAAAAAGGTTTCGAGCGGGCGCCGCATCGCTCGTTGTTTAAGGCAATGGGGTATACAGATGAAGAGCTGGCCAGGCCGTTGATCGGCGTGGTCAATTCGGCCAATGAAATCATTCCCGGACATATCCATCTGGATTTGATTACGCAGGATGTCAAGGCGGGAATCCGGATGGCCGGCGGAACACCGGTGGAGTTCCCGGTCATTGGCGTCTGCGACGGCATCGCCATGGGGCACGAAGGTATGAAATTTTCGCTGGCCAGTCGCGAACTGATCGCCGATTCCATCGAGATCATGGCGATGGCTCATCCTTTTGACGCGCTGGTTTTCATTCCCAACTGCGACAAGATTATTCCGGGCATGCTCATGGCCGCTCTGCGTCTGAACATTCCGTCCATTTTTATCAGCGGCGGTCCGATGCTGGCGGGAAAATTTCAGGACAAGACCGTTGACCTGATCAGTGTTTTTGAAGGCGTGGGCGCCGTCAGGGCAAAAAAAATCACCGCCGCTGAACTGAAGCAACTGGAAGACTGTGCCTGCCCCGGCTGCGGTTCATGTTCCGGCATGTACACGGCCAATTCCATGAACTGCGTCACCGAAGCGCTGGGTCTCGGCTTGCCCGGCAACGGAACGATTCCCGCCGTCCTGGCCGCTCGTCACCGCCTGGCCAAACGCGCCGGAATGAAAATCATGGATTTGCTCAAGAAAAATATCCGGCCGCGCAACATTGCCACATTGGCTGCATTTAAAAATGCTATCGCTGTCGACATGGCGCTGGGCTGTTCCACCAACACGGTTTTGCACATTCCGGCCGTTGCCCATGAAGCGGGCATCAAACTCGATCTGGATCTTTTCAACAGGATCAGTGAAAAAACTCCCAATCTCTGCAAATTGAGCCCCGCCGGGCGTCATCACATCGAAGATCTGGACGCGGCGGGCGGCATACAGGCTGTGATGAAAGTCATCAGCGCGCTGGGTGTCATTGATGAAAAAGCCATCACGGTAACCGGCAAAACCGTCGGCGGGAATTTGAAAGATGCCCGTGTGTTGAATACGGATGTCATCAGAACTCTCAAGAATGCTTATTCTCAGCAGGGCGGTATCGCGATTCTGCGCGGCAATCTCGCGCCGGACGGAGCGGTAGTGAAACAATCGGCGGTCGCGCCGGCCATGCAGAAAAACGAAGGCAAAGCGCGTGTGTTTGACTGCGAAGACGACGCCATTAAGGCGATTCTTGGCGGAAAAATCAAAGGCGGCGATATCGTTGTCATTCGTTACGAAGGTCCCAAAGGCGGTCCCGGCATGAGGGAAATGCTTTCTCCCACTTCGGCAATCGTTGGCATGGGTCTGGATAAAACGGTTGCTCTCTTAACCGACGGACGTTTCAGTGGCGGTACACAGGGCGCAGCCATCGGCCATATCTCACCAGAAGCAGCAGAAGGCGGGCCGATCGCGCTGGTGAAAGAAGGCGACATCATCGCCATCGATATACCGGCCAAGAAACTGAACCTGAAAGTCGGTGCTCAGGAACTGGCCAAACGCAGAAAAGCATTGAAACCATTCAAGCCGAGAATTACGACGGGTTATCTGGCGAGGTATGCGAAAATGGTGACGTCGTCCTCGACGGGCGCCATCTTCAAAGACTGATACCAATTTTGATTTCTTCGGCTAACTTTGTTGGCAGCGTCGTCTTCCTCGACGTATTATCATATACGTCTGTGGAGCCGACTCCTTGCCGCCTTGATATGATCTTTGATTTGGAAGCGGAATACAAAAGGTATGTTATTGCTGGGTTGGAAGTCAGGCGAATGCCTGATTACCCGGCAATTTATATTTGTAGCTCATTCGAGTTTCTTTATTAAAGTACGTTCTTTAAACATTTTGAGATGATTATTTGTTATTACTTACTAACTAACTGGGAATTAAATTTTTTCATGAGGGATGTTTCATTAAGATTCTCAAAAGTCATCAATGTGTAAAAATTAGAAACTGCACGATCAAGAATGTTTTGCGCTTCTTCTTTTAGATTACATTGAATATTTATATCATCTCTTCCTTTCATGTGTTTTGAACCATT
>JAGOMJ010000013.1 GCA_017993615.1 Smithella sp. | reverse complement strand
CATCAAGATGTTCCCATCCTTCTTTGATATACTCGATATCGTTTTCGTCAAAGCGGATGAAACGGTGGATATAGACGTCGGTGAATTTATGATACTGTTGCCATGCGCACCAGAGATGGTAGAAAAAGCCCTTCCCCGGAAATAAGGTGCGATAAAACTCGAAACTGTTAGCCACACGCACCGGAAAAAGAAAAAAATAACCCGTGGCGATAAACCAGGAAATGATTCGGAAAAACCACAACCCCAGCCTGTGGGTGAAAAAGAGCAATAGCTTATAAGGTAGTTTCTTCATAACTCAATATCTTGTCATCTTCGACCTGATCGGGGACCCGGTATCCAGTCCTTTTTCTTCCAACGTGAGCCAGGTAAAGATTTCGACCCTTATTATTTTTTAATGATGGAAGCCGATCCAGTTTCCATCCCATCTTGCATTGAGGACCAGGGGATCGTCGGATTTATACCAGTACTCTTCGATGAAGTGGTCGAATGCAACCTTTTGAATGAAACATATATCGGAATTACTGCTGTCCACCGCTACGCAATCACATTGATTTCCTTTGTGATTTTGATCGTTTGGATCCATAAAATACACCGCCTTCTCGGCATCATCATATCCAATCACCAGAACATAATGACCGGAAGAAGGAATGCCCAGCACCGGCGATCTCCAAAGGTGCACCAGCACTGGAGAGCCGCTATTCAAAAACGGAACCATTCGATTAAGAAAAATATTCCTTTTTTGTTCGGAAATGCTGTCCTCTGTTCCGGTCAGATCATTGCTGTAATTTTCTATCATCACCTCACTGTACAACGCCCGGCTACCTGATTCATCCAGAAGGTTTTCTGCCGCCCGAGCTAAGGAAGTCAGGTGGATGCCTGCCAGGTTGTTGAATGAGTTGTCCATGTATTGAATATATGTTGCTATTTGCGATGTTGCTGACAGTTCCGTCGGATAAGCAATTCTATCTGTGATTTCCGCCGGACAATTGTCGTCATCAATTCCGGTTTTGATATTTTTCAGATGATCGCCGTAATATTTCATGGTCATGTAAAAACATGTTGCCGCGCATAATCCCGCTTCCTGCGAGACGTAGTAGTATGACGGATAGTTCCGGATCGTCTCATAGGGATGCGGTCCGGCAATGTTGTCCGCGACAACAGCCAGAGAAAGATCCTGTGTGCTGGAGCCTGCGGCGTCTTCGACCGTCACGGTAAATTGAAATACCCCTGGAGCTGCCCATGTGGTGCCGGCGATTCTGCCGGAAGAAGACAAAGTGATGCCTGAGGGCAATGACCCTTTGGTGATGGAGAACATTTTCGTGCCGTTGCCGCCGGTTACGCTGATCTGCTGGCTGTAAGCCGAAGCAATGACGCAGGAGGGTAATGAGGTTGTGGCAATTCTGGGTGAAGACTCAGAATCGGAACCGGATGAATCGGAGCCGGACGAACCGGAACAGCCGCTGAACACAACACTCATCAACAATAAGACCACCCCACAACATACGCTCAAACTTTTTTTCATTTTTTATCCTGTCTTCTGATCTCTTTCTGTGAACTTTTCCGGTAATGCAAGAAATGATATATGACATTGTTGTTTATTCATAGTCTCTCTTGCTTTGGCTCGGTCATGCAGAGGGTTTGCTGCGTGGCTAACCCTTCTTTCCCATAAGCAAAGCCTCCTTGTTTCTTGTCTCATCTGACCGCGTAAATAATGAAGACCAGTCCTATCAAAATGCGGTAGTATCCAAAATATTTAAATCCATAGTTTTCAACAATCTTTAAAAATATCTTAACCGCAAGATAAGCAAAAATAAAAGCAACCGCAAAACCGATGACTAACAGCGTCTGCTCGTAAGACGAAAAGGCGGCATCGGTTTTGATCAAATCGTACCCCGTTGCTGCACACATCGTGGGAACCGCCAGCAGAAAGGAAAACTCGGTGGCCTGCTTCTTGTTTAATCCGTTGAAAACGCCGCCAATAATGGTTGCCGCGGCGCGCGATACACCGGGAATCATGGAAACACATTGTGCCAATCCAATCAATATGGCGTGCTTGTAGGAGATGTCCTCCAACTCCATATATTGTGTTTTACTGTTCACCACGCGTTTGTCTACGAGGATGAGAATGACGCCGCCGACAATGAGCGCCGTGGAAACGATCAATGGGTTGAACAGATGCATTTTAATGGTTTTATAGGCCAGAAAACCAATCATCGCCGTTGGAATAAAAGCAATTCCGAGCTTGATGTATATTTTTATGCCTTTCAGAAAACGCTTATAGTAAAGCATGATGATCGCTCCGATCGCTCCGATTTGAATGGCAATTTCAAAGCTCTTTACGAAAGCATTGTCGTGAATATTCATCAAGGATGAGGCTAAAATCATGTGCCCGGTGGAGGAAACCGGCAGAAACTCGGTAATCCCCTCTATCGCTGCCAGAATGATTGTCTGAATAATATTCATTTTCCCCCTCAATTTTCGTTACGACACATAGATGGAATCGTGCCGTATTATTTTTTATACCGGTAAAAATCTACTTTTATTTTCGTATTTTCATAAAGGATTTTATATTTACGTGTTTTCCTAAACCGTTTTTCTGCATTTTTCAAACATTTGCGGGAATTTCCTGCCGGCCTAATATTTTTTACCCGCAAACCATTTTTCTTCAATACTCCGGGTATCGGAAGCGAAGACCTGGACGGCAAAGCCGGCCTGTTTCATGAAATCGGCAATTTCCGTTTCTGATCGAAACCGGTTGGGCATGCCGGTCATTTTTAATCGACTGGTTTCGATCCAGCGTTTCCACGGATTGGGTTTATCCGACGGAATGGTTGTGCGGATAAGCAATGTCCCGTCTGCAGTCAGTTTATCGTAAATCCGCTGAAAAACAATTTTTACTTCATCATCGGAAATCAGGTGCAGCATGTCGAGCATGAGAACGTGATCCGCCTCGCCTTCGACATGCGGTAAATCCGGCGCCCGTCCTGCTTCCACCCTGCCACGGCTGCCGATGACGCGCGAGGCGATCAAAACCCGCTCAACATCGGGTTCAATACCGAACACCCGGGCATCCGGATAAATTTCCAGAAGCCAGGTGGCGGGCACGCCAAAGCCACAGCCGATATCTATAATCCTACGGGGATTTTTTACATACTTATGCAGTTCCCTGAACATCGGATCCATCATTATTTTCATGCGAGCAAAGACCCTCGGATACCCGGGTAGATGCCGGTAGCGCAAAACGGTCCGCCGCAGATGGTCGCGGGAACCGATTACCACTTTGTCCGCGGGGTATGCAATCGGCGCAAATATTTTGTCCATCAGAGACGGCAGGATAAAAAAGACGCCGATCAGGGAGTAAATGATTCCGAGAAAGGAGACAATGCCGATACTGCGCAAAAGCGCGTGGTCGGCCAGTGCCAGCACGCCGAAGCCGATTAAGGTGGTCAGCGCCGCCAGAAATATGGCCAGTTTGATGGTGTGCATGGCCGGACTTTTTTCATCGACGTTACGCTGGTAATGACAAATGTAATAGACGGAATAATCGTCGCCCATGCCCATGATGATGATCCAGAGCATAATTCCGGGAATATCCAGCGGATGGCCGATGATTTTCATCGTGCCGAGCGTGGCAAAAAGCGCGAAGACAATCGGCGCCATTGCTGCAAGCGTCAGCTGCCAGTCCAGAAAATATAGAAAAGTAATCAACACCAGGCCGATGCTGATGATGATGGCGATTTCCAGGAAAAGATCTTTCAGAAAATCGCCCAGCCGCTTGTTGAACAAGTCAGCGTCGAATATTTTAGCCAGACCGCTTCGGGAAAGCCGCTCAAAGAAGTCTTCCGCGTTGTAATTTTTACCGGAGGCGAGCAAACTGAGTTGCGTATAACCCGCGGAACTTTTGGCAATCCCCAGCATATCGAAATATTTTTCAGGTATATCGAACGAGCCGATGGTTGTCCGATTGATGATTTTCCAGAAGGGTTCAAAAGCATCGGGCGCAAAATCGTTTTCCTTCCCCGCTGCGCTTAGATTGCGCTTTAATTCAGCCACGCGGTCTTTATTCCAGAAGGCACTCCAGGCCGCATAATTGTGTTGGGCCGTCTCCGGGGAGGGAAACAAAACGGTCGGCAGAAAAGGAGGAGATAATTTTTCATCCCGGATATCCCCAGCCAGCCAACCGGCCAGTTGATCGTTTTTTTCCCGAAGTTGCGTCATATCGGATGCCTGAAGAAATACATAACACCGGCCGGAAAGATTACCCCACACCTCCTGCATTTTTTTGTCGGCATTCATGGTTGCTTCGCTCATGGAGTTCATCGAATTCATATCCACATTGAAAACCGGCTTGGCAAAGAAAAGCATCGCTAGACCGAAAATAATCGCGGCAATCAATTTCCATTTGGCCGGAGCGGCAAATTTTTGAACAGCATTAGACAACAGCGGGTTGCCCGGCTTTCTCGCCGGCGGCATGGCCGGAAATATTCTTGGAAAAACAAGATGGACAAACAGCAGAGCGAAAGCGACGCCCAAGGCGGAAAAAACGCCGATTTGCGCCAGAATCTTAAAATCGCTGATGAGCAGCAGCAGAAAAGAGCCGACCGTGGTCAGGACGGCCAGAAACTCCGCCGACCAGACTTCCCGCGCCACATCTTTTCCGCAGGTGGCATGGGGCTGATCCAGAAAAAGCAGGTAGGCGATGCCCAGATCAACGGTAAAGGCCATAATGGCGCTGCCGAAACCGACAGCGATAATCGACATGGATTTGAATAAAAAAGAACAAACGAAGAGAGCGGCAATCGCGCCGACGGACGAAGGCAGCAGCGCCAGCAGGCCGATGAGCGGACGCGGAAACGCAAGGATGAGCAAAAAAGCGATGCCCAGGGTTGTGAAGGTTACGGCCATCTGCATATCGCTTTTGGCTGTGGTTTCGTTATCCAGCGCCACACGGTAAGCGCCCGTGGCAGTCAGTTTATATGGATGGCCTTTTGCGGCTAGATCTCTCCGGCAATCTTCCAGAAGTTTTTCGATTTTTTCAGCCACTGCCGTGTCTGTTCCTGAACCTTTAATTCTGGCAACGATCAACGCGTTTGTGCCGTCTTCGGAAATCAATTGCCCCTGATAAAACAGCGCCTTGTTGGCAGGCAGCAGGGCGGACATCTGTTTGAGAATGACACTGGAAAATCCAAGCGGGTCTTTGGTCATCATGTCGCCGCGGCCAATTCCTTCAAGCTGCCCAAGGGCTTGCCGGTTTTGCGCCATGGCCTCTCTGATGTTATCCGGCGTCAGCAGCGGCGCAATTTTCTGTTCCAGATCATCAGCACTTAAAAGTGCGGGCAGGTTATCGTTGACATGAGCGATAAGTTCGGGAAAGTGTTCAGCGTCGTCCCCGATGCCCACCCGAATAAACAGGCCGCTCTTGTTGATCTGGTCGGTGACCGCGGCCGCAGTGTCAATCAGCTTGTTGCGGTCGGGAGATGTCTGTTCAAGATTAATGAACACCTTATCCTGAACGGGCAGGTGTTTGATAATCAGACGCGCGTCTGCCAATACCGGGTCTTTATGCGGCATGGATTCCAGAATATCCGTATCGATTTTAAGATTTCTGGATTCCCAGACAGAAAGCCCTGTGACAATGAGCGCAACGACAAAAATAATGGACCAGTTTACCTGATATTTGCGGATGAGCGGCATGAACACCTTTATTTTTCATTTAGTTATAGATACTTAAGGCTGATTGTGTAAATCATATTTTGCCGGTCGTGGCAAGATAAAAAGGCGGCGTCGTAATCTTGCAGCGCCGTACGGGTCACGTTTCCACGCCTGATAAGGTTATGTCAAGGGAGCATCGTTTATTTAAGAAAAAAATTTTGAAAAATCAGATGCGTGGAGATTGAAAAATGTACGGCTATTTGTAAATGAATATATAATTCAGGCAGAATAAAGCCCAACCTATTATATTCTATTGAGCAATGCTTTTCAGCACCCGGGGCAATCCATTGCCAAGCCCAAAACGACTTATTGGTCTGATCCCATCTCCATTGGATTTAAAATAATGCAGCATTTTTGTATGTTTTCTCATACCTTTCATGACGCCGACAAAGCCGCAAAGCAGAAAACCGTTTTCCGTTCTTTTAATATTGGATTCGCTTATCCCAAACGTCCGAGGATGCACAAATTGAATGAAAAGCCTGATGACTTTCTTTCCCGCCCTTCCCACCGGGTAAACGGTATTTTTCTCAAAATCGCCATACGGCTCATTAAAATAATCCTTATTTTGGGAAGAATAACGTATTGACAGGTGCTCGCCCGGATACACTATCTGATGTTCTTTTTCCTGAACGTGCCTCCAAAACCACCATCTGACCATTTTCCTTTTTACATCGGGCCTTCCGGTTTCCATCGCCACGAGATATCCTCCATTCTTCAGTTTGATAAAACCAATCTCATGCTGCAGCGTTTCTTTCTCAAATATTCGATTGACGTCTTGATATTCCACTTTGCTGATTTGCGGCCGGTATATGTGCATGTCCTCTATGCCCGTGTCAAGATCAGGGTTTTTCATTTTCTCGCAGTAAGAATAATCTTCTTTTTTCATGATGCTTGCTTTTGCCGTATGGAGTTTGTGTTGACAATCAAAAAGTTTAGGTCACGCTCTGACACAAATCAAGAACGATGAGCAATGAGACTTTTGAAAAGAAATTATTCAGGATGACGATGGACGTTTTTGGATGTTATCGTGGCGGAAATATCCGGGTGAAAATCAGACGGGTGAACGTTGAGGAATTTCGGCAGAAATCCACGAACGGGCGGAAATGAGAAATTCTTCCCCCTTCCGGATTATAGCGGACACGGATGGGCGCTTCAATAACTGGGATGCCGTTTCTTTCGGCGTGCACCAGAATTTCCACTTCAAATTGGAAGCGCCGTGCCTTTGTTTTCAGATTGAGCGCTTCGGGCAAAGGATAAATGCGAAATCCGCTCTGGGAATCGGAAATGGCCGGTCCACCGGAGGCCCGCACCCAGAAATTGGAAAACTTTTTTCCAAAACTGCTTGTCCAGGGCACATGTTTGCCGGCCATGCCTTCTCTGGCTCCGACAACGATCGGCCGTGTATTTTTGGGAATAGCCTTGATAAGCTTTTTTGCATCTTCAGGATAGTGCTGCCCATCGGCATCGACTATGATCGCCCAATCAGCCATTTTCGCAGCTGCAGTGAAGCCTGTAAGGATGGCCGCGCCCTTCCCTTGATTTTGTTCATGTTGTAGGAGTTGAATGTCTTTGATTTCTTTTATCTGATTATACGTGTCGTCAGTTGAGCCGTCATCAACGACAACAACAGGATAGCCAAGTTTTTGAGCATCCTTAGCCACCTGCGCTACCGTTCCGGCATGATTATAAACGGGAATGACAAAAGCAAAACGGTTTTTGTTATAATCTTTTGACCTGGTCAATGTTTGTTTCTCATTTTAACGGATGTTGATTTGAGGGAGAAACGCCACCCCCCACGTTCCCGGCCCCATGTGCGCGCCGGACGTCAGCGACAGCGGCTGAAGTATAATTTCAGCATCAGGATACAGTTCCTTTATATTTTTTCGAACCGTGCCGTCGACAAATCGTCTGTTGTTGGAATATTCCAGCATGATCAGCGCACGGGAATCGTCTTTGATCGTTGCGTCAAGTTTAGCCAAGGCAAACGTGATCTGATCCTCCTGATTTTTGGCCGTGCCGACTTTTTTTGCGCCGTCCGGCAGCGGAGATATCACCGGCTTTACGTTGAATTTGTCGCCGAAAAAGGCGCTGGTTTTGGAAAGGCGTCCCCCCGCCGCCAGATAATGCAACTTGTCCAGAAACAGATATTCTTCGCACAGGCGTATGGCCTTACGGGCAAAAATAATGGTGTTTGTCACGTCACGGCTTTCGGCCAGATACCGGGCGGTGGACAAAGCGATGGTTCCCAGTCGGCCCGATGCCGCTCCCGTATCCAAGATGATGAACCGGTCTTCTTTGTCGTGATCTTTTTTCCACTGGACGGCCGCCTGATAATTGCCGGTAAATACGGAGCCGACGCAAAGGTACAACACTTTATCAAAACGCTCCAGCGCGCTTTGATAAAACTGATGCCGTTCATAAACAGAGGCCTGGGACGTGGATACCCGGATGTCCTTCTTCATGGCGCGGTAGAGGTCTTCAGGATGAAAAAAGGTTTCCGGCAGGCATTGATCGCCGATAGTCAGATAACTGTTTAACAGGGTAAAACCATGGATCTTGGCGTCCTGAGTCGTCAGGGAACCGGCCGCATCGGTTATAATATGCAATGTCTTTTCTGCATTTAAATGCCTGAAATCCGCTGTTTGACAACTCAGGTCGTCATCTTCCCAGGTCACCAAAGAGCCGAGCCCTGTTATTTGAGAGCGCACCTGCTCCTTGTCCTGCGTGTGAAGATGAACCTTGTAAAACTCCCCTTCGGGAATGACGATCACTTCTTCCTGCACGCTGGTGATCATTTTTATTTCATCGGGAGAATAGCGGGGCGCCTTGACCACAAAATCAACGCAGTAACCGGATTCTATGTTTTCCTGAAAAGACGATGAGATGCGCAGCCGATCATGGAATATTTCCGTCAGAGGACGACCATCTTCGGAAAGGCCTGTGAGTGTGTAAAAGAATCCTTCAAAAAAAATATAGATTCCCAGCGCGCCCGCATCGACAACACCGGCCTCCTGCAATTTAGGCAGTTGCTCATAGGTTTGATGGACCGCGTTTTCCATGCTTCGGATGATGTTTTCAATGTTTTCTTTATCCGGTGTGAATTGTTCCGACAGTACGTCGGCCAGGGCGTCAAAAACATTCAGCATGGTCCCCCGACGCGGATTGACCAGGGCCTGCCAGGCCTTGATCTTTCCTTCACGGGCACGTCCGGCCAGGTCGGCGATGTTTTCCACCGCGCAGAAGGCGGAGAAAAACTGTGAGGCGATGTTACCGGAATTGCCGCGCGCCGACAGAAGCAGCCGATGAATCATCGTTGCTTGCGGCAGATCGGTGTTGCGAAGGGGCATCAGACTAAGGGAAAGATTTCTGCCGGTGTCGCCGTCGGCAACCGGAAAAACATTGATGGAATCCAGCAGATCGGAGCGGGCCAGAAGACGTTCCACACCGGCCGTGAAGGATTGTTTGAGCACCTCATTCATTTCAGAAACCAAATGCCCGGCTGATTTCTTCGGGAATGCGAAACAGCATTTCTCTTTCCGGAACTTTTACGGTGACCTGTTCCGTGCGTCCGCGGGCAACAATCTTCCCGTCCTCCGCTTTTCGGATTTCAAAATCGACGATCAGTTTAATGCGGGCTTCAACCAGCGTCGCTTTGCAGATAATTTCATCGCGGTGAAAAAGCGGCAAAACGTGTTTGGTCGAGGTTTTGATGATCGGAAAAATGAGCTGATGCTTTTCATAAAACGAATAAAGATCGATGCCGCGGCTTTCGAAAAGCGCCGCACGGGCGATTTCAAAATAGTTCAGATAGTTGGCATGCCAGACGATCTGCATCGGATCGAGATCAAAAAAAGGAACTCTGATTTTTACGTCGATACTGTTTTGTTTTTCTTTCATGGTTTTATTTTAAAAAAGTCCGAATATCGAATGGCGGTGCAGATATTTTCAATATCTTTATCCATTGCCCTGTCTTCAATGACCGGCGCGCTGACGGATCTGATCTTCCCCATGGTTTTCGACAGCAGCGGTCTTGCGTTGGTGTTGTCCCGGATGTCGCAGGCCTGGGCCGCCGCGAGAAGATGAATGGCAACAACGCGTTCCGTCAACGTGCAGATTCTTTCGGCATCGCGCGCCGCGATGGTGCCCATGCTGACCTTGTCCTGATTATGCGATTCGGTGGACCGGGAAAATGACGCTGCCGGCATGGTTAATTTCAGTGCTTCCGCCGTCAGCGCGGATGATGAAATGGACATGGCCTTGAACCCGTGCCGCAACCCCTTTTCGTGTGGCGGCTTTCTCACCAGGTCGCCGGGCAGCCCTCTGTTCAGATTCGGACTGACCAGAAGCATGATCTGGCGGTCGCACATATCGGCGACAGAAGCCAGCGCCGCTTTTAGTCCGTCCATGGCGAAGGCGATGTGCCCGCCGTAAAAATTGCCGCCCATCAGGATTTCACCGGTCGCGGGATCGAAAATGGGGTTATCGTTGGAGCTGTTGGCTTCGATTTCCACCCATGTCCTGATCCATTCGAGGCCGTCATACAGGACACCGGCCACCTGCGGCGTGCAGCGTAGAGAGTAAGGATCCTGCAAGGCATCGAGGGAATCGTCTTCCAGGTGCCGCGTCGAAATTTTTGCCTTCAACAGGCGGGTGATCTGAGCGGCCACAAATGCCTGACCGGGAAAAGGCTTTGCTTCCGAAATCACGGGATGATAATGCCGGGCATTGCCTTTGAGCGCATGAATCGAAAGAGCCGTGGCGTAAATCGCAGCCGATAAAATCCTGTAGGCTCTTTCGATCGTCAAAGCGGCGATGCCCGTCATGGTCGTTGTGCCGTTGAGCATGGCCAGAGGTTCTTTGGGAAGATACGTGTAGGGCTTTAGCCCCGCCTTTTTCATGGCTCTGGCTGCGGACATGACGGTGCCCCGGTAAATGACGTCGCGTTCGCCCATCAGCGTGGCGGCGATATAGGACATCGGCGTCAGATCGCCGGATGCGCCGACCGAACCTTCACAGGGGACGATCGGCGTGATTCCGTGATTTAGAAAATCGGCGATCTGCTGAAGCAGTGCGATTGACACGCCGGAATAGCCGCGCGCCAGACAGATCATACGGCAGACCATGGCCGCCCGCGTTTCTTCGACGCCGATGGGTTCTCCCGTGCCGCAACCATGAAAACGAAGAATGTTTACGCCGTTCTTCAAGGCAATGTCAAAGGGCATGCGCTTACCGCAGGACTTGCCGTAACCGGTTGTGACGCCGTAAATGGGAATGCCTGTGCGCATGGATTGCATGAGCATGTCCCGGGTTTTTTTCATCTTACGGACAAAGGTCGCATCCTTGCTGATTTTAACTGCAACGCCGTAGCGCGCTACGGCGATGATGTCGTTGAAACGGATTTTGCCGCCGTCAATGATCACGGCGCTCCTGTTGACGTTTTTTTTCATGAACTATGAAACCCCTTTCTTGTCCCGAATAACCTTTGGACGAACGCGCGGTTTGTATGTGCCGTCCGCCTTTTCTTTGTCCATCACTTTTTTCAACAGTTTGAACATCTTGTAATTGGCCGGCTCCTCCTCATAGAATTTATCCCAGGCGTAATAATAAAGCTCCTGAAGTTTTCCCGGCGTTAAGACTTTGGGCTGAAAAACAACTTTCCCGCAGGTATAGTCGCTCCAGTCGTAGGAGAAAATCCGCCCGGCATTGTGCAGATCATCGAAAGTCCGTGTATGGGGAAAGGGCGTCAGGATGGTAAATTCCGCCATGTCCAGTTCAATGTCCAGGAGAAAATCCACCAGCTTTTTGATGTAGTCTTCCGTATGATAATCCAGTCCCAGCAGAATGCTGCCTTCCACGCCGATGCCGAAATCGTGATAACGCTTGATGCGGTCGCGGATAAAATCGGACGTATCGAAAACCGTCTGATAAACAAACCAGGCTCCGGCCTGCGCGGCCAGATCCAGAACGGCGTCGTCTTTTTCAATCGGGTGACAGCACCACTTCTTTTTCAGCGGGATCATTTCCTTGAATAACTGTGTTTCCCAGTTTTTATCCTGCGCCAGCGAATTGTCTACAATGAACAGCCGGTTGTTTTCAATGCTGGCCATTTCTTCGACGACTTTATCGAACGGGCGGGGACGGAATTGCCTGCCGCCCAGAAATCGCACTGCACAGGGATAGCAGTTAAACCGGCAGCCCCGGGACGCATGAACCAGATCCACCATCTGCACACCGCGGTAATTGTACATGTCGCGATCCAGAATGCTGCGGCGGGCGGTTCCGACGCTTTCAATCGGCGGAAAGTTCTGCATGTAGTTGTATACCTTCTGCAGGTTGCCGTTTTTAAAATCATCGAAGACCTGCTCCATCCGGCCTTCGGCCTCTCCGAGAAAAACGCTGTCGGCGTGTTGCTGGGTTTCTTCGGCGTGCAGCATGGTGGCGATGCCGCCGAAAATCACCTTCATTCCTTTTTCACGGAATCGGTCGGCAATGTCCCAGGCGCGTTTGATCTGGGCAGTCAGCATGACGGAAATGCCGACAAAATCCGCAGGCTCATCGAAATCAATATCTTTGATGTTTTCGTCGATGAACTCAACGTCCACATCGTCGGGCAGGGTGGCGGCAAACACCACGGGTCCGTGCGGCGGAAGGGTAAATCGCGTCTGTCTGTCCAGCTTCTCCCATTTCGGATAAATCAATTTAAACTTCATCAGTTCACTTTCTGCTCGGTTATTTTCAATGTTCTCACCAGATGGTGTTTACAATATTTTATAGCATACGCCAATAGAAAATTGGACCGTGAAAAAATACGGTCTTGGTCATAATTTGCTGAAGATTAAATAGCAATATGTGCCGCCGAAGGAAATTCCGGCAAGCGCGGTATGATGAATGTCCGCTTCTTTTTTCTCCTGTATGACAAATTCAAGCGCACGCACGGGTTTGGCAAGACCCGCCGTCGGCGGCAAGCTTTGATTTGCCATCGACAGAGCCGCCGCGCAGGCTTTGATGCCGCCGCTGGAAAAGCTCTCTCCCGTTGCTCCTTTAATCGACGTGATGCAAGGACGTTTTGTTTCGTCGAATATTTCGGCATACGCTTCAGCTTCCGCCGCATCGAGAATTTTATCGCCGTTAGCCGCCGCAAAAATTGCCTGCAGATCGCTTATCGTGATACCGGCGTTTTTCACGGCGCGGGCGAAGGTTCTCTTGATGCCTTCCGTATCGCGCGGCCATTCATTGGGCCTGGTGGGTGACGCGCCCATGCCGGCCCCTGAAATTTCGCAATAGTAGTTGCATCCCCTTTGTTTTGCGGATTGCAGACTTTCCAGCAGAATCATGCCGCAGCCTTCTCCGGCAATACAGCCGTTTCTTTCCTGATCAAAAGGACGGCAGATTTCATTTCCTTTATCTTGAGGCGAAAGAACGCCGAATCCGATCAGCGAGCGATAGGCAATCTCGGATAAAATATCCGATCCGCCCGCAAAGATAAAATCGGCGGTGCCCCGTCTGATTTCAGCGGCGGCGTATGCAATTGCATTTTCGGCAGACACGGCAAAATGCGTGATGGTGGTATTGATGCCGCGGAAACCCAGCTCAATAGATGTATGACCGGCCGGGGCGTTCATCACCGTGTTGGGTACCAGGATCGGATTGACGGACGCAGGACCCTCCTGTAACAGCGTGTGCAGAAACTGGACGGTTATATCCGTGGCGCCGAACGCCGTTCCCAGAATAATACCGACTCTGTCGCGGTTTTCTGCCGTGATCTGCAATCCGGCGTCTTCCAGCGCCATCCGCGCGGAGGCAACCGTCATCAGGGAGATTTTGTCCATCCGCCGCATATTTTTCACGGCAATAAAATCCCTTGGCTTAAACTCTGTGACTTCGGCCCCCAGATGCGAAGAAAAAGCACCGGTGTCGAATGATCGGATGTCTTTGATAGCGGTGTGACCGGCAAACAGTTTTCGACCGAATTCTTCTTTGCCGATGCCCAAAGGTGTCACCATGCCGATACCGCTTACAACCACGCGCCGGGCATCATCTTGCGGTCGGTCAGCGTTCATGACGTGCGCTCCTTTCCGTGTATTTGCCGAAGATCAGCGTGGTGTTGTTGCCTCCGAAAGCGAAGGAATTGGAAAGCGCGGTCTTTAAATTTGCGGATCTTGCGCCGCTGGTAACGTAATCGAGGTCACACTGCGGATCGCGTTCCTGATGATTGATTGTCGGCGGAACGAAGCCATCACGCAGCGCGAGGATGGAAACAATGGCTTCCAGAGCGCCTGCAGCGCCCAGAGTGTGCGCGTGCATGGATTTGGTGGAACTGACCGGAATCGTATAAGCCCGCTTGCCGAAAACATTTTTGATGGCTTTGGTTTCCATGGCATCGTTGACCGGTGTGGCTGTGCCGTGTGCGTTGATGTAATCGATATCATCGGGAGACAGTCCGCTGTCCCGAAGCGCCGCGTCCATGGACCGAACGGCGCCGGAGGCCTGTTCGTCGGGGGCAGTCATATGATAAGAATCGCAGGTGATGCCGTAGCCCAGAATCTCTCCGTGAATTCGAGCTCCTCTTGCCAGCGCCGAATCCAGCTCTTCCAGGATCACGATCGCCGCGGCCTCACCCAGAGACAGGCCGTCCCGGTTTTTATCAAATGGGCGGCAGGTAGCAGCGGCAACCGATTTGAGTGCGTTGAAGGCTGCATATGTCAGCCGACACATCGGCTCCACGCCGCCGGCGATGACAACGGACGCCTGGCCGCCGGCAATTAAATCACGCGCGTAGC
Organism: Smithella sp.; assembly: GCA_017993615.1. Lineage (GTDB taxonomy): Bacteria > Desulfobacterota > Syntrophia > Syntrophales > Smithellaceae > Smithella. The sequence continues at coordinate 37,707 of JAGOMJ010000013.1, read as the reverse complement.
CAATGGCGGTGGCGCCTCCGGAACAGGCTGTCATAAACGTTGCTTTCGGTCCCGCCAAACCGAAAGCCGAAGCAATACGGTCGGCGGAAGAAGCGCAGAATAAAGAAGCAAGCCGGGAGAACCGGGCACGCCGTCCGTTACTCTTCAAAAAATTCGCGTAAAAGGATTCTGCTTCGAGCAGTCCGCCCGCGCCGCCGCCGATCGATACGCCCGTGTCCTTCTGAAGTTCCTCCGGGAAAGGATATAATCCGGCATCATGCAAAGCTTCCAGTGTTGCGGCGAATGAAAGCAGATCTGCGCGCGACATTCTCTTCATGGAGAAATTCTGGGGAATGTAGTTGCGGGCGGCAAAATTTTTAATCTGGCCGCCTGTCCGGGCAGAAAATCCCGATGTATCGAAAATATCGATTTCCCTGATGCCGCAATGACCGTTTTTCAGCGCTGGCGAGAAATCGGGGATATTATGGGCGATGGCGTTGAGCGTTCCCATGCCCGTGATAACAATTCGTTTTTGCAAATTCAACCCTCATCTGATTTTTACGGCGATTCTAAAAATAGATGTAAAACTTAAATTGACGTCGGTAAAAAGTCAAATGAATATTCCCCAGTGACGATGATTTTCCCTCTTTTTGCCCCGCTTCCGTCTTGCGTTTCCCCAATCCGGATACGGTTGTCCGGCAGGGCCTTCGGGAAACGGTCCAAAAAACCGCTTGTTTTTTTGGTATCCTGTTGCGATAATATTAGGAAGACTATCATTTGATATTTTAATTATTAGGAGATCGTGATGGCCAAAAAAAATCCTGAAACAAAATATGAAGAAAAAGTCTTCGTCAAAGAAAGGATCATCGCCAAACGACTAAAAAACAGTAAAAAGGAGGCGGCTGATCAAGAAATTAAAGCCGCAAGAAAAGCGGAACGTCTCGATGAAGAAAACGAGGTGCTGATTACCATTCTTTCCGAAATAGAAAATCTTCCCAAAGAAGATATCCTCTATAATTACAGCGAAGACATTTCCATGACCGGAACCCGGATTCAGGGAAATTGTCTTTTGCCCGTCGATACATTTTTGAAAATCGATTTAGTATTGAAAAATTTGAAACAAACGGTAACGGTATTCGGCAAGGTGAAATGGAGCAAGCCCGCAGAAGACGTCAAGTCTTACGAGGCGGGCGTGGAGTTTGTGGATACGCCCGAGGAGTCCATCAAAAAACTGGGAGATTATATCTTGTCGATCAATCAGTATAAAAATCTTAATCCGGTCGGGGTGCCCTACTGGATTTTTGCAAAATTCAACAAACCTTCATCAAAATAAATTTTTATCGGTCCGTTTCAATTTTCAAATCCGCTTTACATCGCTTTTGCCAAAAAGCATTTCGTTCTTATCTTTTTGTATGTTTCATTAAACGTCTTGAACAATTTATTAAAAAAATTTCGGATAACGGTCTCAGAGAAAAAATCCGGCCGATGTCAAAAGACAAATATTTTATTATTTCAATGACATAGAAAATAACGATCCTTTCACGCAAACTGGCACGATAATTTCAATAAATATAGGCAACAACGCAGGAAAGGAGGTAACAGATCATGAAAAAGACATTAAGAACAATAGCGGTGGCAGCGGCGGTTGTTATTTTTACTGCAACGTTCGGCTTTGCGGAGTACGCGGCAACAGGCGCGGCTGATTTTCCCTATTTCCAACTGGGGTGCCTGATTGTCGGCGGGTTGATCTTGATGACTCTGAAAAGGAAATATGAAAAAATGTATGTTGCCGAAATGGTTGGTGCGTTTGCTATTTACACGCTTTTGATGGCATTGTTCACCAATCCGGTTATCGATGCAGTTAAAACTATGGTTATGTAGCACGTGTTAAAAAGATTTGAAGGAACGAAAACAGAATGTAAATAACCGCTATCAACAAAAATCATGATCTGTTTTTATAGTGGTTGCCCCCTTGAATCGGAAGATTCAAGGGGGTTTTTAATGATGTTGATTGAGGATTGTCCTTTATCGGAAAAAAAGTTATAGGGATAAAAAGTTCGTCTGAAAAACGAACAATTATTGACAGATCTCATGGATGAATCGGGTTGATCATGAATTTTCTGGCCCTGGATTTTGAAACCGCCAATTATTATCAGGACAGCGCCTGTGCTCTCGGCTTGGTGCGTGTCGAAGATAACAAAATCATCCACCGGACATCCTTTCTGATCAGGCCGCCATACCGGTATTTTGTCTTCACACACATTCACGGTATTACCTGGGGCGATGTTGAAGATCAGCCGACTTTCGATCAGTGCTGGAAATCGATTAAGCCGTTTTTTGAAGGCATTGATTTTGCCGTGGCTCACAATGCCGGCTTCGATAAAGGCGTTCTGCGCGCCTGTTGCAGAAGATATGCTATCACGCCCCCGGACCTTGATTTTCAATGTACGATGAAGCTTTCCCGGAAGGTATTCAACCTCTATCCCACCAACCTGCCCGCCGTTTGCAGAAATTTCAATATTGACTTACAGCATCACGACGCCTTGTCCGATACGCTGGCCTGTGCAAAAATTATGATAGAAATTATAAGAAAAACAAATACTTAAAAAATACTGAGAAAATCATCAATCTAAGTTGAGTAATTCCTCAAATTTTTGTTGACATGTCCCTTCAAGGTTGCTATGAGGTAAAAAAATCAAAATTTTATTTTTGTGAGGGACTAAGAGAGTCTTCTTAAGCTATTGTTATTTTAATGATAAATTAAAAAATAGCTCTCATTTTAATAAATTTACATAACAAGCCCTCTTTTAAAATTCTGATTTGCGCAGCCGGAACCGTCACACGTGGTCTCGGTCTTTGGTATCTATTTGAAAAAACAAACATGAAATGGTGAAGCGTCCATGACCAGCAAGCAGAATATCAGGGTGGTGATCACCGGAGTCGGGTTGACGGCTCCCAACGCCAATCATCTGAACGATTTTCGCCGCGCCCTTTTAAACCAGAAATCCGGAATTTCGGAAATGGAAGTCCGATATATGGGAAAGGTTGCCGCGGGTAACTGTAATTTTGACGAATATCTTTATCAGAAGAAAAAAATGCGTCGCCGGGGAACCCGGGCCGGTTCTATTTCGATTTACTGCGCGCACGAGGCATTGAAAGATAGCGGTCTGTCCCTGGAATCACTGGTCAAGGACAGAACCGGCATTTACCTGGGCATTACCGAGCACGGCAATGTGGAAACCGAAAATGAAATTTATGAACTCCACCAGAATAATCTCGATGCCGGTTTATGGTCTCATCATCACAATCCGAGAACCGTGGCCAACACGCCCGCCGGCGAAGTCAGTCTGAATACGGGAATTACCGGTCCCGCCTACACGATCGGCGCAGCCTGTGCAGCGGGCAATATCGGCGTTATTCACGGCATGCAGATGCTGCAGCTCGGTGAAATCGATCTGGCGTTGGCCGGAGGCGTTTCGGAAAGCACGGGAACATTCGGCATCTTTGCGGGATTCAAAAGCCAGGGTGCCTTGGGTTCTCATGAAGATCCCACAAAAGCGAGCCGCCCGCTGGACATCAACCGAAACGGCATTGTGGTTTCGGAAGGCGGAGCCGTTTTTGTCCTGGAAAGACTGGAGGATGCCTTGCAACGCGGAGCGAAGATTTACGGGGAAATAGCGGGATATCATGTCAATTCCGATGCCGTCGATTTTGTGCTGCCGGATACCCAACGGCAAATTCAGTGCATAAACACGGCAATGGCCAAGGCAAACATCTCCCCCCGCGATATTGATATCGTTAATCTGCACGCCACCGGAACAGTGTCCGGAGATGAAAACGAGTGTGAAGCGGTCAGGGCGGTTTTCGGACAATCCGATAACACCTACGTCAATTGCACAAAAGGCTTTATCGGGCATGCCATGGGCGCCGCCGGCGCTCTGGAACTGGCAGGAAATCTGCCGAGCTTCACCGATCACAAAATTCATTCGTGTAAATATATTGAGAATGTCGATCCGAAGTGTAACGTGAAAAATCTGGTTAACGGCGATCCCGTCAAAAAAGACGTGAACTTTATTTTGAGCAATTCGTTCGGGATGCTGGGCATAAATTCCGTTTTAATCGTAAAAAAATACAAACAATAAAATTATAAGGAGGCAGGGGCATGGACTATCAAACCATAAGAAAAAAAATCATCGATATCATAGCTGAAATTGCGATTGATGAAGACCTTTCAAATCTCGACGACAACATCAGATTAAGGGAACAACTGGATATGGATTCCATGGACTTTCTGGATGTGGTCATGGAACTGAAGAAGAGATATAGAATTGAAGTGCCTACCGAAGATTACATGAAGCTGGCAACATTGAAGAGCTGTATTGAATATCTCGGCCCCAAGTTTGCTGTAAGTCCGGCATAATGACACAATATGATACGGTAATCATAGGCGCGGGCATGTCCGGTCTGGCGGCCGGCATCCGGCTCGCGATGTTTGATCAAAAAGTCTGCATCCTGGAACGGCATAAAATTCCCGGCGGACTGAATTCCTACTATGACCGCCAGGGCCGGAAACTGGATGTCGGGCTTCATGCAATGACCAATTTTGCCCGCCAGGGTGAACGGGGCCGGCCGCTGACCAAACTGCTGAAACAATTACGAATACCTTACGAACAGCTGGAACTCTCGCAACAGAATTTTTCGCGCATTGTGTTTCCTGCACACGATCTCGCATTCGCTAATGATCCGCAGTTGCTGATACAGGACATCGGAAAACACTTTCCCCATCAGAAAGATCCTTTTGCCAGACTGCTTGACGTAGTCATCAATTTTGATGACGTTAATCTGAGCAACAAACCGCAAAGCGCCAAAGAAAAAGTTCGGGAAATTATCTCCGATGAGTATTTGCTGGAAATGCTTTTTTGTCCTCTGTTGATTTACGGCAGTGCGTGGGAAAACGATATGGATTTTTCCCAGTTCGTCATTATGTTCAAAAGTATTTATCTGGAAGGCTTCAGCCGCCCCCGAAACGGCGTGCGCACCATCATCAGTCTGCTGATTGAGAAATACAAACAAGCCGGCGGCGAATTGCGTCTGGGAACGGGCGTCAAAAAAATAGATGTGGAAAATGAAAGCGTAACCGGCGTAACGCTTGATTCCGGAGAAAGCATCCGGACCGACAAAATAATGTCCTCTATCGGCTTGCCCGAAACCATGAACATTGTTTCCGAAAAAAGCGACAGGCCTGCAGTCGGCAACATGAGTTTTGCGGAAAACCTTTTATTCTTTGACAAAAAGCCCGTTGAGGCGGGCATCAAAGAAACCATTATTTTTTACAATGACAATGATACGTACGACTACAAAAAGTCCCGGGATCTTTGTGATTATCGCAGTGCCGTCATTTGCCTGCCGAACAATTTCGGAACCGATGATTACGATGAAGGATTAATTCGAATCACCTTTATTGCCAATTTTGATCAATGGAACGCGTTGGACAGAAAAACATATCTTCAAAAGAAAAAGGAAGTATGTAATGCGGCTTTGTCGCTTGTTGCAAAAGTGATTCCGCAATTTCAGGCCAAGCTGCTTTATCATGATGTTTTCACACCCAAGACCATTAACCGCTTCACCGGTCATTTCAAGGGCGCGGTTTACGGCACAACCGAGAAAGTCAGAGACGGGCGCACCGGCATAAAAAACCTGTTTATCTGCGGCACGGATCAGGGCTTTCTGGGGATCGTCGGCGCCATGCTCAGCGGTATTTCCATGGCGAATCTTCATTGTCTGATGAACGGAGAAAAAGCATGAGGTTTAAAAACGCGGTCATCTCTTCTTTTGCTTATCATCTTCCCGACCAGGTCATGACGTCGGAAGAAATTGAGGAGCGGCTTGCGCCTCTTTATGAACGGCTCAAACTGCCCGCGGGACGGGTCGAACTGATGACCGGCATTAAGGAAAGGCGGTTCTGGCCGCCCGGAACCATGCCCAGCGATTTATCCACGCAGGCCGCCCGTAATCTGTTTGAGAAAAACATCGTGCAGCCGGACCAGATTGATTTATTGATTCATGCCTCCGTCTGCCGCGATTTTCTGGAGCCATCGACGTCTTCGATCGTTCATCACAATCTGGAACTGCAAACGGATATCATGTTCTTCGATCTGTCCAACGCGTGTCTGGGCGTCATGAGCTCGTTTGTCGTTGCCGCTAATATGATCGACAACGGGTTCATTAAACATGCCCTGATCGTGTCCGGCGAAAACGGCGGACCGCTGCTTTTTCAGACCATTGACCGGTTATTAAATGATAAAAATATAACCAGAAAAAGCATCAAAAAATATATTGCCAATCTGACCATCGGCTCAGCCGCTGTTGCCTATACGGTTTCTCACAAGGATCATGTCCATGAAGGTCATTGCCTGCTGGGAGGAGCCTCGCTTGTCGATTCTTCAGCCAACGTCCTATGTCGCGGCGGCGGAGACACGCAATCCTTGATGATGGAAACCGATTCCGAGGAACTGATGAAATCCGGCGTTGCCCTGGCTGAAAAAACCTGGGCAGAAACCAAACGGGAACTGGGGTGGACCCACGATGACGTGGACTGCTTTGTCGGTCATCAGGTGGGTGTGGCTCATGAAACTCTGTTAAAGCAGATTCTGAAACTGGAGCATTGTCCCACGTTTACCACGTATCAATTTTTGGGCAATACCGGAGCTTCTGCGCTGCCCGTAACACTGGCTATTTATGATGAAGAGAAAAAAATTCCCGCAGGCAGCCAGGTGGGTTTGTTGGGCATCGGGTCGGGCCTGAATTCCATTATGCTGGGGGTAAAATGGTAAGACCGGACTGGTTGAACAAATTATATCCTTTCACATCCCATTTCTATCAACTCAAGGATAATATTTCCCTGCATTACCTCGATGAAGGACAAGGTGATCCGATGCTGATGCTTCACGGCAATCCCACCTGGTCGTTTTACTACAGAAAACTGGTGGCGGCGTTTTCCATATCCAACAGGGTGATTGTCCCGGATCACATCGGTTGCGGTCTGTCGGATAAACCGCAGCAATATGCCTATACCTTGCATCAACACATCAGGAATCTGGACAAACTTGTTTCCTATCTGGAGTTGAAAAACGTTGTGCTGGTTGTTCACGACTGGGGAGGCCCCATCGGTTTCGGACTTCTAAAGCGACGTCCGGAACTGGTTAAAAAAATAGTGATCCTGAACAGCGCCGCTTACACGTCCAAGGTGATCGCCTTTCAGATTAATATGTGCCGGATTCCCATTTTGGCCGAACAGGTGATTCGCCGTCTTAACGGATTTGCCCTGGCTGCAACGTACATGGCTGTTGCTAAAAAAATGTCTCCTGAAATCAGAAAGGGATATTTGTATCCGTACGACAATTACGAAAACCGGATTGCCATAGCGCAGTTTGTTGCCGATATTCCCATGACGCCCGGACACCGGAGCTATCAGACGTTAAAATCTGTTGAATTATCGCTTGCGCAACATCGATGTCCCGTGCTTATTCTCTGGGGAAAAAGGGATTTTTGCTTTCACGATTATTTTCTCAATCGCTGGCAGGAAATTTATCCTCACGCGACCGTAAAAACATTTGAGGACGCCGGCCATTATGTTCTGGAAGACGCCGGAGACGACATCATTGCAGAACTCGGAAAGTTTGTTTGAATAAAATTGCATGACGGTGAAAAGCTGTAACCATGAACATCGCTGATCGTTTCGAAGAGATAGCAAAAATTCATCACGACAAAGTTGCGGTCAAGTTTCCCGTTCGCACGGGCAAAAAGTACCGCTACAAAGCCATCACCTTCGGGGAACTGGAGACGCTTGCCGGCAAATACGCCAACGGTCTTTCTGAAATCGGATTTCGTCGCGGCTGCAAAGCCCTTCTTTTTGTCCGGCCGTCATTAAAATTTCCCGCGCTGGTTTTTGCCCTCTTTAAAATCGGCGTCATCCCGGTGTTCATTGATCCCGGCATGGGCAGAAAAAATCTTCTTGCGGCCATTGAAGAAGTGGCTCCGGAAGGATTGATTGCAGAACCGGAAGTGCATCTCCTGAGGATTCTTTTCAATAACTCGTTTAAATCGGTCAGGTTCAAAGTTACCACCAAAGGACCGAAGATAGGCAATTGCTTCCCGCTGTCCATGTTGAAACGGGCCAGAGCCGGTTTTCAAAGCGCGCAGCTGGAACCGGACGAAACGGCAGCCATTCTGTTTACCTCGGGCGGAACCGGCTGCCCGAAAGGCGTTGTCTATACCCACAAAATTTATTACGAGCAGACTCGTCTTTTACAGGAGCTTTTTTCTCTCGATGAAAATGAAATAGATTTCCCCTGCTTCCCGCTGTTTTCTCTCTTTACGCTCTGTATGGGCATGACGTCCTGCATTCCGGATATGAATCCCTCGCAACCGGCAAAGGCGGACCCGAAGCAATTGGTGCAAAATATCAAGGACAATAAAGTTACCTTTATGGCCGGATCGCCGGCTATCTGGGAAGCGCTGGGAAGTTACTGCATTAAAAACAACATTACCCTTCCTTCGGTGAAATATCTGGTGATGTTCGGTGCACCGGTCAGAAACGAACTGCATAAAAGATTCAGCAGGATTCTGCCCAACGGAACCACCTATACGCCTTATGGCGCAACGGAGAGTCTTCCCGTAGCCAATATTTCCGGACAAATGGTTTTGGAGCAAACGGCCGCGCTCACCGATGAAGGCAAGGGAACCTGTGTGGGAGAGCCTGCCCCCGGCGTGAAAGTTGCCATTGCGGCGATAAACGACAACATAATTCCTCATATCCGGCAGGCGCGCATATTGGGCCTGCATCAGATCGGAGAAATCATTGTGAAAGGCGACATGGTTACCGCCGGGTATTATCAATCTCCGCAGGAGACTGCCCTGGCAAAGATTGCCGACGGCGCATCGTTTTGGCACAGAATGGGCGATCTCGGTTATATTGATGATGCAGGCAAGCTCTGGTTCTGCGGGAGAAAATCGCACCGCGTCGAAACACCGTCGGGATTATTATGCTCAGTCATGTGCGAAGCGATTTTCAACACGCATAACGGCGTCAGACGGTCGGCGCTGGTCGGAATCGGAGAAAAAGGCAGGCAATCGGCTGCGATCGTCATTGAAAGAAATTCGGCAGGGCGAAAGCTTGACAGGAAACGATTGGAAAAAGAGTTATTGGGTCTGGGCGGAAAGAATCCTTTGACAGCGGCAATAACGTCAGTCCATTTCTGCGACAGCTTTCCCGTCGATGTCCGGCACAATATCAAGATCGACCGTTTGAAACTGGCTGATGACGTTGCCCGGGGGAGGATATGAACATTATCGTTACCGGAGCGGGAGGTTTTCTGGGAAGAAATCTGGCAAACGGCTTGCTGTCCAAAGGACACAAGGTCCGGAACTTCAGCCGCAGGAATCATCTGCCATTGCAGGCCATGGGCGTTGAAACTATTTGCGGCGATTTGCAAAACGCTTCCGAGGTTATGGCGGCATTTCAGGGAATAGATGCGGTCTTTCATGTTGCATCGCGCGTCGGTATCTGGGGCGACTATGATGAATATTACCGGACGAATGTTGTCGGCACTGGAAATGTCATCAAGGCGTGCCGCGCCAACGGCATAACAAAACTGATTTATACAAGCACGCCCAGCGTTGTTTTCGACGGCAATGATATTTTGAGAGCCGACGAGACCAAACCCTATGCCCTGAAATTTTATAATGACTATTCCCGGACCAAAACGCTGGCCGAACAGAAGGTTTTGCAGGCTAATGATGAAACATTATCTACTGTCGCCCTGAGGCCCCACCAGATCATCGGTCCGGACGATCCGCATCTCGTCCCTCGACTGGTCAATGCGGCAAAACGGGGCAGACTGAAAATAGTCGGAACCGGCAAGAATCTTGTGGATGTCACCTATATTCAAAATGCCGTTGAGGCGCACCTCCTGGCGTTCGAAAAGTTGTCTCCTCAATCATCTGTTGCCGGACAGGCTTATTTCATCGGCCAGGAACGGCCGGTCGTGCTCTGGGATTTTATCAACAAGATTCTGACGCGATATAATCTTTCTCCCATCACAAAAAGAGTTCCCGAAAAAGTGGCGTTGAACATGGGGGCCTTGTTCGAAGCCTGGTACAGATTTTTTAAAATTAACGGAGAGCCGCCGATGACGCGATTTGTGGCGCTGCAGTTTTCCCGCTCCCATTATTTTTCCCATGAAAAAGCGAAAAACGATTTCGGTTATGTCCCGAAAATATCCATAGAGCAGGCGCTGGATCTTACAACAGAGAGGGGAATGAATGCTTTTAAATAAAAACGATAAAATTACACAACACTACGATGTCATCATCATCGGGGGCGGACTGGGGGGATTGACCGCCGCCAACAAACTGGCCAAAAACGGAAGAAAAGTATTAATCCTGGAGTCGCACGATAAACTTGGTGGCTTTGCTACCTGGTTTTATCGCAAGAAACATATTTTTGATGTGTCGTTGCATGGATTTCCGGTGGGGATGATCAAAACCTGCCGCAAGTATTGGAACAAGGCGATAGCGGAGAAAATCGTTCAACTTAAAAGAATGCGTTTCATCAATCCCATGTACCGATTGGAGACGGATTATACGGTTGAAGATTTTACCGAAAAGCTCATTGCCTGTTTTAACGTTTCTAAAGAGCAGGTGGATAATTTTTTCAGCCTGGTCATGAACATGAATTACTACGATAACAAGGCAATGACCAACGGCGAACTGCTGGAGAGTTTCTTCCCAGGCAGAAAAGACGTGCATCGTTTTTTGATCGAGCCGATTGTGTACGCCAATGGTTCGACGCTGGAGGATCCGGCCATTACCTACGGAATTGTTTTCTCCAATTTCATGAGCAAAGGCGTTTATACGTTTCAGGGCGGAACCGACCTCGTCATCGGAATGATGCAGGAGGAGCTTATGAAAAATAATGTCGATATTCGTCTGAAATCAAACGTGGGAAAAATTGTGGTTGAAAACAATGTTTGTCGGGGAGTCATGCTCGGCGGCGAGTTTGTTTCTTCCACGTCGGTTCTTTCCAACGGCAATCTCATCGGGACCATTTTTAATCTGACGGGAGAAGATAATTTTAAACCGGAATTTATCGACAAGGTTAAAAAAGTCCGGCTCAACACCAGTTCCTGTCAGGTGTATATGGGAATCAGACAGGGAGAAGCGATTGAGGATATCGGCGATCTGATCTTCTACTCGGAAGCAAAGGAATTTGAAACCGATGAGTTGCTGTCCATGAACACCACCAGTCGGACATTCTCCTTTTACTATCCGCGACTGCGGCCCCAACTGGAAAATGCCGGATATACCATCGTGGCATCGACCAATGCGCGCTATGAAGACTGGGCAGAATTAAGCAAAGAAGATTATAAGCAAAAGAAGCGGGAATTGATTGAGGCAACGCTGGTGAGTCTGGAAAAAATTATTCCCGGCATCCGACAGAAAATTGACTACGTCGAGGCGGCAACGCCGTTGACGATCAAGCGATATACGCATCATGAAGGAGGCTCCTCGTTCGGAACCAAACACGAGGGCTTGGATATTTCCATGAAACTGCATCATGAAATCAGCGGTCTGTTTCATACCGGATCGGTCGGCATTATCATGTCCGGCTGGCTGGGCGCCGCCAATTACGGCGTCATTCAATCTTATGAAGTGGAAGGCTATCTGGATAAACTTAATTGAGGTGTTTTATGTTTGATTTCAGCAATCAAAGAGTTATTGTTACCGGCGGAACCCGTGGGATCGGAGCGGGTATCGCCGAGGCTTTTCTGCAGGCTGGCGCGACGGTGATTGCCGTTTATTCAGCCAACGATGCGGCCGCGAATGAATTTAAAAATAAAAATGAACAATTTTCGGATAGACTCGATATTCAAAAACAGGATATCTCCTCGTCGCAGGATGTTAAAAATTTGTTTCAGTATCTGGATGAAAAATATCCCTCATTGGAAGTGCTGGTGAATAACTCGGGTATCCGGCAGGACGCGATAGCGGCGTTAATGACCGATGAGCAATGGAATAAAGTTTTGGAAGTTAATCTGACAGGAACGTTTTATATGTCGCGGGAAATTATTCCGCGCTTTATGTCCGGTCGTTTCGGACGAATCATCAACATCAGTTCGCTGGGCGGGGATATCGGATTTCAAGGACAGGCCAATTACGCGGCATCCAAAGCCGGCCAACTGGCCATTGCCAAATCTTTGTCCAAAGAGGTCGCCAGGAAAGGGATTACCGTCAACTGCGTTTCTCCGGGATTTATCGATACGGAACTCATCGGGGATCTCCCAGAGGAGCAGCGCAAGGAATACCTCAAGATGATTCCGCAGAAACGTTTCGGCAAGGTGGAAGAAGTGGCCCACGCGGTGTTGTTCCTGGCGACCCGCGAGGCCTCCTACATTAATGGGACATCGATCACCGTTGCCGGAGGACTATAATGGACGAAGTTCTGGCTGCTCTGCCGCAGCGTCCGCCGTTTCTTTTTGTCGATAAAATTATCTGCAGAGACGGTCGTTCCATCACGACGCAACGAACGTTAAGAGCCGATGAATATTTTTTTCAGGGCCATTTTCCCGGCAATCCCATCATGCCGGGCGTGTTGTTGTGCGAAGCCTGTTTCCAGACCGGAGCCATTTTAATGGTAGCAAGTCATCAGCCGGGCCTGGGTGTTGTCACCCGGATTAGAGATACCAAATTTAAACATTTCGCCCGTCCGGGCGATACGTTGACCATGAAGGTTACCCTTGATGATCAGGTGGATAACGCTTATTATATGAGCGGTACGATTCATATCGGAGATAAACTCATTTTAAAAATCATCTTTCAGGCGGCGCTTCTTCCGCCGGAGCAATAAGAGAGGTTGATATGGACTTTCTGCAAGTATCAGGAAAAACATTTCTGGTGACCGGTGTGGCCAATAAAAAGAGCGTTGCGTTTTTTGTGGCCAAAGGTCTGGTCGAAAACGGGGCGCAGGTGATTTTTTCCGTTCAAAATGAAGAAAATAAAGACAGAGCGCAAAAACTTTTCCCCGACAGCACCGTGTTGATCTGCGATGTTGAAAAAACGGGAAGCATCAATCGTCTGGGAGAATATTTTAAAAATCATAATATCAAACTCGCCGGTTTCGTTCATTCCATCGCCTTTGCCAATTACAGCGAAGGCCTCAAACCATTTCATGAAACCAAACCGGAAGATTTTCTGCAGGCGGCCAATATCTCCTGCTTCTCGCTGGTGGCCGTCGCCAATGCCCTGAAAAATTCTTTTGAAAACGATGCTTCCATTGTCACCATATCCATCAGCAACACGCGGGCAACCGCCTATGGGTATATGGGACCGATCAAGGCCGCGCTCGACGCAACAGTAGCTTTTCTGGCAAAATCCCTGTCCGAAATGTCCAAAGTTCGTGTCAATGCGGTATGCGCCGGTCCTTTGAAAACGTCGGCCTCCGCCGGTATTCCGGGATATGTAAACAATTATCTTTTTGCCGAGCAGTTGACGCTGCGCAAGGCGGCGCTTAAAACCGAAGAAGTTGCCAACACGGTCTTGTTCCTGCTGTCGCCTGTCTCCGGCGGCATTAACGCCACCGGTATTGTGGTGGACGCGGGAATGTCTTGTAATTATTTTGACCAGGATGTAGTAAATAAGGCGATGCGTTGATTGAAAGGAAAATAGTAAAAATGACTGTCCCGCTCATATCCATCGTCGGTAAATCCAATTCGGGCAAAACCACCCTGGTGGAGAAACTGATTCCCGAACTGATTAAAAGAGGGTATCGCGTCGCGACCATCAAGCACAACAAGCACGGCTTTGATATCGACCACGAAGGCAAAGACAGCTGGCGGCACAAAAGAGCCGGCGCCTGCGCGACCGTGATCGCCTGTCCCACACGCGTTGCTCTGATTGAAGATCTTGAACGGGATCAGACGCTCGGTGAAATCAGGGATAAATATATCAAGGGCGCCGACGTCATTCTTGCCGAAGGTTACAAGGGCAACCCTTTCCCTAAAATCGAAGTCTTCCGTTCGGAATTGAAACGCGAATTATTATGCGGAAAAGAGGACAACCTGCTGGCTATTGCTTCCGATACGAAACTCGATACCGGAGTTCCCTGCTTCGACATCAACGACATCCAAAGTATCGCCGATTTGATCGAGGAGAAATTTCTTAAATCACGGGTATAAACACCAGGGCAATCCCTATTACTATTGGTGCTGGACACTAATTTGGCCCCAGGGGGCAGAGTGTTATACCCTCCGCTTTTAGCGGGATTGTTCCCCATCCCGTTTATCAGGATTGGATAGTTCGTCCGACAAATTTCAGTACGCTATGCTTCTTAAATTTAGGACTCACTACGACGTACAAATTTCAATGCACCTATAGTGACCTTTAAGTTATTCGTTTTTGAAATTTGAGTCTCACAATAAAGCCTTGTCTTAAATTCTATCCTTTATTGAGTTTACCTACTATTCGACGGTTTTTATGGGTAATAAATTTTGTTGATTACCATCTGAAAGGTTTAACGACCAAACTCACCGACGGCAATGGAGCGCAGCGAAATTACACTCCGGTGCAGCGTTTTGGGCAACGTTCTTTTATTACTTATTTCCTTGTCAAATGCTTTCCCTTCCTCCCTGATCAATGAGAATGGGCGGCTGCCGATTCTTTGAAAGTCTTGTGCACTGTTCGAGCGGGGTGTTCTGGTGGAGCGTAAATAACGTAAACTTTGAGCGGCTTATCCCCTTCGTTGATAATGTTGTGCCAGAAACCGCCTGGGATAAAAATGGCCCAATCATCTGAAACTTTTTCGTCGAAAGTCATTTTATCCTTCGACACGCCCATCACAACACGGGCATTCCCTTTTTCAACACGGATAAACTGATCGCCCTTATCATGTTTTTCTAATCCTATCTCCTCACCTGGTTTAAGCGACATAACGGTCATCTGAAGGTTCTGACCCGTCCACTTCGTGGTACGGAAATTTTCATTTTTTACTGTCAGATCTTCGATGTCGACCATCCACGGCTTCTTGCCGTAATCCTTCTCGACGGCTCCTCCTGCCATCGAGGAACCCGCAGAAATCATAATGAACAAAATGGCCATAACGATTTTTTTCAACATACCTTTACTCCTTTATAAAATTGAATTTTTATTGCCATTGTCCAACATTGTTTACATGGATCGCTTCTAATGCTGAATGCGTTGACGATTGCGGGTTGTATCCTAGCATAAAAATGTAAATATGAAAAATGAAGGCTACAGGAAGCGATATATTCGTATTATTAACAAATCATCCTTCAGTATTCGCTATATTTACTTTGTCTTCTTGTGATTATCTCTCTTTTCTTTTGCGCGAACTTTTAAGCTCTTTTTCCGCCTTCTTCTTTGGCGGTCTAATTCTTTTTTCCGTTCAATCTTCTTGTGGCTCATGATATCTCTCCCTCATGTTTAATAAAGTCATCAAAGTGATCATTACATTATCAGAGAAAAATTTTTCACGGCTTACGATGAACAGCAACGTTCGGTTATTCTTTTATCTTTAAAGTCTTTTGCAGATAATTCCTGAAACTGCTGTAATCGCCGGACATGGCAACGGCAGAGCCTTCTCTCAGGTCAATGTTTTGCATGCTTTCCGGTACCGGGACGGTTAATCCCAAAAGCTTTTCAATTTCCTCCGGGAATTTTGCCGGATGGGCTGTTTCCAGGCAGATCGCCAGCTTTTGTTCAGGTGTGGTTTTTAAATATTCTTCCAGGCCCGCCCAGCCCACAGCGCCATGCTGTTCCAGAACGGCCTGATAGCGTTTATAAACGTTCTTGATGGTTTCCCGGGTTTGCGAATCGCT
This sequence comes from Smithella sp., assembly GCA_017993615.1. Classification (GTDB taxonomy): domain Bacteria; phylum Desulfobacterota; class Syntrophia; order Syntrophales; family Smithellaceae; genus Smithella. The sequence goes on along the minus strand of JAGOMJ010000013.1, from coordinate 21,835 downwards.
GACACTGACCGAAAAAATATGTCTGCGCATTTCTTCCAGATCGGGATATTTGTGAACCTGTCCAACGCGATCAACAGTGCCGCCGTACAAATCAAAGAAACGCGCCAGATTACTGGGATGTCCGACATTCATCGCGTTGGAAATGCATGCGCGGGAGGGAGAAACCTTATTGTATTTTCCTGTCGCCATGAAAATCGGAAACTCGTCATTTTCATTGGTGGGCATGACCAGTTTGGCGACCGGCAAACCCATGCGGCGGGCGTATTCGCAACCCAGCGCGTCACCGAAATTTCCCGACGGAACGGAAAAAATTGCCTCTTCTTTGTTTTGGGCAAGCTGGGCATAGGCGTAAACGTAGTAGATGATCTGCGGGAGAATCCTACCGAAGTTAATGGAATTGGCCGAGGTCAGATTAAACTTTTCATTCCGCGGATCGGAAAAAGCCTGCTTGACCAGATTCTGGCAATCATCGAATTTGCCGGCAACGCTCAACGCCTGCACGTTTTGGCCGATTGTGTCGAGCTGCTTTTTCTGCATGCCACTGACTTCATTTTCGGGATACAAGATAGTAACGTCGATTCCTGTTACGCCCTTGAAGGCTTCGCCCACGGCGCTGCCTGTATCGCCTGATGTAGCCACCAGAATGTTAAGCCTTTCGCCTTTCGGACGGCAGTGGCTCATCAGCCTGGCCATCATGCGTGCGGCAAAGTCTTTAAATGACGCTGTCGGTCCCCGGTCCAGCCGCATCACGAAATGGTCCGGCCTGACCTCTTCCAGCGGGACAGGATAATTATACGATTCGGTCACAACCTGTTGAAGGATGTCCGGTGGAAATTCATCGGCAAGAAACGCTTTGGCGACAAGCAGTGCCGTATCGCGATACGGCTTTCCATTCAACTGCTGAATATCGGTTATGGCCAGTTGAGGAATGGTATCCGGCATAAACAAGCCTTCATCGGAGGCCTGACCCTTGAGCAGGGCTTCCCTGAAAGACACCTTGCCGGTAAAGGGGGTAATCCCCGCAACATTTTTTAAATGACGGTTTGTACTGTAATAACGAATAGGCATACTTTTCTTCCTGCTGTGCTTGGTTAAGTCTTTAAACTTATTTGGATTAAAAAATCAATTCAAAAAAATGCCGCGACCCTTTTATTATCCATTGAAAGGACATGATATCCATGATTGACATAAAAAAGTATTGTTCCTATACTTCACACAATATTATCATGGAAAAACAATAAGGTATGAGTGATAAAAAGTTATATATTGTTCTAATGGGCCTTCCCGCGCGGGGAAAATCAACGCTGGCCATACGTCTCAGGGATTATTTTCTCAAAGAAGGGATTCCCACCCGCATATTCAACAATGGAAATTTGCGCAGGCTTTATCTGCCGCATCTGGAGACATCCAGCGCGGATTTCTATTCTCCCGAAAACGAAACGGCCGTGGCCTTGAGAAAAAAGTTCGCACGGATGAACATGGACAGAGCCAGGAAATACCTGTTCAACAACGGGATGATTGCAATTCTGGATGCGACGAACGCGGGAAGGGAACGGCGCGGATTAATCGAAAAAACGCTCAACGACCACGACCTCCTGTTTATCGAATGCGTCAACGATGATGACGATATTCTGAAAATGAGCATTCAGGAGAAGATACGTCTTCCCGAATTTGCTTATCTGAAGGACAAGGCGACCCGCGAGTTTTTAAAAAGAATCGATTATTACAAAGCGATCTACATGCCTTTAAAAGCGGAAAGAAATTATATCCGCATCGACACGCTTCAGAAAATGATTGTCGAGGAAAAGCACAGTGACGTGATCCCCTATTATGAACGTTTGCGGGACTATCTGGTCACGGATGAAGTAAAAAATCTTTTTCTGATTCGGCACACGGAAACGGAATATAATGTGGAAAACAGAATCGGCGGCGATCCGGCATTGACACCGAAAGGTCTCAAACAGGCCAGCGCGCTGGGACGGTTTTTCAGGAAAAAGAAAATTTCTTATATTTTCACCAGTCCAAAACAAAGAACGATTCATACGGCGAAACTCATCCGTTCGCAGCAGGACGACTGCCGGATCATTCCGCTTAAGGAATTTGATGAAATCAATGCGGGAATCTGCGAAAGAATGACTTATGAAGATATCGAGCAGAAAATGCCACATGTTTTCAAAAAAAGGGGAGCGGACAAGTACAATTACATTTACCCGGAAGGCGAAAGTTACGCGCTGATGAAGCCCCGCATCATGGAAGGCATTAAAAAGGCTTTTTTCCTGAACCGGCACGCCAACAGCATTATGATCGTCGGCCATCAGGCGGTAAACAGAATGATTTTGTCGTACTTCCTTTATCGGCGCGAAGACGATGTCCCCTACATTTATATTCCTCAGGACCGTTTTTATCATATTGCTTCCAAACAGGACAAAAAGATATTTGAGCTGAAAAGATACGATTCAGACTGAAGGTTATTTGACCAAAGACTGAACGGTGTGATGAAGATTTCGTTGACATGCAGAAGTGTTGTCCTTATACTTTCAACGTTATTTCGTGAATGTTTGGAAAATTTTGTAACCGATTTTAAGAGGAAAAATGGAAGAGAAAAAAGGTGTCCGTTTAACCGAAACCGTGCAGAGCGCCGGTTGAGCCTGCAAGATAGGTCCGGCGGACTTATCCGAAATCATGCGCGATTTGCCGCTGATTCACGATCCGAATCTGTTGAGCGGATTTGAGCACGCGGAAGACGCCGGAGTGTATAAAATCTCCGCTGATATGGCTCTGGTTCAGACCGTTGATTTTTTTACGCCCACGGTTGATGACCCGTTCACCTTCGGCCAGGTAGCTGCCGTCAATGCGCTCAACGATATTTATGCGATGGGTGCAAAACCCTTGACGGTCATGAACATCGTTTGTTTCCCGATTAAGACCATGGCTGTTTCGGTTCTGCGAAACGTTTTGCAGGGCGGCCTGAATAAAATCCATGAAGCCGGTGCCCTGCTGATCGGCGGGCACAGCGTTGAAGACAATGAAATCAAATACGGATTATCTGTGACGGGAGTCGCTCATCCCGACAGCATTTTATACAATCGCGGCGCCAGAGCCGGGGATAAAATCATTTTAACCAAAGCTCTCGGAACGGGAATTATCAGCACAGCGATCAAGGCCGGTGAAGCATCACCGAAGCAAATTCAACAGGTAACTGTTACTATGACCACGCTCAACAAAAAATCAGCGCAACTGATGATTGCCGCCGGCGATATTCACGCCTGCACCGACATCACCGGTTTCGGCTTACTGGGTCATGCCTGTGAGATGATTGAAGGAAGCGACGTCGGTCTGCGCATTCATTCGGCGGCAATACCTGCTCTGGACGGTGTACGCGATTTGATGGAGACGGGTTTCGTTCCGGGCGGCCTTTATCGCAACAAAGATTTCCGCATCAAACAAGTGGTGAAAGAAAAAACCTGTCCGGACTGGCTTTTTGATCTGCTTTTTGATCCGCAGACGGCCGGCGGACTGTTTTTCAGTGTGCCCGGCGATAAAGCACAAAACCTTGCCGAGAAAATGCGAGGTGCGGGAATAGCCGATGCCGCCGTTGTCGGAGAAGTTGTCCCGAATCATCCCGGCACAATATTGGTTTACTGAGGAGGATCAACCGGCCCTGAAGACGCCGGGACCATGAAAGTCAACGCCATCCCGATTAAAAAAGAGACGGAACTTAATTTCCACAAGCTGATGGACATGGCTCAGCCGGACGATTCGCTGCTGCTGTTGATGTACGGCAGTCCCGATCCCGATGCCATCGCATCGGCGATGGCGCTGCGCGAAATTCTTCAGCGGACCAAGGGACTTTCCAAAAGCGCTTTTGTTTCCACGGAACCGCTGGACCGTCAGCAAAATATCGAGTTGGTGTCCTGTCTGCATCTTGATATTCAACGCATGAATCAGGTGGATGTTGCATCGTACCGTGTGACGGCGCTCCTGGATGCGCAACCGTCGTTTTTCACGCATTTTCCGGATGCTCTCCGGCCGCAGATTGTTTTCGACCATCATCCTTATGAAGGGCAGTGGAGCGCAGAGCTGATGGATGTGAGGCCGAATTATGGGGCGCTGTCCAGCATCCTGACGGAATATCTGCTTTGCTCCCGCATTAAGATTCCCCGCAACCTGCACACGGCATTGCTCTACGGCATCAAAACTGACACGGACAATTTTGATCGGGCCACGATAATTGAAGACATCAGTGCGTACGCGTACCATACAAAATACGCCAATATGCCGCTGATCCGGCGCATCGAGCTCAATCAAACACCCGACCGGTTTTTAAAATATTTTCATTACGCTTATCATCACATGAACAATTTTCGCGGTCGGCGGATCTGCTTTCTGGGCAATGTCGAAAGCGCGGATGTCTGCGTTCAAATCGCCGATTTTTATCTGCACTTGATCGGTACGTATTACGTTGTCGTCACCGGAATTGTTCAGGACAAACTGATTATTATTTTCCGCGGCGACGGTTACAGACAGAACTGCGGGGCGATAGCGCAAAAAGCTTTCGGAGCGGTCGGCAAGGGTGGCGGACACCGGAGCGCCGCACGCATGGAAATCCATCTGAGTGCGTTGAAAGAAATTCTCGGCGGGGAATTGTCTCAAAAAAACGTTGAACGGTTTCTTTTCAGCAGTTTAAGGAGAGAACAGAAAACAACTTGAAATAAAAATCAAAACCGACCTGTGTTGAAAGAAAGGAATTCTATGAGAGATTTGGGATTTAAAAAAGAAATAACCACCGGATATTATCTTGACCCGTTCAACGGTTTTCAGGAGAAGAAAATTACCATCGAGTCGCGTTACGACGAGATCACTGGCGTGGCAAGCCGTATTCTGCCTTACCGGATGCGCATTGCCCAGAAGCCGGATATGAATGAATATCTGGAAAAATCTCCGGAATCTCTGTGCCCGTTCTGTTCCGATCTTTTTGATAAGACAACCCCCCGTTTTATTCCCTCTGTTATGGAAGACGGTAATTTCAAAAGAGGAGAAGCCTGTCTCTTTCCGAACGTCTTTCCCTACGACCAGAACAACAACGTGGCGATTTTTTCCTCGCGTCATTTCGTGGCGATGAATGAACTGACGCCGGAATTCATGCGGGACGGTTTTCTGGTTTGCCGGGACTATTTTCACCGGGTGGTCGAATTGAATCTGGGATACAAATACTGTTCGATCAACTGGAACTACATGCCACCCGCCGGGGGCGGTCTGATCCATCCGCATTTGCAGACCATTGCCGGTTACCGTCCGACAAGTTTTATGCAGAAACTTTTATCCAGCGCGCAAAATTACGCCGCGAATTCCAACGGAGAAAATCTGTGGAGCAATTTAATCGCGCTGGAGAAAAAAGCCGACAAGCGGTTTATTGCCGATACGGGTGTTGTCTGCTGGCTGACCAGTTTTGCCCCGAAGGGCATGGCCGGGGAAATCGATTTCATTTTTCGGGAAAAGACATCCTTCTTTGATCTGACCGAATCCAATTTCAGCGAGTTTCTGGCAGGGCTGTCCCGTGTGTTCAGCTATCTTTATACCAATAACTTCATCAGTTTTAACCTGTCTCTCTATGCCACCATGAACAATAATAATTATTTCTGCGTGCAGGGGAAAATCGTTCCGCGTTTCGTGATTTATCCTTTGGGAACGAGCGATTTGAATTATTTTGAAAAACTGCACAATGAAATCATTTGTCCGACTGTTCCGGAAGAATTGTGCCGTGAACTCCAGCCGTATTTCAAAAGCCTGCTGTAAATCGTCTGCTCCGCCAGGAGGATGTTTCATAAGAAAAATTCCGCAATGATTTCAATGCTTGACAGCATGATGTTTTGCGGATTATATAATAACGAAATGAAACGTTTCTGAATATTGGAAGCAGAAGGGAGATGCGAATGCTTGGTATCTTTCCTCAGGACGACCACAATCAGACGTTACGATTGAAACGTTTTTTCATGGCGTTGGGATCTTACCTGATGTGGTTTGCTATTTGCGTGATGTTTTATGCGCAGGGACAGATGACTCGGGGAAACATCCAGGTGCTTGTCATCAGTTCTTTGGGCATATTGTTCTGCAATGTTCTGATCTATGCCATGATCAGAAGCGGTTATAACAAAAGATTCAAAGATCCCAGTCTGACGCTCCTTCAAATGATTATCGCCACCTTCTGGGTGATGGTGATTGCGTATTACGCGGACACCACGAGGCCTTTGGTTCTGCTGACCTATCTGGTCGTTTTTATTTTCGGACTTTTCAGATTGAGTGTCTGGCAGTTTCTTTTCCTTTCTGCCTTTGCCGTTGTCAATTACTCCCTGGTGATCTTTCTGCTTTATAACATTAATCCTGACCTGGTCAGCACATCGGATGTTTTGAGCATTGTGGTGCTTGCGCTGGTTCTTCCCTGGTTTTCATTGGTCGGCGGCTACATTACCCGGCTCAGGGCGCGGATATCACACGCCTTTTCCACCATTGAAAAGTTGGCAATCATCGATGATCTGACGCAGGTCTTCAACAGGCGTCAGATGTTTAAAATCCTCGAATATCAAAAGGCCCTTGTCGATAGAGGTATTCATCCCTTCTCCATTTGTATATTCGATCTGGATCATTTCAAACGCGTGAATGATACATATGGACATGTTGCCGGAGACTTTGTCCTGAAAACGGTGGCGCAGGAAACCCAGAAGAATTTACGCAACATCGATCACATTGCCCGGTACGGGGGCGAAGAGTTCATTCTAATCCTGACTAATGTGGAGAAAAGTCAGGCGATCCTTTGCGCAGACAGAATAAGGAATCTGGTCAAGAAGATCGTGTTTGAAAATATGCCCGACGATTTCAAAATGACGATCTCCGTGGGTGTTACGGAATATCAGGCCGGCGAAGATATCCAGCAGGCGATCAACCGGGCGGATACGGCGCTTTACAGAGCCAAGACTAACGGCAGAGACCGGGTGGAATACGAGCCGATGTCGAAAGACAAAGGGGAAAAGGGGTGAGTAAAAAATCTCCTCCACATAATTTAAAACCCGATAAGCGACGCTTATCGGGTTGATTTGTGTTGGCCGTTTCGCGGATGATTATATGAATTCGTTTTGCTGACGGTCCTTGAACAAAATTCAATCAAAAGATGCAAAGGCGCTGTGCACGAAAATCATCAAAAAAGATTTCCGTATGTTTAGCTTTCAGAGGATTCGGTTTTAGATGTTTCCGTTTTTGCCGCGCTATCAGTAGTTTCCGTTTTTCCTTTTGCAGGCGCCGCTCCCGGTTTCTTTCCTTTGTAGTCGGTGACATACCAGCCCGAACCCTTCAGGCTGAAAGAGGAAAGGGACATCATTTTATGCACTTTCCCTTTGCAGAATTTGCAGGTTTTTAATTCCGGATCGGTGATTCCCTGAAATGCTTCAAATTGTTTCCCGCATTTCTGGCATTTGTATTCGTAAATAGGCATATTAAAAACTTACCTCCGTTAATTGAATGAATCAAAATTTTTAAAATGACTGCTGAAGCAGTCTAAAACGATTTCCAGATCGTAGCCTTTGACGGGCAGCAGCGCCGCGCGGGTCAAATTGTTGACAATGACCTCTTCTTTTTCCTTTTCCTTCGCATCGGCATCGAATTTAATCTCGCCGCTTGCAAAACGTAAAATGTGAATCAGTTCATGGACCGCGATGTAGAGCATCAGCGGACTGAGTTTAATAAACGGATTGGCCCTTTCCACAGCGTCCAGAATGATGTTGTCCTGTAAACAGATTCTGTAAAAATTAAAGACCTTCTCGCTGCGGTTTGCCAGGCCATCCGGTCTTTCATACGTATATTTGCAAAGATGAGCAAACGTCCCGTCTTTGATTTCCTGCTCATCAAGATAAGCGAGCGTTTTTACTTCATATCTATTCTTTCTGAAGTCTGCGTCGCTCAATCTGAACTGACGCGATACCAGATTTTCGGCATCGTTAAAAGCTTTTTTTGTCACGGGCATTTGCGCCGCGTTAAAATAAAGGGGCATAAATCACCGCAGGTATTTTCAGTTCGTCCGTAATATATTGATAGACACTATGGATGTCAAGACCCCTCGTTCAGGACGTCTGCTGGTTAAAAAAAGAAAGTCGGAATCATCAATCGCAAAATTAAATTGACAATTTTATCGCTCAAGGCGTATAACTCTTGAAAATTATAAGACAAATAAGCGCTTCCATCGAAAGGATCAATATGGCTGGAAAAACGGGTTTGAAAGAGACGGCAAAAATAAGAATAGGCGTTTTATACGGCGGCCGGTCGGGGGAGCATGACGTTTCGCTTTGTTCCGCCGCTTCAGTGGTTGCCGCCCTGGACCGCAAGAAGTACAAGGTGACAGCGATCGGCATCGACAGAGACGGTCGCTGGTACGTGCAGGAAAAGCCGGAAATTATTCCCGATAAGGATTTCGGCAAAAAAATGGCTCTGAAAAAAAAGGGCATGTGGCTGGTCAACCATTTCGAACAGAGGAACAAACTGCATCTTTACGATATCAAGAACAAAAATAAAGAAGTGGTTGTGGATGTTGTTTTTCCGGTGATCCACGGAACGTTCTGTGAAGACGGCACGTTGCAGGGGCTTTTGGAGCTGGCAATGGCGCCTTACGTGGGTGCAGATGTAACCGGTTCGGCCGTGGGCATGGATAAAGACATCGCCAAGAGACTTCTTTGCGAGGCAGGCATTCCCGTTGTTCCTTCTGTCACTGTAAACAAACAGGACTGGAAGGAGAATAACAGAGTTATCATGAAACAAGCGCTGTCCGGACTGGGGCTGCCGCTTTTTGTCAAACCGGTTTGCGCCGGTTCTTCCGTGGGCGTTAGAAAAGTGAAGAAAGAGGAAGAACTTGCAAAAGCGATGAACTTCGCCTTTCAGTTCGACACACGCGTCATGATTGAGAGGGCAATCGATTGCCGCGAAATCGAATGCGCCGTTTTAGGAAATGAAAATCCCGCCGGTTCGGTTTTGGGCGAGATCATTCCGAATCACGAATTTTATTCCTATGAAGCCAAATATATTGACCCCGACGGCGCGGCGCTAAAAATTCCGGCGGAAATCAACAAAACCCTTTCCGATAAAATCAGAAAGATTGCCGTTGAAGGATACATGGCACTGGGCTGTACTTCCATGGCGCGGGTGGATTTCTTCCTAGACAAGAAAACCAATAAATTCTATCTCAACGAAATAAACACGCTGCCCGGCTTCACCAGCATCAGCATGTATCCCAAACTCTGGGAAGCCACCGGTTTGAAATACAGCATTCTCTTGGATAAATTAATCACATTAGCCATCGACCGCCATACGAAGAAATTGGAGATTAAAACCGAAGGGATATAATCCATGGTTTTGGATGTTATTGAAAATCTTCATAAATATTCAGCCCTGAATCAAGGATTCGCCCGAGCAATAGATTTTCTCCTTCGTCCGGATCTGAGGAACCTGGCGCTGGGAAAATATGAAATAGATGCTGAACGTGTTTACGCCATGGTATCGAAAGATTCCGGCTGTAAAAAAGAGGAGGCTCTCCTGGAGAGGCACGAAAAATATATTGATATCCAGTTGGTTCTGTCAGGAACAGACACAATGGGATGGAAGCCTAAATCTTTGTGTAAACAACCAACTGGCGCATATGATGAAGGAGAAGATATACAGTATTTTGCTGATGAGCCTGATTCCTGGATAGCAACACGAAGCAGTTCATTTGTAATTTTTTTTCCGGAAGATGCGCATATGCCCCTGATATCGTCGGGGCAGCTCCACAAAGTTGTTGTAAAGATTACAACGTCTTGGTGAGTGTTCAAAGGATCTTTTTATTTTTAGAAAACAGCAACTTTCTTTTTCGGGAGGTAAAATTATGAAACGTCCGGCATCGTTGGTCGTGGGTATTTTACTTTTTGTCATGGCAGTAGCGCAGGCTGGCCGCTTTATCATCGGTCTCAACGTGACCGCCGAAGGCGTGGAGATTCCCGTCTGGATCAGCGCGGTTGCCGCTGTTGCTCTAGGCGCTCTGGGTATCTGGCTGCTGAAGGAAAGAACCCGTCAGTGAATTTACAACATTTTAGAAAACGTCGAATTCATGCAGGAAATTACGTCTGTCGCTGGATGAACAGGAGGAAATAAATGATCAGAAAGATATTATGTTTTGTTGTGATTGGAATTTTTCTTGGCGTGACGGCCGTTGTCGCTGATAGCTCCGACAGGGAGAAGGCGGCGATTGCATCGGCTGAAAAGTGGCTGAAACTTGTTGATCAGGGGAAATATATTGAAAGCTGGAAGGAATCCGCCGACTATTTTAAGCGGGCGGTTTCGCAGGAGCAGTGGGAGCAGGCCATGAAATCCGGACGCGAGCCGCTCGGTAAATTGATTTTCAGAAAAGTTACAAACGCCCTCTACACAACGTCCCTGCCGGGAGCGCCCGACGGGCAGTATGTTGTCATTCAGTTCAATACGTCATTCGAGAATAAAAAATCGGGCATTGAGACCGTTACGCCGATGGTCGACAAAGATGGGCGGTGGAGGGTGTCCGGTTACTACATCAAATAACGACCGGACCCTCGAGCTTAGTCGTCCCAAATAAAAATGACGCCGCTTGTCGGGAAAATCCATTCTTCGTCGGATATTTTAACGGCGATGGATTTTCCTTTCTTTCCCGTTACGGAAGGCTGCGGATGTTTTCCTGCAAAGAAACTTTCCTCGCGGACATTTTTGATACCCGCGTTTGCGTAATCAAATTTTATCTCAAGCCCTCTGACAGGATAAACCAGATAAACGGGAAAAGTTCTTTTTTGTCTGGCCTGCTTTGTGGATATGTCCATTTCAAGTTTGACATCCTGATTTATTTTCTTTTTGAGCCGGTCGGACCCGCACCACACCTCATAACCGCGTTTTGTGCTTTTTGTTTCGATGATGGGAACGTCTTCATTATCGATGCGTACCCGTTCGACGGTAAAGTCGCGTTTCCCGGAGAGGTTTCCGCCGTCGTTCAATAGCCAGCGGTATTCACAGCGAGGATCTTTAAATAACGCGTTGAGTTGCGAATGGCTGGAGGCGCAGCCGATCATGAAAATATTGTCGCGCAGCGTCTTTTTGTATTGGACGTGCATGCCGACATGCAGATAGTCTTTGGAAAGAACGACATCTTTCGTTTTCGGCATTTTCGCGATGCGGATATCGTAGCGGAAACCCGAACGCAGTTCGAGACGCCGGTCCCTGTTGCCAAAAAGGGTTTCAAACATTTCATAATAAATGGCGTTGCCCAGTTCTTCGTTGCGTGCGCGCGCCAGAAGGCAGTGACGAATGATGTTGTCAATACGCGAGAGGGATCGTTCCTCTTCCGGGACAAATATCCGCTTAAGCCGCGGTTCAACGGTTTTGTGTTTCCCTTTTTGCAAAAAAACACGCGGCGCTCTTTTTCCCAGGGCGCAGAGGATTTCATAGCTGATCGTTTGTGCCTTGGCGGCAATTTCATTGGCGCTGACGCATTCTTTTTCCTGCTGCCCCAGCAAAACGACCTCATCGCCGATTTTGCAATTGGAAATATGGGTGACGTCCACCGTGCACATATCCATGGAAATCCGTCCGACGATGGGAGCCCTTTGACCATGAATGAGCGCTGTGCTCTGGTTGGATAGAATAAACGGATAACCGTCCCCGTAGCCGACAGGAATCGTGGCGATGCGGGTGGGCCGTGACGTAACGAATGTACTGTTGTAGCCGATTCCGTGCCCCGCCGGAAAGTCTTTCAGCAAAACGATGCCGGTTTTAAAAGACATCACCGGCAAAAGTCCGGCTTTGGATTCGTTTTCCGGCGAAGGATATATGCCGTAGGCCATAATTCCCGGCCGCACCATATTGAGTTTATATTCGGGATAATTCAAAATGGCGCCGCTGTTGTTGATGTGACGGATGGGAATATATATTCCCCGGGACTCGATTTCAGCCAGCACATCCGAAAAACATTTCCATTGCGTGCTGTTGTGGGACACCATTTTTTCGCTGGAAGCAAAGTGGCTGAAAATGCCTTCCAGTATAATGTTGGATAATCCGGACAAATCGAGAACGAGTTTTACGGCTTCGGTATGCATTGCGCCGCCGCGCCCCATGCCGGTATCCACTTCTATGTGCAAGGGACGTTTATGATGGGATTTGATCAGGGCGTTATTGAACTTTTTTGCAAAAGATAAATCTGAAACGGAAGGTATGAGATTATATTTGATGATCTGTTCGATTTCCGCGGTTGTGGAAGGTCCCAGGATAACCACAGGCGCTTCAATTCCGCTGATTCTTAATTGCACGCCCTCGTCGGCGTTGGCTACGCCCAGCATCCGTGCGCCGCATTTCAGCGCGATATTCGATATTTCTATGGCGCCGTGTCCATAAGCATCGGCTTTAACCGTCATCATAAAATCGGCTTTGGCGCCGATTAGCCTTTTGATTTCTTTCAGATTGGCGATAAAGTTGTCGAGATCAACTTCCACCCAGCTGCGGTACTTTTGGTTTTTTTTATGCGGCATATGCTAGTCCGGCGTTTTTCCCCCTCCGAAAGCGGCTTATTGAGGATCGATTTTTTGCTGCCCTTTTTGGTGATGATTGTCAGGGTGAGCTTGGATACCCTGATCCGGATTCCTTTTTCCGGAGGATAATATCAAATCATCAATGAATGTCAAGCCGTCTATGTTTTGAAAAAAATTAGCAATTTATGCTTGAAAAAATAATATTTTTGATTAGAATGAAATAAAAAATACCAGAGGGAAGATGTTCAACCCCTCTCCATGAGGAGGAAGAAAATGTCGAGAGCAAAGGTTGGAGACGTTCTGGGTTGTGAAGTATGCGGATTGAAGGTGATTCTGGATGAAGACTGTGGTTGTGCCACAATCGATCTTATCTGCTGTGAAGAGCCAATGGTCAATCTCGGACCGGCAAAACCTAAAAAAGCACAGGCCATTGCCGCACCCAGAAAAAAGACGGTCGTGAAAAAAACCAAAGCAGCGCCCAAGAAAAAACCGGCATTGAAAAAAGCAAAGAAACCAACCGTGAAAAAAGCTGTTAAAAAAGCAACGGTAAAGAAAACAGCAAAAAAATCTTCAAAAAAGAAATAGTGTCGTTTCAGGAAGATAGATATCGACTCCGATAACACTCGTTGCTCCGAGGGGATTGCCGGAGTTTGTTTTTTTAGGGATTTTTCAGCGCAACCCGGATGTTCGAAGTAACGCCCCCCCTGGTTTTCGTACGATCTGTTCCGGACTTGAAAAAATACGCGGATTCTGATTAAGCTTCTCTCCGAAGGTTCCCCCTATGGCAACAACAAAAGATAATCCCAGAAAAAAAAGCGAGGAACTGGATTCTTTTGCTCTAAAAGTGAATCTGGAAAGAACGGCGGCAACCATAGAAATTCCGGATCAATATGCGCCGCTTCTCAAGGTGGTCGAAAACCATTACGGTCTGCAGAAAAAAATCTACGAACTTTTAACGGAGCTCCATCATCCTTTTGTCAACTGGGAATACGTCTTAAAAGAACTGAAATCGGTTTCCATCGGCGATTTCTACATTTATAATAAACATCAGGACGGCCTTTCTGCACTGGCGACCATGCTTTGCATTTACTTTGAGGTCATCAAATCGTCATCGGATAAGGACGTCAAGGACAACGCGGTCCATTATCTTTTCGATTATATCGATACGATACTGAACCAGAGCAACGAGCAAACCGCCAGAAATCTGTTGCTGTTTCCGGAAATTATCAAATCTCTTCTGGATGCGATCAATCAGCAGGAAATTATTTTCAAAAAATGTTCGTCCTATGCGAAAAAAATCATCAAAAATTTTCCGGGCCATGGCGATGTGCTGCAAAACCGGCTGTTCGTCGATTTGCTCTACAGGATTTTCCGGATTACGTATCAGTTCTGGCTTGAACAACCAGATCCCTCCCAGTGGTTTATTGCCGGGGAAGGCGAATCTCCGGAATCGGTGGCTGCTTACGGACAATTCATCCGGCCGCTGAGCCACGCGTCCATGCGGATGCTGATGGAGAAACTGGAAACGTCCTATCAAAACACCCATGAAGATAAAAACGATGCGATCAAAAATTATCTCGAGATGCCGGATTATTTCCAGATTGTGAACGGTTATCTGCAAATTGCGGATCAACTGGAAAAATCCAAAACCTACGAGGGTCATCAGCATATCACCAAGCTGCGATTTCTTTTTCAGGTCATGGAGGTTCCCAGCCTTGCTGATATTCACGCCAGCGCCTTGCGTGAAATCAATCATTCGCTCAAAATGGTTTTTCAGGAGGAACAGCAGGAAAACCTTCATGATTTTGTGCGCAAGATTTTCGGTTTTTTGAAGAAAAGCAAATCTCAGCGTGAATTCAGCGGCGCCATTTTTGATTGTATTACGATAACGGCCCGGGAAGTTTTCGCGCAAAACAGTCATGAGCTTGCGAATACATTTATCAGCGAGTTGATTGCTTACGGCTTCCAGTATCCGGAAATCAAGGGTTCAAACGAAGAATGGCAGGTTAAGGTGAATCCGGCCCATATCATGAATATTCGTGCCTGGCTGGAAATTATCAGCATGAAACCCCGCTGGACAAAAAAATTGATTTCGGCGCTGGTTATTAATTTGAAAATGGGCGGTATTTTTATCCGCGATACGGACCTCATTCAGAAAAATATTTCCGCTCTGCTCAACACGGATATCGCTCCCGCGTACAGTCTGATCAAACAGCTTCTCCGGATCTTTCCCGTTTATTTCAGTGAAATCGGTGCGGAAGGTGAGCTCCGGGACATCACGACAAAAGTGGACGAACTGTCCATGCGCAACGACAAGCTGGTGTATTTCTTTCGGAAACAATCCCACGTGGAAAGCAACAGCCTGCTCGTTAAATTTACCGAGGATATTTTTCAGTACTGGAATACCGGAGATATGAGTTATCTTCGCTCTCATCTTCCCGTTGAAGTTTACGAACAGGTGATGAATCCCGGAGAATATTTCACCGGAATGCACAAAGCCTTTAAATATTTCTTCACAAAAGTCCAAAGCCCCCTGAAATTTCTGGACTGGGATAACGAAAAAGTCTGTAAGGAACTGGCGAACGTCAAAGGCATCAATGCGAGGGATCAGGAACGGGTCAAAATCATGATCCGGATCTACCAGCTGATCTACAAAAAATATTACCCACAGTTTATCGATCTGCTCAAGGATCTGGAAGCGGTCAACGCTTTTCCCAAAGCGGATATCTCGTCGTTGAAACGCTCCTTGACGACGAAGAACTATCATCGCAGCATTACGATTATTCTGAAGTTTCTATCCATTCTCAAGGAAAGAATTCTCTCGCCCAAAAAGACGCCTTCTTATGAGAACATCTATTACAAGAGGCATATTGCCGCCGGCATTCCCTCCATGTACGGAACATATTACGAAAGAAAATTCGAAGCGGTCGGCCTTTCTCTGCGGCTGGAAACACTGGCCACCATGCTGTTCGAGGAACTGAGCAAATCCTTCAATCTCAAGTTCATTACCAAGCACACGATCAGAAAAATTCACACATACCTTTGGCTTTACATGAATGCGCTGGAAATTGAAGGCATCGCCACGGAAGGTCTGGCAGCCAAAATCAAATACGTCACCAACGCTTTGTCCATCAAGCAGTTTTCCCTGGAGCAGTACGTGGATATTTTTCGTTTCATTTCCAAGGATATTCAGGACATTATTCGCAACTATTACATTGATATCCACACCACCTGCCTGCCTGTTGTGATCGGCCAGGTATACCGGCGGGAAATCGATTCCGAGAGAAAATCCGGACAAAAGCAACATGAGAAACTGATCTATGCACAGTCGGAAAATTTCATCCGGGGCATCATCGCATCCGCTTTCGGCATTCAGGTGCTGGATAATTTCGTTAATTCAGTTATTAAAACACTGAATGCGGAATCCGAAAAGTTCAGGGACAACAAACAAATTCTGAAGGTCGTTATGGCGTACAATCCCGAACTGGCCGTGTCTTCTTTCTACAAAAAGAACAAAAAAGTAGATAATCAGATTCTGCTCGGGAACAAGGGATATTTCCTCAAAGAGCTTGTCTCATTCGGGTTTAATGTTCCGCCCGGTTTCATCATCACCACGGAAGTGTTCAGGGGCTATGAAGCGGTTTACGGGTATAAATATATTTTTAACGATCTGGCTGTTCGGGTCAACAAAGAAATAAAAAAACTGGAGAAGATTACGGGACGGAAGCTTGGCGACCGCCGCAATCCTCTGCTGCTCTCGATCAGAAGCGGCGCCACGGTTTCCCTGCCCGGCATGATGAAATCTTTTTTGAACGTGGGCATCAACGAGACGATTGCGGAAAATCTCAGCGAGAAAGATGGTTTTAAATGGGCCGCCTGGGATTCCTATCGCCGGTTTTTACAGATGTGGGGCATGTTTAAAGGGCTGAATCGTAATTTTTTCGACGCGATCATTGACGAATTCAAACAGAAGTACGGCGTGGAAAGAAAAATCCAGTTTTCACCCGAGCAGATGAAACAGATCGCCCTGTCCTATAAAAAAGGGCTGACCGACAACGGCATCGAATTTAAGGAGAAGCCGCTCGATCAGCTGCGCGACGCCATTTTGCAGGTTTTCGATTCCTGGTATTCGGAACAGGCGGAAATTTACCGCCGGCAAATGCATATTTCCGATAAATGGGGAACGGCGGTCATCGTGCAGAAAATGGTTTTCGGTAATCTCAACGATAATTCCGGATCCGGCGTTATTTTTACCCGAGAACCGAAAAGCACGTCTTCCGATGTGACCCTCTACGGAGATTTCATTTTCGGGGTTCAGGGGGACGATATCGTTTCGGGACTGGTGGAAACGTATCCCGTTTCGGAAAAGCAGCGCATCGCGGAATGCCGGGATTCCAAGATTTCCCTGGAAGATAAATTCCCTGAAATTTATGCGGAACTGCTGAGAATTTCGGAGATCCTCATTTACGAAAAAGGGTTCAATCACCAGGAGATCGAATTTACCTTTGAAGGGCCGACGCGCGATAAATTGTACATTCTGCAAACCCGCGACATGAATCAGATTACCACGCAGAACTGGAGACGTTTTAAAGATTCTCCGGCGTTGCAGTCATCCATGATCGGAGCGGGCATCGGCGTCAACGGCGGAGCTCTGGCCGGTCGGGCGGTTTATTCGGAAGCGGATATCAAACGATTCCGCAGTGAAGAACCGCAAACGCCTCTGATTCTGGTGCGTCCCGATACGGTTCCGGATGACGTGGGTGTTTTGCTGCAAGTGGAAGGCCTGCTGACCGCGAAAGGCGGCAGCACATCGCATGCCGCGGTCACGATTCCGCAACTCAACAAGGTCGGTGTCGTCGGATTCAGTAAACTGAAAGTTTACGAAACAGATGAATATGCCGCCATAGAAAATCAGACCATCAGAGCAGGTGATTTTATCAGTATCGACGGTTGGAGCGGGACAGTTTACCTTGGCCGGCACGAAAGCGAAACCGAATAATAGCAGAAAAAAATTCACCGACCGCGGAAGCGAGCGGTCGGTGAATGCAGATACCTCAAAAAAACGGCTAAAACTTTCTTATAAAATATTTTTGTGGATGTGAACCGTCAGATCCCCCATTCGGTTCGTGTAGCTGCCGTATTCATTATCATACCAGCCGAATATCTTGGCATGCACAACCGGAACTTTCATGACCTTGTCGGGGAAGGAATTGGCAACCTCTGCCGGCATATTGGGAATATGGGCCAGATCCAGATTAATAAAGGCCGTGCGCGTGTGATTAAACTGGCCTTCAATGATGACGGCCGCGTCGATACCGAAAAGATCAGCCGACACATTCTGTTCCATCGTAAACCGGATCAGTTTTTCAGGGTTGTTGGCGGCCGCTTTGCCGTATAGCTCGTTGAGCATTTTTGTATTGATGGCCGTAGCCGCTCCCTGGCTGCGGGCCTGGAATGTTGCATTCAGGACAATCAGCGACATCGTGCTGGCCGGTATCCTGATGGAATCGGCCATGAAGCCGATATTCTGGACCTGCGGAATGACTTCCGCCAGCGCTTTGGCGGCATTGGTGGATGTCAGAATGATGCTGTCCAGAATACTCCGGTTTTTTCTCAAATCTTTTTCGCCGGCCTTGGGAACGCTGTCCAGCACGCTCTGGGTATTGGTAACGGCGTGAACCGTGGACATGGAGGCCGTCAGAATATTGCTGGTCTCTTCATTCTCCAGCAACGGCTTGACCATGTGAGCCAATCCCGTCGTCGTGCAGGATGCGGCGGAAACGATCAGATGTTTCTTGGGATTGAACGACGTATGATTGATGCCGTAGATCATTGTCACCGCATCATCCGGAAGCGCCAGCGCCTTGTTCTTGATTTTGAAAGGCGATGAATTGATCACGACCTTCGCGCCGCCGTTTAAATGTCCACGAATGGAACCGCTCTTGTGATCTGCCGCGACCGTCGGATCCTTGAATTTCCCCGTGCAGTCCACAACGACATCGACGCCGTACTTCTTCCAGGGAACATCTGCGGGATTTCTTGCCTCGCGCAGGATGGTCACGGGAATGCCGTCGATCAGCAGTTTCCCCTCTTTTTCATCGACAATCTGAATGATGCGTTCTGCTTTGACGCCGTATAAAAACTTGTGCATCAACCCGTAGGTGGAATCTTTCTCGATCGCTTGGGCCACGGAATCAAGGCCCGTGCCTACTTCCCGTCCCTGATTGACGATGATTTCCTTAAAATACTTTCTTCCGATGTGATGCCACAGAGTGAGTTTCCCGATTCGCCCAAGACTGTTGATTCCCAGAACCGGCTGTTTATTTTCAAATACCTGAGCTTGTGCCATAATAAAAATCCTCCTTCTTCCCCGTTGTCACGGGAATTAAAATGTTTTTTAATTTTTTTTGGATAAATAAAAAAAAAGCAGGGTTGCCCTGCACAAGAATATCAATGAAAGAAACGCTATTTACATACGGGTTGGTGGCGACCGGGACCATAAACTGCCTCCCTTAAAAGGTCGCATTTTATTTACAACACCGAATTGCAAAAGTCAAGGCCGGAGTCTTTAATTGTCAAAATGTAATAGAACCATTCGGAAATGAACTCCAACAAACGTATTGACACGCCTGAAAAGATGATTTAATTAGCGCCAAACATATGCCTAGTCCTGATTTTCAGGAGCGGAGGACCCAATTTTCAGGGGCGTATCGCTTGCGCGTAGGGTAACCTTTTCGGCCCGAGCCCTTCAGCTAACTTCGCAGGCTTCGATGAGGAGAACCGACCGGATTCGTCCGGGATGATTATTCTCCCCGGGAAATTCAAGGAGGTTTTTTATGTTTTCAGCACATTCCGAGAATGAATCGGCCACGGAATCACCGGGAGAGCCCCCTTCCGGCGGGTTTAATAAAAAAATCATTTTTCTTGCCTTCGCATCCATCGGTGTTGTTTTCGGCGATATCGGCACAAGCCCTCTTTACGCCATCAAAGCCTGTTTTTACGGACAGCACGCCCTTGCTCCCGACATAACGAATATTCTGGGCGTTTTGTCGCTTATCTTCTGGTCGATGTTCGTAATCGTCAGCATCAAGTATGTCATTTTCCTTCTTCGTGCCGATAATCGCGGCGAGGGCGGCATTTTTGCGCTGGTCAGTCTTTTGAATGTGTCGAAGAAAAGTTTTTCTCCCCTTGTTCAGTCCGTTCTTGTGCTTGCCGGGATTCTGGGCGCCGGGCTTTTGTACGGGGATGGCGTCATTACGCCGGCCATATCGGTTCTTTCCGCAATTGAAGGATTGGAGGTTGCTACCCATGCTGCTGCGCCTTTTATATTGCCGTTGACCTGTGTCGTGCTCATTCTGCTTTTTGTATTACAACGCAAAGGGACGTCGAATATTGGAAAGGTGTTTGCTCCGATCATGGTTTTATGGTTTCTGTCCATTGGTATTTTCGGCATCATGCAGATCGTACGCGAACCTTCCGTCCTTCGGGCGTTGAATCCGCTATATGCCGTGGAGTTTTTTCTGAACAACGGAATGCACGGCGTTGTGGTGCTGGGATCGGTGGTGCTTTGTATTACCGGTTGCGAGGCGCTTTACGCTGATCTGGGGCATTTTGGCCGAAACGCCATTCGCCTGTCGTGGTTTTCACTTGTTTTTCCTTCATTGCTTTGCAACTATTTCGGGCAGGGAGCTCTGCTACTCGCGCATCCCGAAATGAATGTCAACCCTTTTTATAAAATAGTGCCGGAAATTCTGCTCTACCCGATGATCGGACTTTCCACGGCCGCCACGGTCATCGCTTCCCAGGCGTTAATATCCGGCGCGTTTTCACTTACGCAACAGGCCGCGCAACTGGGATTATGTCCCCGGGTGCGGATTATTCACACTTCCAGCGATATGCAGGGACAGGTATATATCCCCTCTGTCAACTATGCCCTGATGATGGCGTGTATTGCGGTGGTGACGGGGTTCCGGGAATCCGGCGCTCTGGCCGGCGCATACGGCATCGCTGTGACGGGCACTATGATCATCACCTCAATTCTTTATTTTCTGGTGCTGACCCATCACAGAGGATGGCCCCTGCGGAAAGTCATTCCCCTCGTCGGACTGTTTCTTTTAGTCGATATCGCTTTTTTCACGGGAAACTTTTTCAAGCTCGCTGATGGAGGGTGGTTGCCTCTCTTGATCGCAGCAATCATTGCGGTAGCGATGACCACCTGGAAAAAAGGACGGAATGAACTTTACCGTAATTTGGTCGGAGCAAGGTTCCCGCTGGAAAGTTTTCTTTCTGAATTGCCGAAGCGCCATATGCCCAGAGTGCCGGGAACCGCTGTTTTTATGACGCTGTCTCCCGTGGGAACGCCTCCGACGCTGCTTCATAATGTAAAACATAATCACATCCTGCATGAAACAGTAGTGCTTCTTTCCATTATCACCAAAGATACACCGGCCGTTCCTGCCGGTGAACGCATTAAGCTAGCCGATCTGGGTCAGGGGTTTTACCGGGTGGAGGCATTTTACGGATTCATGCAGAAACCCAATGTGCCGCAGTTGATGAAAATACTTGCCCAGTATGGGCTTGTTACAGACCCGATGACGACGACATTTTTCCTGGGCAAGGAGACTCTGCTTACGGGAGGAAAATCGAAAATGATGAAATGGCGCAAATCATTATTTGCCTTTATGTCCAGAAATGCGGGGAACCCGACGTCTTATTTCGGAATTCCCGCCAATCGGGTGGTTGAACTCGGCACCCAGATAGAATTGTGATGTTCCACAGCGGAATCATAAAAAGGGCTGAAGGTGATTTTCGGCGGAATCAGAAAATAATATTTCAGAAGACAGTAAATTCAAAGAAGGTTTGTGAGCTGAATAATGAATTTCTTCTTACTTTACGATCTTGAAGAATTCTTTGGCCTTCGGATCGGCGGCGGTGCGCAGCAGTTCAAATAAGACCATCTCCGTGCTGGCGATATGAGCTCCGGCGCTTTTCATCGCTTTAATCCCGATCTGACGGTTCTCCGGCGTGCGCGATGAAACGGCATCGGCCACCAGATGCACGTTGTATCCTTCGGACAGGAGATCCAGCGCCGTCTGATAAACGCAAACATGCGTTTCAATGCCCAGCAGCACGACGTGCCTGCGGCTTAAGCTTTCCAGTCGTTCTTTAAAATTTTTTTCACCCCAGCAGCTGAAGGATTCCTTTGCGATCGGATTGAAGTCTTCAATTTCGTCCGCTATTTGCGGAAGTGTTTTACCCAGTTTCCCCGGAATTTG
>JAGOMJ010000062.1 GCA_017993615.1 Smithella sp. | reverse complement strand
CGCGCCCGTCAAGCATTCATCCCGCTTCCTGACGGTTTTTGTCCCGCGCGTTGAGATTGCATCCCGCTATTGAAATGAATGGCCACCTTCATATCACATTTGCTTTCCAGAGGGCCAGTTGATTATTCCTGATGAATAGGTCGGCTGCCTTGATGTCAGAAAGCCGCCGGATGAACTCCTTGTCCAGGCGATACCGGATTTCGCCGCCGGGCAGCGGTTTTTCCTTGTCAATCATGATCTTGAATTCACTCTTGATTTCACCAATCACCCGATAGGCCTGCCGCGTCAGATCGCATCATTAATCTCCTAATGCATCATTATCATTGATTATAAATAATCACGAGGCAATTTACTCAATGACTGATCTTAAATTACTCAATGATTGGTTTTTGAAGGGACGCTTTGTTTCAAAACACTTGAGGATGCATTGTGTATTAACCATTTTTATAATACTCATAGGACATTTCAGAAGAGACAAGGGGGTACAGTTATTTCCAGCATTTGCCTAACAATTATATGAAAATCATATAATTGTTAGGCAAACTTATAATTGACTTTTTGCCTAACAATATATATCATTTCATCGTTATGTTAGGCAAAGGTGGCTTATGGGAATCATTAGAGGCATTCTGGAAGACGAACATGAACGGCTGCAAAATCTAATCGTTTTCTACAAGAAAAAGATTTCGGAATATCCACAGGGTGCAATATCGGTAAAAGAAAGAGGCGGCCAAAAATATCTTTATCTTGCGTATCGTAAAGACAAAAAGGTTGTCTTTGATTATATCGGGAAAGATGTCCCTGAAGAGCGGAAGGCTCTTTGCGCAAAATTGAAACAGAGAAAAGAATACGAGGCTAAACTCCAACAGGTGAAGGAAAATCTCAGGGAAATCGAAAGGTCTCTTCGTGGAAAAAGAACATGATCTGTTTTTTGCCGTATTACTCAGCCTGAAAAAAGCGGAAGTCCTCCGGTATATTGTTCTCATCGGCGGCTGGTGCCCTCTCGTTTATAAGGAATATTTTGGCAATCCGGTGGAAATTTCCGCGCAACGTACTGCCGATCTGGATATTCTTGTTCCTAATCCTCCACGCATTCATAAAGAAATTGATGTATCGCTGATTTTAAATAAGTTGGGATTTGACAGACAAGTATCACCCCTGGATGGTTATGAGAAATATGTCCATCCTGATCTTGATGTTGAATTCCTGACACCTGAAAGAGGCAGAGGCAGAGAAAAGCCATATACGATTGATAAGCTTCACGTAAATGCCCAGGGATTGCGGTATCTTGATCTTATTCAGAGCCACGTAATGGAAATTTCTTTCAGGAGGATTTTACTTAATGTGCCGGAACCGGCCGCCTATGTTTTGCACAAGTTCATAGTAAGCGGGAGGCGCAACAAAACTTTTAAAAGGGAAAAGGATATCGAGACTGCACGGCAGATTGGAGAATATCTCTTAGAGCATGAAAACCAAAGAAAGAAGATGCGGGAAATATATCTGGGCATGCCTGAAAAATGGAAAAAAGACCTTATGAAAATTGTCAGGGGAGCTTCGGAAAAGATTTACGCCTTTTTGAATTCTCCGGAGATTTAGTCCCTCGATGACACCATACTAAATAATCTTTTCATGGTGCTAGGTGAACATGATAGCAGAACTGATAACTCAAACCGCGGCGCCACCTACCGGCAGGCTAATTGTCAAGCGAAACGGCCACAGCATCACCCGGCAGATTCCAAAGCCTGTAGTCTTGATCGACACACGGGAAAAGTATCCCTTTGACTTCAGCCGGTTTTCGAACTGGATCGCCGAATCAAAAAGCCGGACGCTGAAAGCCGGTGATTACAGCGTTGAGGGCATGGAGCAATTGCTGATCCTGGAGCGGAAAACGCTAACAGATCTGATCACAACTGTCATTCAACAACGCGCCCGCTTTTTCAAACAATGCGAGAAAATGTCAAAATACCGATGGAAAGCCCTGCTGATTGAAGCAAGCTATGAAGACATCAAGTCTTCATATGATCAGGATCAATACGAAACGCTGGCCCACCCGAACGCTGTCTCAGGAACGCTCGACGCCCTGGAAGCCCGCTATGCTATTCCGGTGATCTACACGTCGCGCTTTCGCCCCTTGGCAGAAGAAAAGGCCGCAAGCTGGCTATCCAAACATTTCACATACTGGTATCTGGAAGAAAACGGCTTCGGCCGCGTTCTGCGGGAAGGGGATTTGTAAAAGTCAGAATACCTGAAAGAAAAAAAGCGACGTGGCATAATCTAAAATTATGGTTTTCATATCCCTCTCTTAACAGATCCGAAAACCCCTTGATATGGTTCAATAATATTCTTGCAAACTTTTCGATAAGTTGTATTATGCCGAAAAGCTACAATAATGCATATCTTCTGATTATAATGCAAAAGCACTGAAAATATTGAAGATAGCGACCATTGCTTTGATTGACTGCACATTTTCTGAAGGACAGTAGCTTTATGCCTCAAATATTCGACAATATAGAAAAACATCTTTTATCTGCGCTTAAAGATGCGATGTGTCTTTCCGAGCGGGCGGATTTCTGTGTTGGTTATTTCAACCTGCGTGGATGGCGAAAGGTTGATTCACTGGTCGAGAAGTGGGCAGGCGGGGACGGTCGTTGCTGCAGGCTTTTGGTTGGCATGCAGCAGATGCCGCAGGATCAACTCCGCTCAGCCATGAGCCTGGTTAAATGCGAAGAGCAGATTGATCAGGCAACGGCCATCGCCTTGAAGCGAAAGCTCGCGGAGGATTTTCGCAATCAACTGACCGTGGGGATTCCAACAAACGATGATGAAGAGGGGCTTCGCCGTCTCGCGGCGCAAATTACCTTGCGGAAACTGGTTGTGAAGCTATTCCTTCGCCATCCGCTTCATGCAAAACTCTATCTGTGTTTCCGGCAAGACCCCCTTAACCCCAAGATCGGGTACCTGGGCAGCAGCAATCTGACTTTGGCCGGACTTTCAAAGCAGGGTGAACTCAATGTAGATGTCCTGGACCACGACGCCTGTGACAAGCTTGCCAAGTGGTTCAATGAACGTTGGGACGACAGGTTCTGCGTTGACATTTCCAAGGAACTCGTTGAGATCATCAACACCAGTTGGGCGCGCCCCGAGCCGATACCCCCGTATCATATATACGTGAAGATGGCTTATCACCTTTCCCAGGAAGCACGAGCCGGGTTGACGGAATTCCGCATTCCCGGCGATTTCGGCAACATGCTCTTTGAATTCCAAAAGGCGGCGGTGAAGATCGCCGCTCACCACTTGAACAACCGCGGGGGTGTCGTCATCGGAGACGTTGTGGGTCTCGGCAAGACTTTGATGGCAACCGCGCTTGCCCGTATCTTCGAGGATGATCACGGCGTTGAAACACTCATTATCTGTCCGAAGAATCTGACACGCATGTGGGAGGATTACCGTCAGCAATATCGCCTCCGGGCCAGGGTGCTTTCCATCACCCAGGCGCAAAGGGACCTTCCAGACTTGAGACGCTTTCGTCTGGTACTGATCGATGAAAGCCATAACCTGCGAAACAGGGAAGGTAGCCGCTATCGTGCCATCGCTGAGTACATCGCCGCCAACGACTGTCGCGTGATTTTGCTTTCGGCCACACCATACAACAAGACCTATCTGGATCTGTCCAACCAGCTCCGCTTATTCATTGACGAAAAGAAGGACATCGGCATTCGACCTGAGAAGTTGATCCGGGAGCTGGGCGAGATGGAATTTATCAAGCGCCACCAATGCCCCACTCGATCACTGGCAGCCTTTGAGAAGAGCGAATACACTGACGACTGGCGGGATCTCATGCGGCTTTATCTTGTCCGCCGCACCCGAAGCTTCATCGAGGATAACTACGCCAAGCTGGACCCGGAGCGCAAACGAAAGTACCTCGAATTCTCGGACGGAACCAGGTCCTATTTCCCCACACGCATTCCCATGACGGTGAAGTTCGCAATCAGCGAGGGGGACCCCAACGATCCATATACCAGCTTGTTTTCCGACGATGTGGTCGATACCGTGAACAGCCTGTCGCTGCCAAGATACGGCTTGGGCAACTATGTGAAGCCGACACCCCACGAACCGCCGACGCCCGACGAAGCCAGGGTGTTGGCTGATTTGTCCCGTGCCGGCACTCGGCTGAAGGGATTTTGCCGCACGAACCTCTTCAAGCGGTTGGAGAGCAGCGGGCAGGCTTTTATTCAATCCGTCGAGCGGCACATCCTCCGCAATTTTATCTGCGTCCATGCAATCGAGAATAAACTGCCCCTTCCCATCGGAACACAAGACATAGGCATGCTTGATACCTGGGCGAATGACCAGGACAGCGACTTGTGGGATCCAGCAGCCGACGGGGACGACAATAACAATATGACGTCAGGTCCTGCCGTTACCGGTCCGCATGTGACAACCGAAAAGGAATTTCGGGAGCGAGCATCCGATTTATACGACACCTATGCGAAACAATTCCGCCGAAGGTTCAAGTGGCTCAAGTCTGACCTCTTCAATGATGATCTGGCCAAGGACCTGCGCAGGGACATCAAGTCACTTATGAACATTCTGAAAAAGGCAGGCGGTTGGGACCCGAAACGCGACACGAAGCTGCGGGAACTGCTCACTCTCCTCACCAAAAAACACGCCAAGGACAAAATCCTTGTATTTTCACAGTTTGCCGACACGGTGGATTATCTTGCCGGCCAACTCAAGGCAGCCGGACTGCAGGCTCTCGAAGGCGTAACCGGAGATACCGAAGATCCTACGGGGATGGCTTACCGTTTCAGCCCCGTGAGCAACAACAAACGGATCGACCCGGAAGATGAGCTGCGCGTGGTTCTTGCCACGGACGTGCTCAGCGAAGGCCAGAACCTTCAGGATTGTTCGATCGTCGTCAACTACGACTTGCCCTGGGCCATCATTCGGCTGATCCAGCGCGCCGGACGTGTGGACCGTATCGGGCAGAAGTCGGATACGATACTGTGCTACTCGTTTTTACCTGCCGATGGTGTGGAGAGGATCATCCGCCTGCGTGCACGGGTACGCCAGCGCCTGCGGGAGAACGCCGAGGTCGTTGGCACTGACGAGACATTCTTTGAAGATCAGGACAATGCCCAGGTTGTGCGTGATCTGTTCACCGAGAAAGCGGGCATCCTCGACGGCGACGAAGACACCGAGGTTGACCTGGCTTCTTATGCATATCAGATATGGAAGAACGCCATTGATCGAAATCCTGAACTGGAGAAGATCATTCCATCCATGCCGAACGTGGTTTACTCGACGCGGCCGCATAAGCCGGCGGCCAGTCAACCGGAAGGAGCGCTGCTATACCTTCGAACCGCCGATGGCAATGATGCCCTAGCCTGGATCGACAAGAAGGGAAACAGCGTAACCGAATCACAGTTTACAATTTTGAAAGCCGCTGAGTGTCACCCCGAGACCCCGGCGTTGCCTCGCCACAACGATCACCATGAGATGGTCGCCAAAGGGGTGAAATTGATAGTGGATACCGAGAGATCCGTTGGCGGCCAACTCGGCCGCCCGTCCGGCGCACGGTTCCGGACGTACGAGCGTCTAAAAGCATACGCCGAAGAAATCAAAGGCACCCTTTTCGATACACCTGAACTGCGCAAGGCCATTGAGGAAATATACAGATATCCGCTGCTACAGTCCGCAACCGACACACTGAACCGGCAGCTCAAAAGCGGGATCAGCAACCAAACATTGGCCGAGCTGGTGCTGTCGCTTCACGCCGATGCCCGCCTTTGCCGCGTTGCTGAGAATGTTGAATCGACCGAACCGCAGGTGATTTGTTCCCTTGGCTTAAAGAGTGAGGATGTAAAGGGGTAGAAGCATGAAGATTAAAGTCGCCGAAGTCCGCCAGTGCCTCAAATCATTCGATTTCAGTACGCTCTTTCGCGAGCATCTCGGTTGGGATAACTGCCAGATCAAGGTGGATATCCCGGTGGAAAACCGAAACATCCCCCTGTGCGCTCTCGCGCAGAAACGGGGGTTCGTCGCATTCGTTTGCGATGGGCCAATTCCTGACCGTGCCACTCGTCTGAAGATCGATCACCAGACGACCAAATCCGTGCGCGAGCATTTTGTCATTTACGCTGACAAAGCAAAGGGCCAGCAGGTCTGGCAGTGGGTCCGCCGCGAGCAGGGCAAACCCCTGGCCAGTCGCGACCATCGGTTTGACATCCGCCAGTCCGGCGATCCCCTGATCCAGCGACTCGACCAGATAGCGGTCAGCCTTGACGAGGAAGAAGAAATAACCGTTGTGGATGTAGCCGGACGGGCGCGCGCCGCCTTTGATGTGGACAGGATTACCAAGCGGTTTTACGATCGCTTCAAGAGCGAGCACACCGCCTTCCTCAATTTCGTCAAGGGCATCAAGGCCGAAGCAGATCTTCAGTGGTACACGTCGCTCATGCTCAACCGGTTGATGTTCATCTACTTCATCCAGAAGAAGGGCTTTCTTGACGGTGACACGGATTACCTGCGCAATCGCCTGCAGAGGGTTCAGCAGGCCCGGGGCAAGGACAAGTTCCAATCCTTCTACCGCTATTTTCTCCTACGTCTCTTTCACGAAGGCCTGGGCAGATCGCCCGAGGAACGCCGATTCGACCCGATCATGGAAGAGCTACTCGGGAAGGTCCCCTTCCTTAACGGCGGTTTCTTTGAAGTCCACGACCTTGAAAAGCGTTACCCTGAGATCGATATCCCGGACAAGGCGTTCGAGAAGCTCTTCGACTTCTTCGACCAGTACTCCTGGCATCTTGACGAGCGCCCCTTGCGGGCCGACAACGAGATCAACCCAGATGTGGTGGGCTACATCTTTGAGAAATACGTCAACCAGAAGCAAATGGGGGCGTACTACACCAAGGAAGACATCACCGAGTACATCAGCAAGAATACCGTCATCCCATTCATCTTTGACGCTGCCCAAAAGAAGTGCGCGATAGCATTCAACGTTGACAGCGCCCTTTGGCGGCTGCTGCGCGATAACCCCGACCGCTACATCTACCCCGCTGTCCGTCATGGGGTGATCCATGAAGACGGATCGGTCGTTCCCGAAACCGAATTGCCAGACTATGTGCAAACGGGCATGAACGATCCAAGCGCCCGTATGAGCGACAACCGTTACAACCTCCAACAGGCCCCGGCCGGAGACCCTTTGCGGCTCGTCACCGAGACCTGGCGGGAATACGTCTATCGCCGCAACCGCTGCCTGGAGTTCCGCAAGAAGCTCCATAAGGGCGAAGTCCACCAGATCAATGACCTGATCACGTTGAACCTTGATATATGGCAGTTGGCCCGAGATGCCATCATCAATGCCGAAGGGCCGGAACTGCTGCGCGCCTTCTGGCAGGCCATCGAGAAGGTCACGGTTCTTGATCCGACGTGCGGTTCCGGGGCATTTCTGTTCGCCGCCCTGCGGATTCTGGAGACGCTTTACAGCGACTGCCTGGAGCGGATGGAAAGGTTTATCGAGGATCTTGAAAGCAAACCGCACCATCCGGAACAATACGGCGACTTCAAGAAAGTCCTGGCCCAGATCGCAAAGCACCCCAATGAACGCTACTTCATTCTCAAGTCGATCATCATCAACAACCTCTTTGGCGTGGACATTATGGAAGAGGCAATTGAAATCTGTAAGCTGCGCCTATTCCTCAAGCTCGTAGCCCAGGTGGAAGCGGTAGAACAGATCGAGCCTTTGCCGGACATCGATTTCAATATTCGCGCAGGCAATACGCTGGTCGGCTTTGCCTCATTGGAACAGGTTAAAAAATCTATGGAAGGCGATTGGATTCGCCTTCAATCGCTACCCCGCATCGAAGAAGATGCAGAGATGGTCGAAAGGGCATTCAGGCAGTTTCGCGCCCAGCAGACTATCCATGGCGGCAAAATCACCCACAATGACAAGCTGGAACTCCGCAAGCGACTTGCTAAACTTGATGATGAGCTCGATCGCTATCTTGCTGGCGAATACGGCATCGACGTGAAGAATCATAAGGCGCTCGAAGCCTGGAAGATCAGCCACCAGCCCTTCCACTGGTTCGTAGAATTTTACGGCATTATGAGCAGCGGGGGATTTGATGTCATTATCGGGAATCCACCGTATGTTGAATATAAAAATGTCAAAGAGACTTATCGCATTCGTGATTATTCCACCGAAGAATGTGGTGACCTCTATGCCTATGTCATGGAAAGATCCCGAGATCTCATTGGGTCGACGGGGACATTTGGCATGATTGTCCCAGTGTCAATTGTCGGAACGGATGGCTTTCATGCTTTACGTGAGCGGCTTCTCTGTGATCAAAAAACTTCATGGTTTATGGGCTTTGCGGAGCGTCCTTCGAAGCTCTTCAATGGAGTTGAAAAACGTCTTGCGATTTGGCTGTCAAACGGGAGTGAAGCAGCAGGCAATCTACACGCCTCCAAGTATCATCGATGGTTCTCGGATGAGAGGTCTCATCTCTTTCCCGCGATTCATTTTACCGGTAAATGTCAGACACCCGACTTAGTTTCTTCTTCACTTCCCAAGATAGCAAGTACGCTGGAAAGAAACATCCTGGAAAAGCTAGGAGACAAACAAGATAGGCTCGATGCCTTTTGGAGGAAGACATCGCAGTATATAGTCTATTACACCCGCAAGGTACGATATTTCGTTCAATTCTTCGACTTTGTTCCTGAAATCAGAAATTCAAAAGGCAAGCTGATTGAGCCATCGGAACTTAAGACTATTGCGTTATCAAACGAGATCGAAAGAGACTTAGTTCTCGCCGTTCTAAACTCAGGCATCTTCTTCTGGTTTTTCAATACCTACTCTGACGTCAGAAATGTAAACAAACGGGAAATAGATGCGTTCCCATGCTCTATTTCCAGATTCAGCAGTGATATCAAGGCGCAAATAAAAAGGCTTGTGAAGAGATTGATGAAGGATTTCAAGCTGAACGCGAAAACACTAACCAACAACTACGGTGCGTATGGAACACTTTCAATTCAAACTTTCCAGCCTAGGCTGAGTAAGCCCATCATTGACGAAATTGACCGTGTATTGGGGAAGCATTATGGTTTTACCGACGAGGAATTGGATTTCATCATCAACTACGACATCAAATACCGCATGGGAAGCGCCGGCGATGAAAACGGGGATGATGAATAGGCGGCATGCCGGAATTGCAAACAACGGCGTGTTCGGAGAGCCCGCCCTACATCTCTAAGAACCGTCAGGCTCGAAGACAGGGCCAGAGCAAACTATTATGTCATACGTTGACCGGTTGTCGATTATAAGGTGGATTTGCGGGATTTTAAAATGACAATGAATAAAACAAATAATTACAAGCCATTATTGATGTGATATACAGTAATTAAAGGCCAACTTATTGAGGAGCGCATCATGAAGGTAAAAGGGAAAAAAAATGGCAAAAGCCGCGCAGCGGAATCAGTCAGGGAGGATGTTGCTCCTTATATGACGGCGCAAAAAAAAGCCGATACATTGTTACCCTATACAAGCTTCAGGATACAACGTTTTCGGTGTTTGAAAGAAATCACCCTTGAACCGCTGGAACAAGTCAATCTGATTACAGGCAAGAATGATGTGGGGAAAACCACCTTATTGGAGGCATTGTTTCTTCATATTGGCGAAATCAATCCGGAACTGGCGTTACGGATTGATAATTGGCGAGGATTAAGCTTGGAAATGTTTTCTTCCTGGCGCTCGTTATTTTGGCAATTTGAGGACAACAAATCCATTGAGCTTACCGCCACGACTATAAAAGACATCAAACGCACGCTAACCATTACAGTAAAAGCAGCCGAGGCGACAGTTATTGAGGAATTGTCGCCAAAAGAAGGAGCGGATTTTATCAGGAGTTCAGGCATCGAAATTAGCTTTGACTATGCCGCAGAAAAAGGGAAAAGTGCGAAAGTTGTTGCTGTGCCCTACCAGGTCGGTCAGGGAGACCTTCTCAGATTTGAATTGCGCATGAAAACGCCCGCGCGACGTCCTGCCTCATTGCGGGGTATATTTTTACATTCCCGCGGTATTCCAAACGCCGTGGAAGAAAATCGACGCTTCAGTCAATTGATCATGAAGAAAAGGGATCACCTGCTGCTGGAAGCTCTGCAAGTGATCGAACCGCGCCTCGAAAAAATCGAGATTCTTTCCCCTCAGGGTAAGCCCATGATGTGGGGTAATTTGAAAGGCAACCACGAACCGGTTCCTCTTGCCCTGTTTGGCGATGGAACTCGTCGGCTTGCCTCACTGATCCTGGCTATCGGGGAGGCTCAAGGCGGCGTGGTGCTGGTGGATGAAATTGAAAATGGCGTCCATCATTCCGTCTTGAAGGATATGTGGCGAGTTGTTGCCGAGACGGCAAGCCTTTTCAATACCCAGATATTTGCTACCACCCACAGTCACGAATGTCTTGTTGCCGCGCATGAGGTTTATATGGAAAGAGAACATTATCGTTTCAGGCTTCATCGACTGGATAGAAATAACGGCGAAATCCGAGCCGTCACCTATGACAAAAACAGTCTGGAAGCCGCTTTGTCCATGCCTCTTGAGGTGCGGGGATGAAGAAGATTGAATGTCTCTCATGCGGAACAGAAATTAGGAATGTCCCGATAAAATTGCAGAAAAAGAAACTGCTTCTTGTAGAAGGAAGAGATGAAGAAGAATTTTTCAACGGTTTATTGAAACTGATGGAGATTAACGAAATTCAAGTGATACCTGTCGGTGGCAAATATAAATTCTCCAATAATATTAAGGCATTGATTAATGATGCCGACTTTTACGACATCGTTTCCCTGGGCATCGCGCGGGATGCCGATGACGACCCTAAAGCAGCGCTGCAAAGCATTGGCGACGCCCTGAAGCAAGTAAACCTCCCTGCTCCCCAGAAAGTTATGTCGAAAGTAAAACGTAACGGTTCCCCTGATGTCATTGTCATGATTCTCCCAGGGGCAAACAAAAGGGGCGCGCTTGAGGATCTTTGCCTTGCCTCTGTTAATAACCACAGCGCAAGTATATGTGTTGAAAGGTATTTGACCTGTCTCAAAGAGCAAAATATTGCCGGTCCAAAGCAAAAATGGTTGAATAAAGCGCGTGTGCGGGTCTTTCTCAGCGCTCAAGAAGAGCCAACCTTATCTCTCGGTATTGCCGCCCAAAGAGGATATTGGCCGCTTGATCACAGCGTTTTTGACGAAGTCAAGATGTTCCTGAAATCAGTATAACGGCGAAATATGTATATTGCGTGGCCATAGGTAAATATCTATAACATAAAAAATAATTCGTTTTGAGACCTATGACATTAAGCTTGCAAACCATCCGCCGCACAGACAGTGCGTACCCGAAAATTCTGCAAACCCGTCTTGGCGCTGCTGCGCCTGCCGCGCTTTTTGCGCTGGGCGAAACGGTGCTTATGCAAAACCGGATGCTGGGCCTCGTCTGCTCGATACAGTGCCCCGGCAGCATTGTGCTCAAAACCTTCGATACTATCCGCGCCCTGAAGGATGCCGGTATTACCGTTGCGGGTGGTTTTCTTTCGCCAATGGAACAGGATTGCCTGGATATTTTATTGCGCGGCAAACAACCGATCATTCTCTGCCCGGCCAGAAGGCTTAAAGGCATGCGCCTTGGCTCAAAGGTTAGACAGGCGATTGATGAAGAGCGATTGCTTGTCCTTTCCATGTTTAATGACAGTATCCAACATACTACAGCCGCGCAAGCCGTCCAGCGTAACAATCTGGTTGCCGCGCTTGCCGATGCGCTTTTTGTTCCCTACGCCGCCCCCAATGGCAAGACATGGACAACCGTCCATGCTGCTTTTAAAAGAAATCAACCGGTTTATACCTTCGACATGGAAGACAATGCAGCCCTTATTGGTTGCGGTGCTATCCCCTT
Organism: Smithella sp.; assembly: GCA_017993615.1. Classification (GTDB taxonomy): domain Bacteria; phylum Desulfobacterota; class Syntrophia; order Syntrophales; family Smithellaceae; genus Smithella. Next base: position 488 of record JAGOMJ010000062.1, on the reverse strand, counting down.
CGAAATTAAATTGGTAATTCAAGGTAATTCAGGGACATAATACTTAATTCATTTTTTGATTCTTCTTGAAGCCGGGTTTTTCCGCTTTATGGCACAGCCGAGGAATTGGAAAAATGCCGCAGGATATTCTCTGACTGACTTACGATTAGACGAAGCTAAACTTACAATCAACCGGACGGTAAAACAGAAAACACAGTCTGTCTCCCGCAGGTCCAGATCAGGGTGACAACGATGACTGTTTACGAGACTGGCAATAATTCACGGCCGTCCAATAAAAGTTTTAGGCATACATATAACACTATGAACTGGTTTAATAATTCTCCCGACTTTGACAGCAAACGTGGATTTCAGTGAGAAAACGTTAATAATATCAACGAAAGTGTTCTGATGTTTTCAGAAGTGTAGTGAACAAAGTAACATTCTATTCAATAATATGTTGCATTTATCGATAATCGTGGTAAACACGATCCATGTTTATCAAAGCGACC
>JAGOMJ010000061.1 GCA_017993615.1 Smithella sp. | reverse complement strand
ATTTGACTTTTTTAGTTTATATGTTATCGTCCGTCACCCTTGTAAAATGAAAGAGATTTTTAATATAAATTCAAAGGATACTGAAAAGAGAGTATAAATCCGGTCTGTGCTTGACATTTACTGTATTTTATTTAAGAATACAGGCATACAAAGATTAATAGAATGTAAGGAAAATCATGGAAAAAATCATTAAAATTCATGTCAAGAAATTGCCGGAAGGGGTTTATTTGGCAACGTCCAAAGATGTTCCCGGTTTGGTTGCTCAGGGACGAACCGCCACGGAAACACTGGAGATTGCCCGTGATGTTGCCAAAAAATTACTGGAAGCCAGAAAAGAACGCCGTGGCAAGATAAAAATATCCGAGATTAAAGACTCATTTGATTATCCGATGATTGTGAGCGCGTAACGTGGGACGATTGGCGGGTTTCCGGTATCGTGAAATCGTAAAGCGTCTTAAATCGTTTGGCTTTGCTTTTGACAGGCAAGCGGCGGGAAGTCATGAAATCTGGTACAATTCATTGAACAATCTTTATACAACCATACCCAATCATCCCGGAGATATACCGGAAGGAACGCTGAGAGCCATATTAAAGCAAGCTGGTATTACCCCGAATGATTTCTTAAAGAACAAATAAGGCACATTTCCCCTTTTGATGCAGGGCGAGATCTAACCTAAATACCCTAAAGGGCACTATAGGGTCATATTGTCCGATAGCGCCGACTTGCCATATCGGACTGATCGGGGGATCAGTCCCTACATTTATTGTGAGACTCAAATTTCAAAAACGTAGTGCATTGAAATTTGTAAGTCGAACAATCCCGCGCAGCGGAGGGTTTAATACCCCGCAGCTTGCTGCGGAATAGTTTCCAAAGCTTGCTTTGGGGTTCATACCCGTGATTCCTAAACATGAATTCTGCTTAATATTTGACTTTTTCAGTTTATATGCTATCGTCCGTCACACATTGTTACAACGAAGCAATTCTTAGCAGGAGGGTCTTGAATTGAACGTTTTTGTCAAAAAAGGAATGCTTGCGGAAACCAAAAGCCAGGCAGTGATTCTGACGTTGTTTGAAGACGGCAAGAAATTATCGGGCATTGCGCTGGAGATTGATAAAAAAAGCGGCGGTCTTATCAGCAAATTAATGGCCGACGGTGATTTTGAAGGCAAGGCGTCGCAGGTAGCCGTTGCTTATCCCTGCGGGAATCTTCCGTCGAAGAGAATCGCTCTGGTCGGTTTGGGAAAGCAAAAGGAATTCAATCTCGAAAAATTGCGCGCGGCATTTGCCAAAGTGATGCGTCATCTTCGCGGGATGAATGTCAAGGAAGCGTCGACGTCCGTGAATTTGAATCTTATTCCCGGCAAGAAAGATCAGATCGTCCAGGCAGCGGTGGAGGGGGCTTTGCTCGGGCTGTATCAATATACCCCGTATAAAACCGTCGGACGGGAAGAATTCAAGGAGATGGATGAATTCAATATCATCGCCGATGCGAAAGAGTATGCCGTGATTGAGCCATCTGTGAAAAAAGCCAAAATTATTGCCGACGCGGTTTGCTTTGTGCGCGATATGATTTCTGCGCCCTCCAACGAAATGACGCCTTCGATCATGGCACAAAAAGCACAGGAAGTGGCCAAGAGAAAAAATGTGACGTGTACGGTTCTGGATAGAAAGAAGATGCAGGAATTGGGTATGAATGCTCTGCTGGCGGTGGCATCCGGAAGCCAAGAAGAACCGAAGTTTATTATTCTGGAATATTCCGGCGGCAGAAAAAAAGACGCTCCCGTTGTGCTGGTGGGCAAAGGACTGACGTTCGACAGCGGGGGAATCTCCCTCAAACCGTCAGATAAAATGGAGGAGATGAAGACGGATATGTCGGGCGGCGCCGCGGTGATGGGAGCGATTATGGCGGCTGCGGATATGCAGATTCCTCTCAATGTTGTTGCATTGATTCCTGCGTCGGACAATATGCCGAGCGGATCCGCGTTCAAGCCGGGCGATATTTTAAAGTCGTATTCCGGCAAGACCATAGAAATTCTCAGTACGGACGCCGAGGGACGGCTGCTTCTGGCCGATGCGCTGGCCTATGCTTCTAAGTTCAAACCGGAAGCCGTCATAGACCTCGCCACGCTGACGGGCGCCTGTGTGATCGCGCTGGGCGACGATGTCATCGGAATGCTGGGAACGGGTGAAAAGTTGAAAAAAGAAATCAATCGCGCCGCGCAAGACACCGGAGAGCTTGTTTGGGAACTGCCGCTGTGGGAGCAATACCATGAGCTGATCAAGAGCGATATCGCCGATTACAAGAATGCCGGCAACCGTGCCGCGGGCACCATTACGGCCGCCGCATTTTTGAGCAAATTTGTCGGCGATTATCCCTGGGCGCATCTGGACATTGCCGGGCCGGCCTGGGCGGACAAGGATAAACCGTATATTCCCAAAGGCGCGTCAGGGATCGGTGTCCGGTTACTGGTAGAATTTCTGCGCAACCGTTCCTGATATCAGTCTATGCCGCCACTGCTGCAAATAAAAGATCTCAGAACCGTGTTTGATACCGTTCATGGCCGCATAAAAGCCGTGGACGGGGTATCTCTGGACATCGCGTCCGGGGAAACCCTGGGCGTGGTCGGCGAATCCGGCTGCGGCAAAACAATGCTTTCCCTTTCCATTATGCGTCTCATTCCTCCCAACGGCAAAATTATCAACGGTGAAATTCTATTTTCGGGCGTGGATTTGCTGAAATTATCCGAAGAAGACATGCGCGCCCGCCGCGGCAAGGATATTGCCATGATCTTTCAGGAACCGATGACGTCGCTGAATCCGGTTTTCCGCGTCGGCGATCAGATAGCCGAGGCGATCCGTCTGCATCAGCAGCTGCCGGCGAAACAGGCCATGGCGTTGAGCGTGGAGCTTTTGCGAGAAGTGGGAATTGCAGAGCCGCAGAAACGGGCGCGGGATTATCCGCACAATCTCAGCGGCGGCATGCGTCAGCGCGTCATGATCGCCATAGCGATGTCCTGCCATCCGCAACTGCTTCTGGCGGACGAGCCGACCACGGCGCTGGATGTCACCATTCAGGCGCAGATTCTGGATCTGATTTCCAATCTGAAACAGAAAAATAATATGGCGGTGCTTTTCATTACGCACGATCTGGGCGTCGTCGCTCAGGCGGCCGAGAAAGTGGCTGTCATGTACGCGGGAAAAATTGTCGAATATTCCACCGTGGAAAATCTCTTTGCAAAGCCCTTGCATCCCTATACGCAGGGGCTGCTGGAATCGATCCCGGCGAGATGTTCCGATGCAAAGGAAAAACAGGCGTATCTAAAAACGATTCCCGGCTCCGTTCCCGATCTCTATCGTATGGCCCGGAGTTGCCGTTTCCATGACCGGTGCCCCTTTGCTTTTGCTGAATGCGAATTGCAGGATCCCCCATTGCTTGCCGTGGAAGACGGTCATCTGGTTTCATGCTGGAAATACGGATCGGAAAAAAATAATTAATGAAAAGAGCAAATAATGTCCAGCGTTCTTGTCGACATTCAGAAGGTAGATAAAAAATACACGTTAGGCGGCAATGTGTTTGGCGCTCAAAAGCGAATCATTCACGCCGTCAAGAACGTCGATTTGCAGATTATTCGGGGGGAAACGCTGGGGTTGGTCGGCGAATCGGGTTGCGGTAAATCAACGCTGGCCCGTCTGATCACCAGGCTGGAGAATCCCACATCGGGCGTCATCGCATATAAAGGTGAAAATATTTTTACGTTCACGGGCGAGTCTTTAAAGACCTATCGCCGCAGCGTGCAGATCATTTTTCAGGATACGTATTCCTCACTGAATCCGCGAAAGTCGGCTTTAAGCATGATCCGGGAGCCTTTGACCATTCATCGCCTGGGAAGCAAAAAAGAGCGCGAGGAAACGGCGCTGTCGATTATGGCGAAAGTCGGGTTGAAAAAGGAACAGGCCCATCGCTACCCGCATGAATTCAGCGGCGGGCAGCGGCAGCGTATCGGCATTGCCCGTGCGCTTGTATTGAATCCGGAATTGATTATTGCCGATGAACCGGTTTCCTCGCTGGATGTTTCCATTCAGGCGCAGATTCTGAATCTGCTTCGGGATTTGAAAAACGATTTTCATTTGACGTACCTTTTTGTTTCCCATGATCTCAACGTCATCCGGTATATTTCCGACCGGGTGGCCGTGATGTACCTGGGGAAGATTGTCGAACTCGCGGGCGGCGAAGATATTTACAACCGTCCGCTGCATCCTTATACACGCATGCTGCTTTCGGCCGTGCCGTCCTGCGACCCGGGTAAAAGAAAAACGTCCATTGCCATAAAGGGCGAAGCGAGGGAGACGGATAACGAAGGGTGCGCTTTCCGGAACCGCTGTCCCTACAGAATAGACGTCTGCGATAAGACGGATCCTGCTCTGGACGCCATAAACGGCCAAAGCTTTTGTGCCTGCCACAGGGCCGGTGCAATTTAAAATAGCCTTTGTTTCCTTTCTGTCATTTCGTGTATCATGGCGGAAAGTTCAATTTCAAAAAGGTCTCCGTGTGTTATGCGGGAAGAAAAGATCCTGATAAAGAATAATGCTCTGGTGATTGAAGCCTTGCTGCATCGGGCATCGGGCGAACGAGGTGCGGTGATCTGCCACCCGCATTCGCTGATGGGCGGTTCGATGTATAATAATGTCGTTGAAGCGCTGCAGGAGGCGTTTGCATCGGAAGGGATTTCCACCTTGAGATTCAACTTTCGGGGCGTGGGCTCCAGCACCGGGTCGTATAGCGAAGGCGTGGGAGAGAAGGAAGATATTTGGGCTGCCGGCAACTATCTGAAAACGTCAGGTCTGCGCGAGATATTTTTTGCGGGGTATTCGTTCGGAGCCTGGGTCGGTGCCGGGGTGATTGCGCAACCGGATCATCCTTTTTGCAGCAGCGTCTTTGTAGCGCCTCCGATAGATTATTTTGAATTTGACTGGCCGCCTTTAAAAAATAAAATTGATTTAATGATCTGCGGCGATGCCGATTCTTTCTGTCCGTGGGAGCCTTTGAAGGATGCGTCAAAAAAAATAAATGCGTTGCTGGAAGTCATTGGCGGCGCAGATCATTTTTTTATGGGGAAAGAAAAAAAACTTGTTATTCTTTTGCGGGATTATCTGGCTAAAAAAACATAAATTAAATAAAAAAACTTGATTTCAAAAAAAAAAGATGATAATATTTCATACAACGCATAAAAAACCGAATATAAGAAACACGTCAAAGATAGGATGAGAACGGTTTTTTTTAGGAAGTTGTTAGTGTTAAGTTGTATAATAAATAAGACAACCGCGGAGGATTCTTAAAAAATATAGAATTCTTGCGGTTTTTTTTGTTTCCTGTACAAACATTAAAACAGGAAATCATTTTTTAAAGGAGGGTTTTAGCTTTGGCAGAAGGAAAAGTAAAGTGGTTCAACGAGAAGAAGGGGTTTGGTTTTATTGAAAATGATGAAGGTGGTGACGTGTTTGTACATTATAGTGCGATTACCGGAACGGGATTTAAGACCCTTTATGAAGGTCAGAAAATCAAGTTCGATATTGAACAGGGGAATAAAGGTCCCAGCGCAACAAATGTTACGCCACTGTAATACTCGCAATTGATTTATTCTAACTGAAAAAATGCCCCGTGATGAACGGGGTATTTTTTTTCAACGATTCCGGATCTTAAGCAGCCGCATTGGATCACAGGACCGGGCGTGAAGTATGCCGTCTTGTATATCAAAAAATATTTAACGGGTTTCAAGTTTCCGAAGCTCTTTTTCTCCCCAGTAAATAACAAGAAATAATTCAATGAAGCCGGCCAGGGGCAATGCCATCCAGGCTCCGGTGATTCCCCAGAATAAAGGCAGGATAATCAGTAACGGAACAAAGACCAGAATATCCCGGATGAAAAGAATAATCATGGCCAGCGTCCCTTTGCCAAGTCCAATGAACATGTTGACGTAAATGATGATGGGAGCGGAAAAGATCAGGGCTGCGACATGGATGCGTAACGCCGGTATGGCAATGGCGGTTAAATGGGGATCGCTGGAAAAAAAAGTGATGATCTGGGAAGAAAACAATTCCAGGATGATCACGGAAACCGCGGAAAAAACAACAGAGACTTTCAAGGCGACGGAGACCGATTCCCGTAATCGTTGAAAGAGCCTCGCGCCCAGGTTATATCCGACAATCGGCATTAATCCCGCGCCGACGCCGAACAGTACCATGGTGGCCAGGCCGGTAACCCGGAAACAAATGCCGAAGGCCGCGATGGCCTGAAAACCGAAATTGCCGAGAACATGATTGTAGATCACCAGAACAATGCTGATGACAAAATTGGTGACCATCGAGGGGAAACCGGTTGAATAAATGGACTTGATGATCTGCAGATCGGGACGGGTGTATTTCAGTCTGAAATCATACTTGGATGATTTCAATTGCAAAAAATAAAGGGACAAGATAAACATGATCAAGTGCGCGATGATACCGGCCAGCGCAGCGCCTCGGATTCCCATGCGTGGAAAGGGGCCGATGCCGAAAATCAGAAAAGGATCGAGGATCGCGCTGGAAATCAGGGCAATCAGGACAACGTTCATGGATAAAAGAGGACGGCCTTCGACACGCAGCATGATGGCCGTCATCATGGAAAAAAAGAGAAAAGGCGAGCTGTAAACGGCCAGAAAAAGATAATCATGACTCAGAGGTAATATTTCGTCGGACGCGCCGAAAAAGACGAGCATGGAATCCCCGAAAAGAAGCACGAAAAGAATGCTTCCGAAGCCGAACAGCATGGAAAGAAAAAATGTCTGCCCGGCGGTTTTCTGTGCTTCCAGATTTTTTTCGGCGCCAAACATCCTTGCGGAAAATGAACCGGCTCCGATGCCGGTTCCGACGCCTATCGCGGCGGCAAGCAGTTGAATGGGAAAGCACACGGTCAGTGCGGCAAGTGCCTGAGAGCTGAAACGGGCAAGCCAGAAGGTGTCGATGAAATTGTAAAGAGACATGGCTGTCATCGCAATGATCGACGGCCAGCTCATTTTTAAAATCAGCGGGAGGATTGCCTCTTTTCCTAAATCCAGTCTCTTATTCATTATGGGTCATTTCATTTGAATGCGTTTAGTTGCTAGCATATAAAGAATTAGAATATCAAGATAAAATATGGCAAAAAATCTTATTGTTATCCTCGGTCCAACGGCATCCGGCAAAACCCGCCTGGCGGCACAACTGGCCTGTGATTTTCAGGGAGAAGTGATTTCCGCGGATTCCCGCCAGGTGTACAGAACCATGAACATCGGCACCGGAAAAGATTTAAAGGAATATGTGATTGACGGCCGGCAGATTCCTTATCATCTGATTGATATTGAAGACCCGGAAAACGAATTTAATGTATTCGAGTTTCAGAAACGATTTTATGCGGTGTTCAGCGCTATCCGCCAAAGAAAGAAACTGCCGGTCCTTACGGGCGGAACAGGGCTGTATCTGGAAGCGGTTCTTTGCGCATATGATATGCCCGAAGCGCCGATCAATGAAGAAATCAGGCGTGAATTATCAGAGAAATCGATCGAAGAGCTTCAGGATCTTCTGTGCCGTTTGAAGCCGCATCTCCATAACAGAACGGATCTTGATGATAAAAAACGACTGCTCCGGGCTGTCGAAATTGAAAAAGCGCGGATTCGCAATAATCAGGATTTGAGGGACAGGCCTGAAATTACAGCGGCTGTCTTCGGGGTGCGATGGGAACGGTCGGTCCTCAGAAACCGCATCACAAAACGGCTTGAAGAGCGACTGGAAAACGGGATGATTGAAGAAGTTGCCGATTTGCATGCGGCCGGTTTGAGCTGGCTTAGGCTGGAAAGTTTCGGCCTGGAATACCGTTTTATTTCGGAATATCTGCAGCAGCGGCTTACGTTTGATGAAATGAAAAATCGGTTAAACATCGCGATTCATCAGTTTGCCAAACGACAGGAGACATGGTTCCGGCGCATGGAGAGAAAAGGTGTTCAAATTAACTGGATCGATAACGGCGACTACTTGCTTCTGGCAGAAAAGGTTGCCAAGCATTTAAAATGAAGAAGCGTTCCGCATTCGATGATTACCTGCACACGTACTCCGTCGGCGAAAAATGGAAGTTATGTGCCGTCCCGGATCAAAATTTCTCTCAGGTTGTCGTCATTCCGGCGTACGCCGAGAAAGACCTGCTTTTCCGCACGCTGGCTTCTTTAGCCGTCAATGTGCCTGATGCGCTGGAGAATTCTTTTATCCTGTGCGTTGTCAATCACAAAGAAGATTCCCCCGCTTCCGTCATGGAAAACAATAAAATAACCATGGCGTATTTGAACGCTCTGATCAGACGGAAGTCTCTGAAAACGTTTCAGCTTACCAAAGACGTCACGGCTCTTTTGCAGTGCATATCGGATTCAAAAATGAAGCTGGGATATATTGACGCTGCCTCGCGGGGATATGAAATACCGCGCAATACAGGCGGGGTCGGCATGGCCAGGAAAATAGGCATGGACATGGCTTTGCGCCTTTTGGAGAAAAATGCGCCGCAAAACGGCGCGATCGTCAGCCTGGATGCCGATACCCTGGTTGAACCGAATTATCTTTCCGTCGTCCGGGATTATTTCAGAAAGAATGTTAAAACCGCGATTATGGCCTATGCACACCAGATGCCGGAAAATCCCGCGGAACAGGCGGCCATTTGCTGCTATGAAATTTTCTTGCGTTACTGGGTTCTGGGGCTGCGGTATGCAAAATCTCCCTGGGCTTTCCATTCCATCGGGTCGACCATGGCGGTTGCCCCGCAATCGTATCTGGCCGTAAGGGGGATGAACAAAAGGGCGGCGGGAGAGGATTTCTACTTTCTCAACAAGCTGGCAAAAGTCGGCCGCATCGACTACATCAGGGAAACGTGTGTTCATCCGTCGGCGCGCGTATCAACGCGGGTTCCCTTCGGAACAGGCAAACGCATCGAGCGCTTTCTTGCGGGAGACGCCGCAAAAGAATATTACCTGTACGATCCGCAGATATTTTCAATATTGTCCGGCTGGCTCAGTCTTGTACATCGGATGATTGACCGGGACGTGGATGACATCTTGATGGAGGCTAAACGGATTCATCCCGCCTTAAAGGCCTTTCTGGAAGAGGCCCGGTTTCCTCTGCGCTGGTCCGCCATACGGCGCAACACAAAAGATCAAGAGACTCTTTTGAACCATTTTCATGTCTGGTTCGACGGGTTCAGAACGTTAAAAATGATCAATTATTTTTCCCGGGTGGCTTATCCTCCGGTGGATATGTTTTCAGCATTGAAGCGGATTTTCAACCTGTTAGATCTGCCTGCTTTGAGTCCGGAAGTCGCAGAAGATATTCCTTCTTTGGGCGAACAAATGGAAATTCTGCGCTTTCTGAGAACAATCACCTGAACGTCATTTAGTACCGGAAAATTCTCTTGACGGATACGGATAATTTACATATAACACGTGAAAATCTTTAAAATTTGCAAAATTTTCGGGAGGAAATTCATGAAAACTTGGATCGGCTCAAAATGGCCCATAATTTTTGTTTTGTTTGTTTTTGTCATGGCTGCCGGTTGTTCGGATGCCAAAAAAGGTGCGGAGAACGCAGTTGGTGCAAACAGTGTTGAAAGTTTGGATGCAGGACAGCCCTCGACGGTTACTGATGCGGCTGCCCAAAACATTCCGGCAGGCGATCTCGCCGTCACGGTTGACGGAAAACATATGACCAAGGCCGAACTGGATAAGGCGGTCAAAGAAAAATTCGAGCTTATCAAAAAACAGGTGCCGGCCGACAAACAAAAAGCATTCAGGGAAAATCTCAGAAAGCAGTTGGTGGACGTCTTTGTCATGAAGACACTTCTGGCCAACGAAGTGGAGAAAAGAAAAATCGTAGCTACTGATCAGGATGTCAAAGCGGCCATGAATCAAATCAAAGCCAGCCTTCCGCCGAATAAAAATGTCGACGACTTTCTTAAGGAAAATAAAATTTCCAAAGAAGACATTATTCTGGCCGTCAAGATCGATAAATTCAGAAATGCGGAAGGGGGCAAGGCGCTGAAACCCACGGAAAAAGACATCAACAAGTTTTATAATGACAATCGTGAAAAACTATTTGTCGAACCGGAAAGCGTGCATGTTCGCCACATTCTGGTATCTGTCGGCAAGGACGACAGCGAGAAAGTCAAGGCGGAGAAAAAAGCAAAAATTGACGATCTGCGCAAACAATTGGTCGGCGGTGCAAATTTTGCGGAAATCGCCGGTCAGCATTCCGATTGCCCCAGCAAGCAAGCCGGGGGCGATTTGAATTTTATCAGGAGAGGCCAAATGGTGAAAGCGTTCGAGGATGCCGCTTTTGCGCAGGAGAAAAATGCCATCGGTCCGGTCATCAAGACGGAATACGGTTACCACATCGTTCAGGTGCTGGACCGCAGACCGGCGAAGAAAATTGCCTTAAGCGAAGTCAAAAGCAAAATTGCCGATTATCTGGAAAGACAGAAAAAAATGGAAGCCTTCAACAACCTGATGGCCAAGCTGAAGGCGCAGGCCAAAATAACCGTTTATTAAACATCATTACAACGTTTTACAGAGTTACTTGAAACTGTGTTCCGTATCGGGGAAGTTGCTGTTCTTGACTTCCCCGATATATGTTTTGACCGCTTTCTTGATTTCCAGATTGAGGTTGGCGTATTTTTTGACAAATTTCGGCGTGAATTTTTCCTGCATGCCCAGCATATCGTGAACGACCAGCACCTGTCCGTCGCAATAAACACCGGCGCCGATGCCGATTGTCGGAATAGACAGGGCGCTGGTGATTTCAGCAGCCAGTTTTTCCGGCACGCATTCCAGCACAACGGCAAACGCGCCCGATTCTTCCAGAATCCTGGCATCCTGCATGATTGTTTCAGCGGCGTCGTCTTTTTTGCCCTGGACTTTATATCCTCCCAACTGGTGAACCGATTGCGGTGTCAGACCCAGATGCGCCATGACGGGAATTCCCGCATACGTCATTTTATGCACGATGTCCGCAAATTCCCGGCCGCCTTCCAGTTTCACAGCCTGGGCATCGGCTTCCTTCAGGAACCGTCCCGCATTGGCGAGCGCCGCCTCAGGAGATACCTGATACGATAAAAAAGGCATATCCGCGACGACCATCGCCTTCTTAACCGCACGCGCAACAGCTTTGGTATGGTGAAGCATGTCGTCCATCGTGACCGGCAAGGTTGAATCGTAGCCGAGCATGACGTTCCCCAGAGAATCGCCGACCAGAAGCATGTCAATATCGCTTTCATCCAGAATAGAGGCCATGGCGTAATCGTAAGCCGTCAGCATCGCAATTTTTTCTCCCGTTGTTTTCATCTTTCTGATATCAGCGGTTGTTTTACGCGTTATTTTACTATGAGTGCTCATGCTTTCCTCCTTTTAAAAGGGCGTTGATTTTTCTTGCCTGTCCGGCGTTGAGGGTTCCTTTCTGTTGCGCAATCTTGACGGTTATCAATCCCAGAGAAGCATATAACGAAGAATACCGGGGAAGATTTTTATCAATGGTCCGCAGATGTTTCCGGATGGTGCCGTAATCTCCGCGTGCGATGGGACCGGTCAGGGAGGATATGGAACCGGATTTCTCGATGTTTTTCAAACTGCCGTATACCAGGGGCAAGTAAGCTCTTTGTGCGTCTTTTTCCCTGATGCCTATGGATCGGTAAATCGATTCCACAATGTTCATCAGCGATACAAGATAATTGGAAGCGAAACAGGCGGCCGCGTGATAGAGCGGTTTCTGATCGTTTGAAATGACCATGGGGATGCCGCCCAGTTTATGAATGATATGTTTGGCCGGAATTAAGGAATATCTGTCGGCGGTAACGCCGAAGTAGCTTCCGGGAATGTTTTTGATGGCCTGGTCGATGGATGAAAAGCTTTGTAACGGATGAATGCTTGCCACAAAAGCACCGGCTTTTTTTGACGATTCCAGAAGGTCAAGGCCGCCGGCGCCGCTCATGTGAAACACATATTTTCCCGCGATGGATGACGCGGAGGCGATTTCCCGGCAGGCCGAGGCAATATGATCATCCGGGGTTGTAATCAGAATAGAATCGGCGTGTCCAACGGCATCCGGAATCGTTTTGCACGGTTTTCCTCCGGTATAGGAAACGGCTCTTTTAAGGGCGGTCGAAGATTTGTCGCAGATCGAAACGACGTTGTAACCGGATTTTTTCAACAGAGAGCCTATTGCGGTGCCGACCATACCCGTGCCGATGATGGCAAAGTTATTTAACTCTTTTTTCTTCATGTGATCACGCATCGCTGTGCATCTGACTAACTGAAACCATATCCCTGCCGCGTCAGAGGCAGGGACAAACATCGCTGCGCTCGTTTTCAGCAAGTCTCAAATCCCACGTCGCTACGCTCCTGGGATAATTCGCTCTAAGATTTTCCGTGCACTACGTTTCGGAAAATCAAGGCTCATGACGACTTACAAATTTCAATGCGCTATGCTTTTGAAATTTGAGTCTCAAATCCCACGTCGCTACGCTCCTGGGATAATTCGCTCTAAGATTTTCCGTGCACTACGTTTCGGAAAATCAAGGCTCAT
>JAGOMJ010000060.1 GCA_017993615.1 Smithella sp. | reverse complement strand
TTGCGACAGTTCGCGCCGTGTACAGGCATGCCGACATTTTGCGGGCCTCCGTGGCCACTTATGGCAATGATCACCGCCTGGGTGCCAACGAGGCGCCGCCGGCCATCATCTCCGTGTTTCTGGGGGAAAAACTGACGCAGATTCTGGAAAATATCCAGAGGGGAAAAGTGACCAAGGCAACCAATGCGGATCTGATTGATTTGGGGATTTTCTCACTGCCGACGCTCAGCAAAGACAATACCGACCGCAACAGGACATCGCCTTTTGCCTTTACTGGCGATAAATTCGAATTCCGTGCCGTAGGGTCATCGCAGAACATTTCCTTCCCGGCGATGGTCATTAATACAATCGTGGCGGAAAGCCTCGATGAGCTGGCTGAAAAAATCAAAACGAAGAACTCCAAGAACATCAATCAGGCTGTTCTGGAAGTTTTGAAAGAAGAAATCAGCTATTCGAAAGCGGTATTGTTCAACGGCGACAACTACAGCAGGGAATGGGAAATCGAAGCGGCCCGGAGGGGCCTGCCGAACGAAAAAACCACGCCTACCGCCCTGAAGGCCCTGACGACGGTCAAGGCGTTGAATCTTTTTGAAAAATATCAGGTTCTCTCCAATCCGGAGCTCAAGTCCCGGCAGTTGATTCACGTTGACCGCTACATCAAGGATTTGGAAATCGAAGTTAAATGTCTCAATACTCTGTGTACGAGCCAGATCATTCCGGCTGCCGTGGTGTATCAGAAAAAGTTGGCTGATGCGATCAACAGCACCAGGCAAGCGCTGGGGAATGCCGCTTCTGTAACGGCGGAGATTGAGCTGTTGAAGAAAATCACCGATCTGATCAACAGCATCCATGCAACGAACAAAGAGATTCAGGTGAAAATCGAGGCGGCCAATGCTCTGCATGATGAGCAGAAGAAAGCGGAGATGCTCAGCGCCAAGGTCAAGCCAATGATGGAGGAACTGCGCGAGTATGCGGATGCCCTGGAGATCCTGGTTGATGACGATATCTGGCCTGTCCCGAAATTCTGGGAAATGCTGTTTATCAGTTGATAGATGCCATGGGACGGAAACGGTCCGGACGACAATTCCCCGGCTCTTTGCTCATTGACGAAACGGAGAAAAAAAGATAGACAACCGCACCTTCGGCGCATACGGCAATGCGGCTGCCGCTTTTGAGGCGGCTGCGGAATATCAGGCCGGTGCCGCAGGCCTTTGGCGCGCGGGATCATGCATCAGCGGCATCCGGAGCCCGCAGGCAAAAATAGTCGTATGCGTAGTATATGAAAACCAAGGAACAGGAGAAGGAGAAGACAACGTGATTCTGATCATCGATTTCGGATCTCAATACAACCAGCTTATTGCCCGCCGGGTCAGGGAAAATCATGTGTACTGCCAGATTGAACCGCCCGGAATTTCCATAGCCGCCATCCGGGAGATGGAACCGGAGGGAATAATTTTATCGGGCGGACCGGCAAGCATCTACAGCAAAGGCGCGCCGCGGGTGGATAAAAAAATCTTCAAACTGGGTATTCCCGTGCTGGGCATCTGTTACGGTCTGCAATACATGATCGACTCTCTGGGGGGGAAGGTGATCAGCTCTCCGAAACGCGAATACGGATTTGCCGAGCTTCTGGTCAAAACACAAAAAGGTATTTTCAGGGGCGTTGCCCGGAAAACTCCCTGCTGGATGAGTCACGGCGATTCCATCGGAGAGCTGCCCAAAGGATTTGCCGTGACGGCAACCACGGCCAATACGGCGGTGGCGGCGGCGCAAGATGTTCGGCGGCATTTTTACGGCCTGCAGTTTCATCCGGAGGTTGTTCATACCCGGGATGGCAGAATCATGCTGGCCAATTTTCTTTTCGGAATCTGCCGGTGTAAAAAAACCTGGTCCATGCAGTCCTTTGTCCAGGAAGCCGTAAACGACATCCGGCGGCAGGTAGGCCGTGAAAAAGTCCTTCTCGGACTTTCCGGCGGCGTGGATTCGTCCGTTGCTGCCGTGCTGTTGCATAAGGCGATCGGCAAACAACTGACCTGTGTTTTTGTGGACAACGGTGTCTTGCGAGAAGGGGAAGCGCAGCGCGTGATCGGGATGTTCAAAAAACATTTGCAGATCAATCTGCGCTTTGCACGGGCCGGCAAAATATTTCTGAAAAAACTGAAGGGCGTGACGGACCCGGAAAGGAAACGCAAAATCATCGGCCGTACCTTCATCGAGGTATTTAATCGCGAAGCACGCAAAATCAAAAATGTGAAATTTCTGGCTCAAGGAACCCTGTATCCGGATTTAATCGAATCGCGTTCGGCGTTCGGCGGTCCCAGCGCCGTGATCAAATCGCATCATAATGTCGGCGGCCTTCCCAAAACCATGAGCCTGCAACTGATAGAACCGCTGAAGCATTTATTCAAGGATGAAGTAAGGCTTTTGGGAAAAGAACTGGGTCTGGCGGACGATGTCGTCTGGCGGCAGCCGTTTCCCGGGCCGGGTCTGGCCATCCGGATTATCGGTGAGGTGACGCCGCAGCGCCTGTCGATTTTGCGAAAAGCCGATACGATTCTCTGGGAAGAAATCCGCGCCAGAAAGTTGTATTACAAACTGTGGCAGTCCTTTGCCGTTCTTCTGCCGATCAAGAGCGTCGGCATTATGGGCGATCAGCGCACCTATGAAAACATTTTGTCGATTCGCGCGGTCACCAGCGACGACGCCATGACGGCCGACTGGGCGCCGCTGCCGCACGATGTTCTGGCCCGGATATCCAACCGGATTATCAACGAAGTCCGCGGCGTCAATCGTGTTGTTTACGACATCAGTTCCAAACCGCCCAGCACCATCGAATGGGAATAGGTCGCGGTAATGCCGGGACGCTCGCAGTGAAATAGATTTTTGGAGCGGGCGAGACAATCATTATCGAAGTGCGTTTTTCATGCAGTTGTTTTCCAGGCTTTCACTGGTCATTTCGTCAACGATTTTCTGTTGTTTCAGGATGGACTGTTCGGCAAACAGAGGATCCGTCTCGCCGTATTTGTTCTGAATAAACACGATAGACTCCTCTGCGGTTCGGAGACGGGTCGCAATGGTGCTGCATTTATCCAGTCCCCATCGGGCTTCAATACCGGCTTCGGGATCGGAAGCAATCCATTTGAAGTTTTCCAGCACGTGTCTTAAAGTCACAAAGCGGCCGGGAGTAATTTGCAGGCGAATGCCCTCCATTTTATGAAGCACGTCATTTCTGTCCAGGTGATTCCTGGCAATAATTTGTTCAAGGTAGTGCAACAGAAAACCGATAAAGTCATCCCGATTGTACGTGCTGTAAATTTCCCACAAAAGAGAGCCTTCCGGACATTCTATGCCATGACATTTTATATAACCTTTAAGAACAATCGGGACACGTTCATTTAACCGGCGATAGAGCGTCATCATTATTTTTTCCGCCTTTTCGCCGGGCTCATAGACTGCCGGGTTGATTCGCTTTTCCACCGCTTCGAGATAATTGGAATATCCTTTCGTGAAAGCCGGCAGGTACTGTTCATCGGAATAGAACGGCTGCTCCTCCAGCGGAAGGTACCGCCACGTGTTGCCGTCCGAGACCGGCCAGCGGAACTTCAGTAAGCCGGAAATATAATCGGCATTCGGATTGGGCAAGAGAAAATCCTTGAGCCTTAATCCCTGAAGCCTTGCCGGTGAACTGGCTTCAAAGGTTTGGACCGGATGGGTGGTGCTCCCGTCCATGACGACATGGCTCACAATACCGGCATGATCTCTGGCAAAAAGGAAAACGGTTCCCGGTGTTACGGAGTGCCGGCCGATTTTTATCGGATACGTATCGGACGGCAGGGTCTGTGTGGAGGTTGATGACAATACGCTCATTAATGCCGCCCGGAAACGTCTGTCTTTATGCCAGTGCGGATTTGTCGGTAGATGGCTCCAGTCTTTGGACCAGTGTCCGATGAACCGGTTATCAACTGTACTTGCGGCTGCCGGGAGATGATGGATGCGTGCATAGATCCACCGCATGGCATAGGGAACGTCGGCACAGTCCACGCGAATATTATGGCGAATGAAAAAATCCTCCGTAACGCTTTCTTCTATCCAGATGCCGTATCGGTATTCGTCATGAATCGTCCACCGGTGCCGGCCGACTTTCCATACCTGAGCATCCGATTCCTGAACAACATTACCGTATGCAAATGATGTCATAAGCGTACAGGCCGCGAAGCATATCAGTATGCAGCGAAGAAAAAACATTATCACCCCGGTCCGCAGAACTCCGAAAATCATGAAAACCATACCATCAATTATTTTTTATACAAGAAAAACATCAACCGCGTTTTTGCCCTGCGACGGTGAAAGTCATATTCGGGAAACATGGCAAAACCGGTAAAAATAGAACGGGGGAAATTACCGCCGGTATCTGATTTTTGTCCGTTTGTGATTTGTGTTAATACGATATGGAGGTATTGACCAGAAGATAAATCATAGTTGAACTTTGACTTTTGATAATGACATAGTCATCGGTAACATTCTCGATGATTCCCTCGCTGGCAAAAGGTTCTGCCGCTCCGAAATTAATTACGCACTTGGTATGGCTTGCGGTAAACGTACATTCCCTTCCAATCTGCTTCTCCAAGAGTTCTTTGTAAGTCATTGTGCGATTCCTTTCTTCAAAAAGTTATTTTCGTCACACGTTGATGGCTTTTCGAAAGTCCTCTTCATCAAGAGCATTACACCGTCAACCATTATTCGTAATTATAATAGCACGATTCCAATTTTTTTAAAGAATAAAATAGGGATTTTTTCTCTTGATACGCGCCTTTTAAGGGGCGACCTCTGATTCTCTAGCCTGTGCAAATTCTGTCTCTGCCCTGATGTTTTGCCTGGTACATGATCTTGTCCACCCGGCGAACAAAGACTTTCATATCCTCTCTGGGGATGTACTGCGAGAGACCGACGCTTACTGTCATAAAAATTTCCTGATCCGACACGGGGGAAAACGAAGTTTTTCTAAGCGTTTCCTGGATTCTTGTTGCTGTTGTTATTCCAGCCTCCGCTTTTGTCATCGGCAGTAGAATTACGAATTCTTCGCCGCCGTACCGATAGGCGGAATCGGAATCGCGCAGGCATCGTTTGATGACATGACCGATCCTGGATAACACCTGATCGCCCTCAAGGTGCCCATAGGTGTCGTTGAAATTCTTGAATTTATCGAGATCCAGCATCAGCAGGGTCAACGGCTGGTTGTAACGATTGGCTCTTTCAATTTCCTTTTCCAGTTGAGCGTAAAAATGTCTGGAATTGAAAAGTTGCGTCAGATCGTCAATGATGCTCAGCTCGATATATTTTTTTTCGCTTTCTTTGACGGTGGCAAGAGAGAGGGCCACCTTTTTTCTGAGCCGGGTGATGTATCCGCCGACCAGTGAAAACCAGGGCAAAACAGTTGCCAGGATGGCAATATTCAATATTTCTACCTTATAATTAAGGGATTCGGGACGATTGATATAAAGCAGCAAAATAACGCCGGTGTAGCCGGCAACGGTGAAAAACGAGAGAAAAAGAAATTCCCTGACATTAAACTTGAAAAGGCCCAGAATAAAAATAATCAGAAAGTCCATCAACACCGCGCTTCTAACGGAATCGGCGTAATACAAAACCTCCAAAAGCCAGCACGTGGCGATTACGATCTGGAGAAGCGTCAGACTGGGATCCTTGAATCTTTTGTTCAATCCGGTCCTGAACATTACATATAATATAATATTACAGGCCAGAATCCCCAGCTGGGAAACAACCAGTACGCGCAAAGGAACGGGGGAAAATCCCAGAATATAGCCGAGGATCACCAGAGAACAAATCATGACGTACGATGAGAAGGCGATGAAAAATCTTTTGATTCTCAACGCCTGCTTGCGATCGTCTTTGGGAATTATACTGAAGATATATATTCTCCTTTATAAGCCGGTTCGTTGTGTTTGCCGACTGTCCGGATTATTTCAAAAAAAGAGTGTCTTACTGCAATCCGTTTCAACGCCCCCTGGTTGTTCGCAAGTCGCGTGCCGGACCGGCATGCACCGATGTTCACACCCCTGAAAATTTTTTTGATGCGCATTTATATTACCAAGTTCTGAATATGTCAATGATGATCAGCCTGGAATTTAGCAATGCTCAACAACAGGCGTCGTTTGTGATCCGTCTGTTGATCACCGGAAATGCGATGGGCCCCCTGCAATCCCGATTGGCCGAGGGAGGGCGAGGCAATCCGGGTCTATTAAATGATTTACTTAACAACTTTTTTTGAGTATATTTGTTTCAATCCAGAAAGGGAGATGTTGCGGTAATAAAAAAATATTCATGATCAATATCTTTCCTGAAAATGACTACAATCAGACTTTAAGAATCAAGCGCTTCCTCATCGCTTTTGGCGCGTATGTGATGTGGAACGCCATTACCATTGCCAGTTATTTACTGGGACTGACAAAAGTGCCGTTATCCATCCTGGTTGCCGGAGTCACCGCAAATATTGTTGTCAATATTCTTCTGTATGCCGTGTTCAGAACCGGATTCAATAAAAAAGCCAAAGATCCGAGTCTGACTCTTCTTCAAATGGTGATTGCCACCTTCTGGATTATGGTGGTCATGTACTATGCCTACGAGGCCAGAGGCGCGTGCCTTCTCGTTTACATGGTTGTGCTCGTGTTCGGATTTTTCCGGTTGCGCGTCCGGCAGTTCCTGCTGTTGTCGTTATACGCGTTGGTTAACTATTCGGCTGTTATTTTTCTTGTTTACAAGCTGCACCCGGAATTGATCAATCCCAAACTGGATTTATTGAACATTATCGTCCTGGCCATTATTCTGCCGTGGTTTGCCATGATCGGCGGATACATCAACGGACTCCGCGCCAGCATAACCAATGCCCTTACGACCATCGAGCGGCTGACGGACAACATCAAAGATGTTATTTTCGTGGTGGATATGAATCTGATCTACACCTATGTCAGTCCGTCGGTCAAAACCCTGAGAGGCTACGAACCGGAAGACGTAATGAAACAGAATCTTGCCGATTCCTTTGCGCCCACCTCCCTGGACACCGCGATGGAAACGTTGTCCGAAATGATGGAGATGGGCAAATCCAAAAGCCAGGATTCCCCTGAGAGAACCCTGCTCCTGGAAATCAACCGGAAAGACGGAAATCCCGTGTGGACGGAAACCAAGTTTTCCCTGGTCAGAGACAAGGAACAATACATCACCGGGGTTCTGGGCGTCAGCCGGGATATTTCCGAGCGCAAGCGTGCCGAGGAACAATACCGTCTTCTGGCGGATCATATGACCGACCAGGTGTGGCTCTTCGATCTGAACTTGAAGTTTCAATATTTCAGCCCGTCTTCGGAGAAGGCATCAGGATACACGTTTACCGAGATTAAAGAGATCTCCCTGGATAAACTTCTCACCGAAGAATCTTTCCAAAAAGCGCTGGAAATGTTTTCAGAGGAAATGGCCAAGGCGGAGATTGTCCCCCCCCCGCCCGACTATAAGCGTTCCTTGGAAGTTGAATTTCGCTGCAAGGACGGTCGTCTCATATCGCTCGATACCACGTTAAGTTTCATTCAGGATAAAAATGGGAAACCTTTATCCATCCTGGGCGAAAGCCGCGATGTGACCGAACGTAAGCGCGCCGAGGCGCAGATCCAATACCTGGCAACACACGATAATCTGACCCAGTTGCCCAACCGCATGATGTTCAACCATTTGCTGAATCAGGCCATTAAGTCCGCCAAACGCAACAAGCGTCAGCTGGCGCTTCTCTTTATTGATCTCGACCGGTTCAAAATCATCAATGACACCATGGGGCATGATGCCGGCGACAGACTATTGAAAGAGATGGCCAAACGATTTCGGCAAACCCTGCGCGCCGCTGACGTGATCGGACGCCCCAAGGATAAAGAAGATGTAGTCGGACGTCTGGGAGGCGATGAATTCATCATCCTCATCGAGGATGTAACCGACCTGGCCAACGTCGCCATCGTCGCCCAGAAAATCCTCGGCACCGTCATGAAACCGATGGTTCTGCTGGGTGAAGAATGCCGCGTCACATCGAGCATCGGCATCAGTGTGTACCCTACGGATGGAGAGGATGAACAGACCCTGATGAAGAAAGCGGATATGGCCATGTACTTTGCCAAGGAAGAAGGGAAGAACAACTACCAGTTTTATTCACAGAACATTCAGTCGCAGTCCTACGAGCGTTTTTCCATCGAAACCAATCTGCGCCGGGCGCTGGAACGCCACGAATTGTATCTGGATTATCAGGCCAAGATGGACTTCAAATCCGGCACGATCACGGGTGTGGAAGCCCTGCTGCGCTGGAACAGCCCGCAGCTGGGGTCCATCACGCCGACCCAATTTATTCCGGTCGCCGAAGAAACCGGCATCATCGTGCCCATCGGCCGGTGGGTCTTAAAAACCGCCTGCGTACAGAACGTCGCCTGGCAGCGCCAGGGCCTGCCGCCCATCCGGGTGGCGGTCAATTTATCGCTTCGTCAGTTGATGGATGATAAGGCTCTAGAAGATATCAAAAATGCTTTGGACGAATCCGGTATGTCGCCGAATCTTCTGGAGCTGGAAATCACGGAAAGCATGATCATGTTCAAACCCGAACGCCTGATCGGTGTGCTGACCAAAATAAAGGAGATGGGTGTGCGCCTTGCCCTTGATGATTTCGGCACCGGCTATTCATCCCTTTCCCAGATCAAGCATCTCCCTATCGATACCCTCAAGGTGGACAGATCGTTCATCCGTAATCTTCCTCATGATTCCGACGACAAGGCGATCATTGAAGCCATCATTGCCATGGGCAAGACGCTGAGCCTTAATATTGTTGCCGAAGGTGTGGAGACACTGGAACAGGATCATTTCCTGCGGGAGAAAATCTGCGACGAAATGCAGGGATTTTATTTCAGCAAGCCTGTTGCACCGGATCAGTTTGCCGATCTGCTGCGCCAGTACAATTTCCCTTCATAAAAAAATTTCCTGAACATTAGCCGAAGAAAAACTCTCAGCCGTCTCTCCAAAAATATTTACGCGCCGGGGTTTGAAAAAACGGCTTGGGTTGTGTTCTACAGAGGGGGGGGCGTCGAAAGATTGCCGGATTCGGTCCGTGTCGGCGGTCATGGCGGCGTACTAATTTTTTTCGCCAGGCCGCTGCGACGCGATGTTGGACGGCCTACGGCCAGCTTCAGAATGTCCGCGCTGCCGTATATAAGAAGAGTCTTCTTCGCGCGGGTAACCGCCGTATAGATAAGTTCCCTGGTCAACACGGGGGTGTCCTGCTCGGGCAGAATAAGCGAGACATTTTCGAATTCTGACCCTTGGGCTTTATGCACCGTCATGGCGAAAGCCGTTTGATGAGCCGGCAAGGAAGAAGGAGGCACAAAACGCAACCCTCCGTCTTTGTCCATGAACCAGACGCGACGATGACCGTCTTTCGTCTTGAGGGCCACACCGATGTCGCCGTTGAATACCCCAAGGCCATAATCATTCTCCGTAATCATAATCGGACGACCGTCATACCAAGGCCCCTCACCAGGTCCTTCTCCCGATATCTTCAGGCGTAACTGCCGCGCTATGACGTCATTGATACCGTTGACACCCCGTCTGCCGTTACGGATGACGCAAAGGACGCAGAATTTTTCGTAAGCGGCAAGCACCTTCTCCGGATCGCCCTGATTTACCGCCTCAACAAACGGTTCAAACCCCTTGACAAGAGCCCCTACAACACGCGACGGCAGTCCTTCATCAAAGGCTTCCCACTTGATGTTATCCCCTTTTTCATTTTGAAGCCATTCGATGAGTTGTTCCCCCTCACCGTTAACGACAAGGCCCGCCACTTTAGCTATGGGCGACGCTGCGCTGAACCGGTAATTCTCCTTGAGCCAGACAACACAACTGGACAACGGCCCTTTCTCGTTTGGTTGAGCGTTGAGAGGTGGTGTGCCGCTTCCTGTCGAAAGCTTGTCCATATTGTCAGGAACCGATGTCTGCTGCGCCAGTTCTGCGAATACCGCTCCGGCTTCGACCGCCGCCAACTGATCCTTATCCCCCAGCAAAACAATTCCAGTATCCGGATGCAGTGCGGAAAACAGCCTTGAGGCCAAGGATAAATCAATCATGGATGCTTCATCGACGACAATCAAATCATAGGGCAGGGGGTTGTTTTCGTTAAAGCGGAACGTATTGCCAGCCGGGCTGGCTCCCAGCAGCATATGAATGGTGGAGGCCCGCTCGGGCATGCGTTTCCTTAACTCCGCGTCAAGTGTGCTCATCTGACTGCGCATCGACTCTTCCATTCTTGCCGCCGCTTTGCCGGTCGGCGCGACAAGCGCGATTCGCGGGGGATGATCATTTATCGCCAGTGCCGCGATGAGGGCTGTTACGATGGTTGTTTTGCCGGTACCGGGTCCTCCGCTGATGATCGTCAGGCGGTTCGTGAATGCCATTTCTACCGCAATTTTCTGCCAGTCCGGCCGGCCGGATAGTTCCCTTGCATTTTCCGCAAACCGTTTTTCGAGAAACTGTCGCGATTCGGCGCTGACTGTCCGCGCCGCGGGCCCCGGTAACCGCCTGATAATTGCATCGGCCAGTTTCCGCTCATAGGCAAAGTACCGGTACAGGTAGATTTGTCCTTCATCGTCATACACGAGGGGCAATTTTTTATCCGCCCCGGCGGATGAGGCCACCAAAGAAGCATCCAGCAGCTTTCGTACATCCTGTGCCGGCTTGCCTTCCGCTGCGGCCAGCAGAGAGAAATTCGCGCAGACATCGCCTTCGGCCAGGGCTTGAGCGCACGCCCTGGCGGCATCGCCCGCTGTGCGCGCCGCCTCTTCCGTAGCACCAAGGGTCAAAGAAAGGCGCTTCAGAAAATCCGCAAGTCCCCTGGACAGGGGCGATGCATAATCGGCCGCAGGTATGTTTTCATGTTTTCTCATCAACGCTATACGGTCCTCCGGTTTTCTGAAGAGAACAGGGCATCCAGTGATTCGATCAGCGCCGGCTCGGGCAGTTTATGCCAGATACCTGCCGAAGGCCATGCCGGACGAACGCCACGGACAAAGAGATACAGAATGCCTCCCATGTGCCGGCTGTAATCATATTTGCTGATACGCAGTTTCAAGTAACGATGAAGAGCGATAAGATAGATCAGGCCCTGAAATTCATAGGCATGATTGAACATTGCCTCATCGACGGACGACCGGGAATACTCCGCGGCACTGATGCCCAGCTTGTTCGATTTCCAATCCAGTACGTACCATTTGCCCGCGTGTTCAAAGACAAGATCAATGAAACCCCGCAGGTAACCTTCGAGATCGGGAAAATCCAGCGGGGGAATCCGGCAGCCGTGTTTGTCGAGAAGATTCTTAAGTTTTGCGTGATCAAGGTGACGTACCGAATAGGCGAACTCGAATTCGGAAAATCTTTTTGCCCTGGCAACGTCGCCGAGTTTAAACCCGGTTGGCAGAGGGGTGCTCATGACATCTTTCAGCATACCGTGAATCCGGCTGACCTGATCATCGCGCTTTTCTAAGGCATCCACCGGCGGATAATTCGCCAGCACGTTGGTGATGATGTCTTTCCATCCGCTTTCGTCCTGAAAGTCAATCCTTTCGAAAACGGCATGCAGACAATGTCCTGTTGTGGTACCGGCCGGAAAATCGATGATATCGCCCGAAAGCTTTGCCCGGAGGACTTGAGGCGGATCATGATCTTCAATCGCAAGGGGGATGACGTCATAATCCTGTGTCGCCGGTTCGTGTTGCCTTCCTCCTTCAAGGGAGGAGGCGGTAAGCGATGAGTAACTGGATATTTTCCAGGCCACACCCGGCAGTCTGCCGACCTTCCGGGCTTCATATTTTCTCTTCTCTTTGCAAATAACCGGACGGACTGTCTCTTTTTTATCCGGCCACGGAATCCCTCCGATCCCTTTGTTTGATGTCAGGAGTCTCTGCCATGCCTGATGCATGGAATCAACGGTCACCTCTTTTTTTTCCGCCCACACGCCGTGTTTTATCTCATCGCCGGCGACGATCCAGTTCAGGATGCTCTTCTTCGCCTTTTTTTCCGTTGCACCCTTTCCCGACGGTTGCCAGAAAGGACCAGCGACAATATAGCAGCGGTTTGCCGCCCTCGTCAGCGCAACATAAATCAGTCGCACCCGTTCTTCGTCGGCCTCGTCTTCCTGTTTTTTCTTTTTTTCGTCGTCGGTTGCATAATCAAGCACCAGGGTATCGCCCTCGTGATAGGTGCAGACCTCATCCTTCAATGACCGGCTGCGGTCGCTCCAGACGAACGGGCAAAAGACAATCGGCCATTCCAGGCCTTTGGCCTTGTGTTTGGTGACGACCTGAACAAGATTTTCGTCGCTTTCCAGCCTCAGCTGCGCCACATCCTCCTCGTCCCCGGCGGAACGCTTTTCACTCAGCCAGCGCAAAAGCGCTTCAATGCCGCGGTGCGTCTCCTCTGCACCTGTTGCAAGTTCCATCAGGTGCATCAGGTTGGTTATTTTTCTCTCCCCGTTCTTCAGCGGCAAAAGCCGTTCGATAACCCTCTCCTGTGCAATCAGCCTGCGCCACATGGCGCCGAAACCGCTGCCGAGCCATGCCTGCCGGTATTCATTCACCTGTCCGACAATCCGGTTAAATTCGGTCTCATCGGCATTCAGATCGGCCAGCTCCCTGCTGCCGAATCCAAGCAGCATCGTGGACAACGCCGCCCGCAAAAGCCCGGCTTGAGATGGCTCGGCGATCGCCCGCAGGACGGTCTTCATTTCTTCAGCTTCAACGGTTGCAAAAACACTGCGTTCGGTCAGATCCACACTGCCGATGCCATAATCCGCAAGTGCCTCTTTAACCTGTCTTCCCTGCGCCTTTGTGCGCACGAGAACAGCGATATCACGCGGCTGCAAGTTCTCATCGCCTATCTGGATGGTGCCCCGCATTCCTCCGTCGATCAGTCGGGCCATTTCCTTTGCCGTCGCAGCGAGTGCAAGCGACCGGGCGTCCCCCGCTTTAAGGGGTTCTGCTTTCGACCCGGTCTTGAAAAGCCAGACGGAAAAAGGTTCGCGCGGTTCAGGATCCCCCTGAAGTTCCTTCAGGGGCTTGGTGCCCCTCCTGACGTCGCGGTACGGAATCTTTTCACCATCGCCAAAGACGTTCTTGTTTGCGCCGAATA